>JAFWUX010000223.1 GCA_017523995.1 Oscillospiraceae bacterium | reverse complement strand
GGTTGTGGTGGTCGTAGTGGTTGTGGTGGTCGTAGTGGTTGTGGTGGTCGTAGTGGTTGTGGTGGTCGTAGTGGTTGTGGTGGTCGTAGTGGTTGTGGTGGTCGTAGTGGTTGTAGTAGTCGTGGTGGTCGTGGTGGTTGTGGTAGTCGTAGTGGTCGTGGTGGTTGTGGTAGTTGTAGTGGTCGCAGCAGCAGTCGTGGTCAGTGCCGGACGCTTCACAAGCTTCCATTTCTGGAGCGGGCTGCCGTTATATCTTTGCAGTGTCAGTCCGCTGCGGATCTGATCCGAGGACGGTGCAATGACCAGCTCCGGATGCAGTGCATTCTGGAGAATGAACTGTCCGCTGCCGACCTCTGTCAGATAGAAATACTGCGTGCCGTCGGTATATTCCTTCCAGCCGGTGATCTCAACGCCTGCCTTGATGTCGTCCGCAGTCTTGCAGGTGCAGTTGACAAACAGCGCAGGATCGTCACCGAGTGCCAGCGAATACTTGCCGTCTGCGATATATTTCAGCGTATAGCGCTGCGTCAGCAGATCCTCATTCAGCTCAATGCCGATCGGATGTGCAGCGCTGACCGAATACGCGGTCTGGTGTGTCATGCAGTAGCCGTTCTGCGCATTCAGAAAGCTGTAATCACCGGGGGTGATGTTCTGCTGCTTTGCCGGAACCGGAACCGGATATGCCGTGGTGGTCGTGGTGACTGGCTTTGTGGCAGAGGTCGTGGTCTTTGTCGTCGTTGTTGCGGTGACCTTCGCTGTCGTGGCTTCAACCGGCTTGACGGGCGTCAGGTTCCACTTCTGGAGTGCGCTGCCGTCAAACTTCTGAAGCACCAGACCTGCGCCGCAGACATCGCTGCTCGGTGCGAGCACAAGGCTCTTGTCCAGCGAACACTGGATGTAATACTGTCCGTTGCCGGCAGGTGTAAACCAGAAATACTGTGTGCCGTCGGTATACTTGGTGTAGCTGGAAATTTTGACGCCTGCCTTGACATCTTCAGGATTCTTGACAGCGCAGTTGACGAACAGCGAGCTGTCGTCGCCGAGCGTCAGGGTGTACTTGCCGCCGTTGACATGTGTCAGCGTGAAGCACTGCGATGCCAGTCCCTCGTTCAGCTCAATGCCGATCGGGTGGAAATTGCCGAGCTTCACATCGCTCTGATGCGTCAGGACAAAGCCGTTCTTTGCATTGGAAATGGTATAGGTACGCGGGGTAACATTCTGACCGGTCGGCGGAAGCGGAACGGTCATAGCAGTCGTTGTGGTGGTCTTCGTGGTGGTCTTTGTGGTCGTGGTCTTAGTCGTGGTCGTAGTTGTGGTCTTGGTGGCCGCCTTTGTCGTTGCAGTAGTGGGAACCGGCTCGACGTTGATCGGAACCAGCTTCCAGTGCTGTCTTGCAGAGCCGTTGTACTTGCTGACGGTCAGCGGATCGCTGGTGTTGCCCTTTGCGGTGATCACCAGATTGGGATTGTGACCGTTCTCAATGACATACTGACCGTTGCTGTCTTTTGCAAAATAGAAATACTGCGTATCATCGTTATACGCTTTTCTGCCGGTCAGCTTTACGCCGTTGTTAATATCGGACGGTGTCGGGCATTCGCAGTTGACAAAGCCGCCGTCAGAATGCTGAATTGCGAGGGTATACTTGCCGTTGCCGACATGTCTGAGCTTGAATACCTGCTCTGCACTGCCGTCGCCCTTCATGGTGATGATCGGGCACGCACCGTTGATTTTTGAAGCAGCCCATGCATAGTTCAGATACGTGCCGTCGCTGTTGACGATGTTGTAAGTACCCTCACCGATATTCTGTGAAGCCGCATGCTTCGGCGGATTCGTTTCAGGCGAGGGTGTAACCGTATTGCCGCCGTAACGGTAATCAAGGTCAACATTGCCGGAAATGCCGGGGCAGGAACCGGTCTCGCTGTACTGCATGATCTCGCAGCTGTTCTTATAGCGATATGTGGTCGGCTCAAGATCCCAGCTTGCGATCCAGAGCTCATAGCCATTTGAACGCAGCGTGTCCGGATCAAGTACGGCGCCGCCGCCGTAGAAGAAGCTCTCGCTTGCATAAACGCCTGCCTTGTATCCGGCAGCCTCGATCATCTCGCAGCCGCGCAAGGCGATTGCAGTCATCGCGGACTTGCTGAGATATTTCTGCGCATCGGTCTCAAAGTCGAGGTACACCGGCAGTTCAAAGCTCTTGCCCTTGATCGTTGCCAGCATGGACTTCACTTCGCTCTCGATCTTGGAAATAGTGGTTGCCTGCGAGAACATATAGGTACCGATCGGAATACCGGTTGCCTTTGCATTTGTGTAATTTTTTGAAAAATAGAAGTCGTCGCGGTATTCGAGTGAACCGTCCAGCGTCACGCCGCAGCGGATGATCGCATAGTTCTTGCTGTTGCTGACCGAGTTCCAGTTGATATTGCCCTGATGCTCCGCAACGTCAATGCCGTATCCGGTGATGGATTTGATCGGATCAGACGGTTTTGTGGTCGTCTGTTTTGTGGTCTCGGACGTCGCCTTGGCAGTGGTGTCGGAAATAATATCAATCGCTTTTCCGTCGGGACGCACAAGCTTCCAGCGCTGGTTTGACGCTTTGGTATAGCTGCTGACCGTTACCGGACTGGTGGTCGTACCGTTGCCGGTCATCACCCACTTCCAGTTGTGACCGTTTTCGATCACATACTGACCGCTGCTGTCCTTGACGATGTAGAAATACTGCGTATCATCGTTATACGCTTTTCTGCCCGTCAGCGAAACGCCGTCATAGATATCGGACGGCGTCGGACATTCGCAGTTGACGAAACCGCCGTCTTTGTGCCGGATGCCGATCGTATACTTGCCGTTTCCGATATGCTTGAGGTAGAAATTCTGCTCATCGCTGCCGTCCTTCTTCATGGTAATGATCGGCTGCGCGCCGTTGATCTTTCCGGCAGCCCATGCATAGTTCAGATAGGTATTGTCAGCCGCATTGACGATGTTGTAAACGCCGTCATAAACGGTTGCGGATTTGGTGGGAGCGGGCGGCGAATAAACCTTTCCTGCCTTGAAATTCGGATGAATGAAAACGTCGATCTTGCTGATCGGCTCCGTGGCTGTCTGCGCGGGATATCCGTAATCTGAGCCGGTAATATTCGTTTCAACGGTATCGACAGTATCGCCGTGCACCGCAGTCACGATACCGACATGGCCCCATGAACCGCTCTTCCATGCAAAGATATCGCCGGCTTTCGGTGTCTTATTCCGTGTCCAGCCGCTCGGAAGATCAATTGTCAGATATTCATAAGCATTGGCAATTGCAGGTGTATAACCAAGATATTTGTAATACGCCTTGATCAGGTCAACGCACTGGCAGCCTGCAACGCCGTCAACATCGACGTTCCAGTGTTCCGCCGCTCTGGCTTTTGCCCATGCAACACCCTGCTCCGCCGTAAAGCTTGACGCTGCCGCAGATGCCTGAAGCGTTCCGCCGGACATCGGGAACAGGCATGACAAAGTCATGATCGCTGCTGCCGCCGCCGAAACCAAACGCTTCAAATGTCTTTTTGATTCCATAGTATCCTCCTGTATGTCTTTTGACTTCGCGATTAGAAGATCGTTGTATCTGCGCAATTTTCTCCATATTTTCAATCCGCACAGAAATCTTCACACACCGCAGTTCGCTATTATATCACATTCTTCGGTTTCGTTCAAGGATTTCCGGAACGGTTTGGTGGTTTCCCTAATTATTAGAACAAATCTGCAAAGGTTCTGTCGCATCAGGTACGCAGTACAGACAACTATGCGCCCGTTCTCCCTGAATGCCGGAAAGTTGTCTGTATTTCCTGCTATAAAAATAGTACCGGCATGCTTTTTGGCGCGAAGAGCAGCAGAAATGCTTTTTGATCAGATACTCCAACAGCGCAAAATACGATCTCTATGTGCTGCTTGAAAAGAGCGCTTTTTTGAAATGCGGCTTGCTATTATGTCTGTTTTGTGTTATAGTAGGGATATAGGGGGAGTAGATATATTACAAACGGGGAGGTCATATCTATGAAAAAGATCATTGCAGCAGCACTTGGCTGCATGACAGCACTGACAGTAACCGGAATGCCGTCGGCTGCGGAACAGAAGGAAACTCTGACAGCTGAGACACAGAATTATTATGCGGAATGGAAAAATGCGTATCTTCGACAGAACCCTTACACACCGGACACCCCGCAGTACTATGTGTTCTACGGGGAGCAGACCTATGAGGAGGCACAGGAAACAGTTGCAGTGACTGTCTCTGAGGCACACGGCTATGGAATGCTGATTGCTGTGCTCATGTCGGAATATGACAGCGAGGCGCACGAGATCTTTGACGGGATGTACCGGTATTATCTGGCGCATCCGAGCAGCATCGGGCCGCACCTCATGGCGTGGCAGCAGAGCGACAACGGGGAGGCGCTGATTGACACTGATGGCGCGGATTCTGCAGCGGACGGCGATCTTGATATTGCTTACGCGCTGCTGCTTGCGGATAAGGTCTGGGGCAGCACGGGGGATATTGATTATTTTTCTGCTGCAAAGCTTGTGATCGACGATATTATGGAATACGAGATCAACCCGGTGTTCTGGCTGCCGCAGCTTGGAGACTGGGCACATGATCCGAATCAGACATACGAATCTGTATTCCCGCCCGGAAACGGAGCTGGGGGCTGGCCAACTTATGTGAAAAGCAAGGATTATCCGTTCACCGATGCGACGCGATCCTCAGATTTCACTTTGCAGTATTTTCCGGTTTTTGCAGCAGTGACCGGCGATCAGCACTGGGTCACTGTATACGAGCGCATCATGGATGTAATCCGCTATCATATCACAAACAAGGCAACGCCGCTGCTGCCGGATTTTCTGGTCTATAATCCGATCGGAATCGGCAGCTGGAACGGCGCGCCGCAGAATTTCCTTGAGGATGAGAACGACGGCAACTACTACTATAATGCCTGCCGGACACCGTGGCGCATCGGTACAGATGCGCTGCTCAATCAGCGGAGCACGACTGGACTGAACGGCGAGGCACAGGCTTATGCAGAAAAGGTCACTGCCTTCATGAAGGAACAATGCGGCGGTGACCCGAAAAAGATCATGGCGGGTTATGAGCTCACCCGCGGAAGACCGCTTGCGGATTACAGTGACCTCTGCTTCACTGCGCCGCTGATGGTCTCCGCAGCCGCAGCGGGTGATACAGAATTTCACGACGCGATTCGCAAAGAGGTGCTGGAGATCGGCTCGGATTGCTATTACGGCAATACAATCGCGCTGCTCTGCCTCATCACCGATGACGGCGGCTGGCTGATCCCGGATACAGAAAAGCTGCCGGGCGATGTCAATGGGGATTACAAAACAAATATCGCAGATGTGCGCTGCCTGCGTGATTGGCTGACTGCGCGGCCGAATTACGTCCTGCACAATCCGGCTGCTGCAGACATGAACGGCGACGGCGTTCTTGACGCAAAGGATCTGACGCTGCTGAAACGGATCCTTCTGATCAAATAGTCTAAAATAGTCTAACGACTTGCTCGGACTCAATGATTCCATTTTTGATACCGGAGGGGAGATGCGGTTTTTTCTTTAACACCGGAACAATCAGCTTGCCAATCAATGCTTGATATTCAAACAACAGACCTATCTTCGAGGTTAATGTCATTAAGCTAACAATAAAAGGAAAGAATACAGGAGTATGTTCAAGAGACAACGGCATACTCCTGTTCAATTTACAGGTAGAAAGGCACGACAAACAGACAGACCAAAAGATCTGCCTATAATCGCATCTGATCTGATTCACGAACGGACAGGGCTTCCCGACCGATCCGGATGATCTGTGGTATGCCGGTGAGCATGAAGCAGACGCGGAAGGCTTCAACCGTGAAGCTTCGGCGGCGGAAACGGCATTCTCTCTGGCTGCGTGGCAGGGTGTGATCCCTGAAAGTGATTCTGCACCGCACGCGGATATGCAGCCGCTGGATGAGTCCCTGCGGTATCAGTCAATCGCACATTTGCAGAATACGGAAAGCTATCCCCTGGATGAACCGCTGACGGTCAAGCAAAAGCTCATGAAAAAAGGTCCGATGACGGTTACCTATTTTAATTTCCATGAAAAGGAAGATGCGATTTCCGAGCAGCACGGAACCTATTTTGATTCAGCAGTTTACGGAACCGGAGCGTTCCGACCTGTATCAGTCTGCTGCTGACTGGAACGAGGACAATGCGATCAACGTAGAGGATGCAGCAAAGGGGTTGCTCGGTTTTTTGCTTGGTATTCCGGATCAGGAATAACATATTCGAACATTGACGTATACGACAATTTCGATTGAAAACAGCTTGACTTCAAGCATTTTCAAGTATATACAATATGTCAGCCCTGCTTGGTTATTCCTTGCAGGGCTGGCTTTCTTTTGAAAAAAGCGCCCATCACCAACGGAACGCGATGATTTCTTTGATGAGGTATTGTGCAATTGTATAGAATATCGTTCGATATATGTGAATATTATATTCAGAATTCCGCAAAAAGATGAAAGATTTATTAATATTATTGCACTAATCGCAGGATTGTGCTAAAATACTGTAAAGATATATGAGAAATCTACAAACTGTAATTCTTGGCTGATCCGGAAAGCAGCCGTTTTCCGTTTCAATATAAATGATCTACGAAAGGAAAAATTATCATGACCAAAACAAGAAAACGCATCACAGGCATTACCGTTTCGGCAATGATGCTGATTTCCGCAGCATTGCCGGCAACACAGTCCATTCTGCAGGAAGCGGGCGCCGTCATCACAGCGTCTGCTGCGGATTATTCTTCCGACATGGTCAGCAATCCGAGCCGGTATTTCCAGTATTCGACTGATCCGAATAACTCCAGTCAGGTCAGAATTTATCGTTACATCGGCAATTCGACCGTCATCCGTATTCCGGGTACGATCAACGGCAAGAAGGTTGTTGCAATCGACAGCAACTGGCGCAGCCCGTTCATTGATACCAACGAAAAGCGCGATTCGATCACAAAGGTTATCATTGATAATAACGTCAAGGAGATCAACAGTTATGCATTTGCAAACTGTCATAATCTGGAATCTGTCAGCATTCCTTCTTCCGTGACTTATGTAGACCGTGACGCATTTACAAACTGCACCGGTCTTCGGACTGTGACCTTCGGCTCCAATATGGCGAATATTGACAGCACGACTTTCGTAAGCTGCACGAATCTGACGAATGCAGGCTCCGTGAACAGCGCGTTTACGCTGCTGCGGGGCGGTGCGATGAAACTGGCAACGGTCAACGGCAGCCAGATCACGTACAGCCGCGGCAATCAGGAACCGTACCTGATGCCCAGCCTTTCCGCCTTCATCCTCGGCAACTATGAAAAGATGGATGAATATGACCTGATCAAAAACTATGAACGTTATTATGCATCTTATATTGTGCACGGCAGACTCGGTATTACGAACAGCATGCCGGAAGTCCAGAGAGCAGCGCGGATCGTTTGTGATATGAAGAACCGTGTCGTCTACGATACACAGGCATGGGGACCGTATTATCAGAACGGCAGGATCGTCGGTTACGGCCCTCAGCCGGGTTACAGCATGTCTGACATTCAAAAAACGCACTGCGCGGGCTCTGCACTCTGGGGGAACAAGACGGTCTGTGAAGGCTATTCGGAAGCACTTTCGCTGCTCTTTACGGAAGCAGGTCTGACCACCAATTATCTTGCGCGGACGGATTGCTATAACCTCGTTTATCAAAACGGTCAGCTTGTTCAGGAGACCGGCGGACATGAGTTCAATGTTGTTCTCATCAACTCCGAATATTATATCATTGATGCGACGGGCAGTACGTTTGATACGGTATTCATGAACTCTGCAGCGAAGCAGAAGATCCTTTGCAATACAGCGCCGCTCAGCACATGGGATTTTGCAAGCTATCGCGTCCGTGTACTCAACAGCGCAGAGAAATCGTACCTGAGAGCAAAGCTTACCAATGAGCTCGGCGACCTGAATCGTGACAGCAAGGTCAACGGGAATGACTACTCGATCCTGAATAATTATCTCAACGGTTCGGCTTCGGCTAAAAACACGATCCTGAATCAGCTCCATGTCAGCAAGGCATACTTTGAGATGAAGGCTGATCTGGACGGCAACGGCGTCCTGAATTACAATGACAGAGATCAGCTTCAGGTCCGTTATCTGAGAAACAGCTCTATGGGCTATGTCTGATCTGTTGATTCGGGTATATCAATAGGCTGAGGGAGTACCGATTGGTACTCCCTCCTTCTTTCAGTCTGTGCAATGCTGAGAATGACGAAAAAACAAGGAAAACAGCGGATCTTGCTATGATCTTATGAGTCCGTTCCGTCATGATGATCGGAACGGCTTTTTGTTTATATTCCACATATTTGCTGCGTAATATTTGTCGCAAAGATGACCTGTTCGGTTCATATTTTATCTTTTGTATTGCGGCGTTATGTTTATGAGTGTTATAATAGAAAAAGGATTGCACGAAAGCAGAATCAAGAAATAAACTGATGGAAACCAACCGTTACAAAAGGAGGAATGATTATGAAAAAGCGCATGAAACGCGCAGCGGCAACATTGATCTCGCTGGCATTGCTCAGCACAGCGATGCCTTTTGAAGCGGGGACCTTCTCCCTGCCGGAGATCACGCTGACCGCACAGGCGGCAGGCAGCACCGCCGTTTTCAAGGAATCGACCGGCAAGCTCACCCTTAGAGGGAATGTGGTGAAAGAGGATGTACAGGCATTCAGCATGAACAGCAAAGTCAAATCTGTCTATGCAGAGCCAGGCACGGTCTTTCCGGCAGATTGCTTCCAGCTGTTCTATGGCTTCTGCGATGCAACAAATTTTGACCTCAGCAATGCAAACACATCCAAGGTCACAACAATGGAAGAAATGTTCAACAGCTGTGAGAGCATGGAAACGCTTAATGTCATAGATTGGGACACGCGCAGCGTTACGAATCTAAGCTGGATGTTCTATCGCTGCCAGAAGCTTAAGAACATTCCCGGCATTCAGAGCTGGCACACCGACCGCGTGACCACACTTGAGGGAATGTTCTATGACTGCGGCATCACCTCTCTGATGCTCGGACCGGACGAATACAATTGGGATGAGTATGCGTTAGGTACGTGGAAAACAGACAGTGTTACAAACTATTCTATGATGTTCTATCACTGTTTCGGTCTCAGGTCTCTCAGTTTTATTAATTTCACACTGAAAGACGATGCAGATACGACAGATATGTTTTTCAGCGATTCAAGGTTGGTTCATCTTAACTTCGCCGGAAACTTTGAAGTAAAGGCAGATATGAAGCTGCTGAATGATCCGGGCTGGACAATCGAAGTCTCATCCAGATTCTACGGAAAGATCAGCGGCGACGGCACCTATGCTGTGATTCCCGCACAATTCCGCAGATCCTCATGCACCAGTCTGAGCGAGTTCACCCAGATTGATCATTCTATGATCCTTTCGTCCACGTCAGAGAACGCCATCGCGACAACCGGCGAACGGCCCTATCCCGGAAGCATTGTTGTCGGAACCCGCAACTACGTTGATGAAATATATGCTGCTGATGATTATAAGGTGCAGCCGTTCACCACTGACGAGTCGCATTGCGGCTGGTATGATACAGACAAAGACCGGTTTGTAGAAAAAGGCGAAGCATTGCAGTATGGCGGCTCCTATATTTACATCGTGAGACTGACCCCGCAGCAGGGCTTCTATTTTGCGAAACCGACGCCCGGTCAGATCAATGAATGGATCATCGCATATAGAGACAAGGATTCTTATTTCTATGATTCCGATTTTCGCTTTTTGAACACGGCGGCTGCGCATCTCAATGATGACGGAACACTGGATGTCTATGCAGTGCTGCTTCATCCCGCGAAGATCAAAAAAAATCGCTATTCAAATGAATTTTCGGACATTGATATTACAGGTGAAAAAAGCAGCAGATGGAGCTTGCCGGAAGGCACTGTCTATGTAAACACCTATGATCGTCAGGCCGGCAGCATTTTCGTTCAAAGACTGCCCGAGTTCTCTGATCATCTTGTGGTAACGCCCACATCAATTGCACTCGGTGAAAATGTCGCGGAAGGTACACTGACTGACGATTATTTGAACTATGTGTCGGAAGGTTATGAGATCAGCATCGACGGCGTACATTACAAGGATCTGAAAAAGGTAATAGATCAGAATGAGCCGTTTACCGGTCTTGAACCCGCGACGGAATACACATTGCGCGTGCGTTTGAAAGGTCAGGAAACACCTTTCTATACACGGGAGGTCTTCACGCAGACGGCAGCCGGACAGAACCGCATCAATCTCACATTCAACCACAGTGTTGCACTGAACAACCGGCTCGGCATCGCGTATTACATCCCAAAGAGCGAGCTGGAAGGATACGAAAATGTGAAGCTGCTCATTCAGAAGGAGCATTTCAATGCGGACGGCTCTGAAAGAACGCTGCAGAGCAGCGAAGTGACCGAATACCAAATCGAAGATTCCGGCTACGGCGACGAATATGTGTTCGTTTATCAGAATATCGCAGCAAAGGAAATGGTCAGCGAGGTCTATGCATCAATATCCGCGGAAAAGGACGGCAAAGGTTACATCAGCCAGATCGACAAATACAGTGTCAGCACATATGCGATGAACAAACTGAATAAGCCCGACACGAAATCCGGACTGAAAACGCTTCTCGTTGATATGCTGAACTACGGTTCAGCCGCGCAGACCTATTTCAATTATAACACAGGAAATCCCGCAAACAGCACGCTGACTGCTGCACAGAGAAAGCTCGGAACAAATGCATTTTCGCTGAACATCACTTCCGATGCATCCGAAACGAAGATCAGCAGTCCGAAAGCACAGTTCTCAGGCAAAAATCTGCTGCTCGGCAACAATGTCGCACTTGTGTTTTACATGACATTCGACAAATCCGTTCAGAAAAGGAACGTCATGCTGAAGCTTTCCTATACGACGGTGAATGGCAAAACGATCACGAAAACCGTTCCGTTCAGTCAATTCGTCAGCGGGGAGTTTGCGAATGAGTACAGATTTGATTATTCAGATGTGCAGGCGAAAGATTCCTGCCGGCCGGTCACGGCTGTGCTCTATGAAGGTACACAGCAGATCAGCAATGAAATTACCTACAGCGTGCAGACCTACGCCTACAATATGCTGAACAAGAGTTCGACAAGTGCAAAGGTGAAAACGATTATTTATGCACTGATGGTTTACTGCAAATCCGCAGAGAACTATTTCCGCACAGAATCATAACCAATTGCTGAAAGAAAAAAGAAATGAAGAAAGCAGTCCTGTCCGGAATAAAGGGCGGGGCTGTTTTTCTATGCAGGCAGCAGCGGATAATACCTGTGTTCATTTTACGTTTTATATTGCATCAAATATGGATTAGGCGCAATCAAAGCTGTAACCTTTTCCGTCTAAAATGAAAACCTGACTCCGTTTGTATGAGGAGTCAGGTTGATTCATTCTCACTGCCGCAGACGGCACCTCACTTCCGGATGACCGCCGTGAAGCAGTGCTCTCTGCATGCAGGATCCAGCAGCAAGCCGCTTAAAAAACGTAAGGCTCTGTGGCTTTGGACTGATTACATCTTCCCATTTGATGTCCTTGCCTGCGACATTGCGCTCCGTATAGAAAATCAGGATATTCTGTGCATCGTCCACATTAAGAAGTCCGTCTCTGTTCACATCGACAGCCTTTCGCTGAATGTCGGTCAGGTCAACTGGATTGCCGGCAAACTGCTCCGTATAGGCGACCAACGCTGTCTGTGCATCGTCAACGCCGATTTTTCCGTCGCCATTCACATCGCCGCACAGTACAGCAGGTTCCGGCTCAGACGTTGTGACAGATGTTGTTTCAGTCGCGGTTGTCTCTTTTGCGGAGGCAGTCGTTGTAGTTGTGGTAGTGGTTGTCGTTGCCTTGGACGTCGTAGTTGTAGCAGCAGTGGTTGTCGTCGCCTTGGACGTCGTAGTTGTAGTAGCAGTAGTTGTCGTTGTTGCCTTGGATGTCGTAGTTGTAGCAGCAGTAGTTGTTGTCGCCTTGGATGTAGTAGTTGTAGTAGCAGTAGTTGTTGTCGCCTTGGATGTAGTAGTTGTGGTAGCAGTAGTTGTCGTTGTTGCCTAGGATGTAGTGGTTGTGATAGCAGTAGTTGTCGTTGTTGCCTTGGACGTTGTAGTTGTAGCAGCAGTAGTTGTTGTTGCCTTGGACGTCGTAGTTGTAGTAGCAGTGGTTGTCGTCGCCTTGGACGTCGTAGTTGTAGCAGCAGTAGTTGTCGTTGTTGCCTTGGATGTCGTAGTTGTAGTAGCAGCAGTAGTTGTTGCCTTGGACGTCGTAGTTGTGGTAATAGTCATCGTCATTGTCGCTTTTGACGTCGTTGCTGTGGTGATTGTATCTGATTTATCGCCCATAATACGGACAATGCCATCTGATTGAACCGTGTCCAACGGAAGCAGAGAGGAATTTACAACATCCGCATTTGCAAGTGAAATGATATATTCACCCGGTTCTGCGCTTGCCGCCAATTGAAATTGCAGCGTAAACAGCACTCCGGTCTGTTTGTAATCCTGATACGCTTCGTAATTCCCGAATGAAACGCGGAAACAGCCGTTATTCTCAATCTCTCTAGTCGCCAAATCCGGCGCAGCACTCTCCTCAAACGTCACAGACTGAAGAATGAACATTTCCGGATTCCATATAATATCCACAATAGCTGCCGCATATCCAGGATTCTGCTCTGCAATCACCGCAGTCTGAAAGGTCTTGGTATCCTTTTCCAGTGAAACCGATTCCACTGCCAGAGAAAACAATCCGCCATCAGAAATAGTAACGAAACCGTCTGCCGTCTCAGTATACAGCCGTTCCATATCTTTGTTGTAAAACTCGGCATTCTGAATCTGAATCGCGTAATTGCCGGACTTTGCATTTGCTTTAACAGCAAAAATAAGTGTAAAGAACACGCCGTTTCCAATATAGTTCTTTTCTGCACGATAATCACCCACACTGATACGATAGGAGCCGGTGTCTGTGATAGGAGCAGAACCATTGTCGGGCGCAGCTTTCTCGTCAAACAGCACTTCTTTCAGTGAGAGCACCTCAGCGTCCCAGTGAATATCCGCAATGCCTGCTGCATACCGAAAGCCGGGAGTTGCCAGAACCGGGACGCAAACTTCTGTACCCGCAGCATTCAGCACCGATGCATTCAGCACGGAAAGCGTCATTTGAGAAGCAGCACTGGCATGCGGAATCATCGTAAACAGAAGCGAAACGGTAATCAGGAGCAAAAGCAGTCTTTTCATGTCTGTTCATTCACCTCTTCCTGCGGAACAAGAATCAGGTATCGGTCATATCCGCTCCAGTTGGATACGGCACGGGCAAGAATCATTGCATCCAGCACGTTGATTGCTTGGTCCCGATTCAGATCGGCTGCACGCAAATCAATAGAGATTCCGTCCCATTTATTGACGCAGCGGGACAGTGCCACCGCATCTGCAATCGTGATTTCGCCGTCCGCATTGACGTCACCGACGGTATATGCAGGATCAAGTGGTACAAAGGTCAGTCCGTAGTAGTTCGCTGCATTTCTGGCAGAAGAATTGCTGTAGCCGTGAATGGTTTCTCCACTGTTGAACACGCTGGAATAAGATTTTTCGTGAATAATATCGCAATCCGGATTATAAATATAAACATTTCGGCCGACACATTTCTCTTCTGCATAGTAATTGTTGAACGCAGCATAACTGATAAACTGCACACTCTTTGGTATCGTGATTTCTGTCAGCAGCGGGCAGTTTGCGAATGACTCCGCACCAATGCTGATCAGTGTATCCGGAAATGTGACGGAAGTTAGAGCGCTGCAGTTGGAAAATGCACTGCTTTCGATTGTTTTCACGCCTTCAGGAATGTCAATTTTCGTGAGCGCAGTACAGCCGCTGAACGCGCCGGACGGAATTGCATTCAAAGCTCTCGAAAGCTGAACGGATTTGAGCGCAGTGCAGTTGCTGAACCAGTTCACAATCGGTTTTGCGTCTTTTTCATCCGTTCCTTCATAGACAAGCGAATCCGGCAGCGTGACAGATGTGAGACCGGAGTTTGAAAAAGCGTCGCAGCCGAGTGTTTGCAGATTTTTTGGAAGCGTGATAGCTGTAAGATTCGTGCAGTTTGCAAATGCGTAGTCTCCGATTTCCGTCAGTGTAGACGGAAGAATAAATGTCGGAACCTCAGCTTCCTTGAACGCTTCCCTTTCGAGCTTTGTGATGCCTTCGCTTAGTGTCACTTTCTGCAAAGAGACATGGTTCCACCAAATCCTGTTGGAAGGGATCACGCCCGTTTTTCCTTTTGTATATATTATTTCGGTGATTTGACTTTCAATGCCGTAGCTGAAAGATGTTTTCAGATCACAGGGACATGTTATTTTCGCAATCGGCGTGCAGGAAAAGATATAAGACCCGTAGTTTTCCAGACTTTCCGGAATCACAATCTCACTGCAAAGTGAAGAACAGCCGTCAAAGGCGCTTTCGCCGAGCGAGACAAGATGTTCCGGAAGATGCGGATCAATCTGAAGCAGCGCATCATTTGAAAAGCATTTTGTGCCGATTTCTGTGATGTTGTCATGCAGATTGATTGTTTTCAGAGAGACGCATTCTGCGAAGCACTCCTCGCCAAGCGAGGTAACCTTTTCGGGCAGTTCAACTGATTCCAGCGCGGTACACTGATAAAATGCGCGATCTCCAACATCCTGCAGAGAGGCGGGAAGCTTGAGGTTGATCAGTCCGTTCAGTCCGTAAAAAGCATCTTTGCCGATGTGTGTGATGCGGTCATCGAAGGTAACTGTTACCAGACTGTCTCCGTTGTTATGTTGCAGCCCCGGCTCGTTATAATAAGGATCCATCTTAAAGTCAGGCATGATGCCGGTTTTTCCGTATGTGAAATGCAGCGTCAGAAGCTGCGAATTATAAAAACTGCTGTCATAACTGCGATCGATCGGAATCGTAAGATATCGGAGTCCTCGGCACTCATTAAAAGCGTCGGACAGATTGACAACACTGTCAGGAATCACAAACTCCTTGATTCCGATGCAGTTGTCAAAGCAGCTGTAATTGATACGGGTGATTTTTTCCGGAATCACGAATTTCTCAATCACGCCGTCATAGCCACTCCATCCGTTGATGCCGAAGTACATCGAATTGATCCAGAGATAATAGGTAAGGGGAAGATGAGTATGCTCAATGCTGCGAAATACAGCGCTTATGTAATTTTCATCGTTGTCATTTCCGAGATCTGCCAGCAGTTCGCCCAGAATGCGGAATGCATTTTGGTCATCTTCCTTGACGGAAATAAGCTTCAGTTCCAGCGTCTTCAGGATCTGAATTGCCCTTACCAGATCATCAATGGATTGAATTGACTGGTTGCTCAGATAAGAAGCCGCTCCAAGTTCCTTGCTCCAGCCGCGGCTCCAATCGTTAAAATTGAACTCGCGTTCTTCTTCCTTTGCTTCCTCCATCGCTGCAAGGCATGCTTTATGTGCCAGTTCTGCATTCTCTCTCGCATCAAGAACCTCACTATATTTGCGGTCCAGCTCAACGAAACAGACAGCCAGATAGGAAGCAACATCTGCGCTCGCTGAAATATCGGAATACAGTCCGTATGTGACAGAATCTAAAATAGTTTTCACCTGCACTTCAGAAAAGACGCCCTTTGTGTCATTCAGCACTCTGCCCAGAAGGTACAGCAAACTGTGATCTGCAGGCGCGTTATAATCGTCGTCTTTTGCCATAATGGCTGCGATCAGATCGAAAATGTATTTTTTCTTCTGATATGTTTCCTGATCGGGGACGAGTGAATAGATCAGCGTACAGAAAGAAACATTGTCTGTATCGCCGCCATAGTACTCATTATATTTCTCTTCCGCTTCATATTGTTTATGAAACTTGATCTGGAAATTCCGGAACGTATCGCCTTCCGTATTGAGAACATACGTCTGTCCGTTCCGTTCAAAGCCCCATTCCGACAGCGGCATCGCAGGAACCTTGTCTCCGGGATTGACATAGTTGTAAATGTTTTTCAGCGATTTGTCTGCACCCCGCCTCACATTCGGCGTTGCAAAAGTGTATGCAAACACGTTTTTTTCGTTGAAATTATCATACTCGCCGGAGGAAAACCATTGCGCAAGAATGTTTGCAACCGCTGCTCCGCGGCTGTGTCCGGTAAAATAGATAATGTTGTGCTTGGAACTGTCTGATGCACTGTACAGCGCCAGATATTCTTCCAAATCATTCATCAGCTTGCTGGCTGCAAGGTGGAAGCCCTGATGCGCATCTCCAGTCCCGAGGTTGAAATTGCTGAACCAGTCGCAGTCGCTGTGCGTTCCGCGAATGGAAACCAAAAAGACACGGTTTCCTGCAATCTCTTTGTACCCGAGTGCATAGCCGACAAAATCATTGTCGTCATAGGTTTCGCGCTTTTCATAATTATAGGTCGCACAGGAAAAGCCCATCTTCTGATATAGTTCCGCAATCTTAGACTCATCATACGCGGCATTTGCAAGCACAATGCCAAGCTTTGCCAGATCTGTGGATTCCGCCTCGGTTTTTTTCAGGAACATGTTGTCATTGTAGACCGCCTGATAAGGTCCGTACCAAGCATTTGAGATGCTGATATCACCTTCTTTTTCTTCTGCCGGCTTTTCATCCTCAGCGAAGACAGTCATCCCGAACAGTTCTGCCGGCAGGATCCTGCCGCATAGCAGCGGAACCGTCAGCACCAGCGAAAGGATCAGAGACACTCCCCTCTTTAAGACGCGCGTGTGTTTCATAAACATCCTCCTAATAAATATTTTCGCATATGCATATATGCGTATACCCGAATACGACTACCGGATGCCTTCCGCAAGGAACACCAGACGAACGGAACTATTGTTATGGTTCGCATCAGTATTTCGGCAGAACCATGCGCTTTTCCACCACATCCGCGACAAGCTGCAGGGTGTTGCGGTATCCCGTTTTGGACAGAATCGCTTTCACATGGAACTTCACGGTGTTTTCCGTGATCAGCAGATTCTGCGCAATCTCGCAGTAGCGGGAGCCGCTGACCAGCTCCCGGATCACATCCAGTTCTCGTTCGGAAAAATCCTTGCTGTCCGCCTCACCGATTTTCAGCGTCGGGGTATCTGCCGGAAAGACCGATTCCCCGCGCATCGTCCGGCGGCAGATCTCCGTCAGGCTGACATCGCCGTACTCCTTGTACCAAAAGCTGTCACAGCCGTATTTCCGTGCTTTTTGCAGGAAAGAATGCTCCGGCATGGACGTCATGATGATGATCCTGATTTGCGGATCGTGCTGCTTGATGCGTCTTGCCGCTTCCAGACCGGATTCATCGTCCGCCGTGCAGACATCCATCAGGATCAGATCAATATTCCCGTGCATGCACGCAATATCCGCATTTGCTGCATTTTCGATCGTCAGCACGATGTTGTATTCCGGCATCTGCATCAGCTGATGCACAATTGCCTCGCGGGTAATTTTGGAGTCTTCTACAACCAGTACATTTACCATGATCTTCCTCCTCAATGCAGCACCGGAATATCTGCGATGACGGTGACGCTCGATCCGAATGCATAGTTCAGCTGTGCCCCCTGCTGTTCCAGCGCATGCCGCAGATTGCGCAGACCGCCGCTTTCATGGATCGTCCGGATCTCCGATTTGCCGTTGTTGCCGATGACAACATGATACAGATTCTGCTGTTGACTGATCTCGACAGTGAGGGCGGTCGCGCCCGCATGCCGCACGGCATTTGTCAGCGCTTCCCGAATGACGGAATACATCAGCAGCAGAGAGCGCCGTTCCTTCGGCTGTTCGCCTGAAAAATACAGCCGGCATCCGACGAGATTCGCAACCTTGCGCAGCTCTGCTTCCGGCGACGGCATCGCGCTTTGCTGCTGTAAATTCTGCATATCGCGGATCGCTTCCCCCCATCCGCTGAGCAGCATCTGATATGTCGATTCCGTCAGATCGCCGTCCATGATCGCTTTTTTTGTCGCGACCAGACATCTGCCGAAATCGTCGTGAATATGCATTTTTGCAGAGAGCAGTTCCTTGTCCTGATTGATCTTCACGATATTGGCAAGCAGCGCTTCCTGCCGTTTCCGCAGTTCCACAAGCCTCTGATTGTTCAGATACAGCTCCTCGCTCATCCGGTAGATCTGCGTAATATCGGCAGCTTCGATCTGAAGGATCTGCTCCCCCTGATCGTCCAGCAGTGTCCGCCGGAACTGCCATACCGTATCATCCGGAAAGAGGAACAGCAGGCTGTTTTCATCGTCACAGAAATGCGCTTGCTTCATCCACGGTCTGTCCAGCCGCGAACAGCCGTTCAGCAGCGGCATGTTTGAAAGATCGTCCCATGTCTGATTGACCTCGATCAGCGTGTGACCGGTCATGGCGTCGATCAGCTTGTTCATCTGCCGGTTCACCAGAATGGTTTTTCCGCTGATCTCGGCAAAGCACAGCCCGCCGGGATAGGAATCAATTGCTTCTCTGATTTCATTGTTGTTATGACTTCTTTTGTATCTCATGATGCACTCGTTTCACTTTCAGACTGAATAGACGGAACAGAACGGACCGTCAGTTTATCATCCTTCCGGACGGTGATTTCTGCTGTTTCGCGGATCGCGACTGTGATGCTGTCCGGTGCAAAGCAGATCCGCTCCATTTCCTGTTCCACTGCATCGAATATGCAGATCATGTACGCCGGCGCATAGGTGCCTTCCGGCTCCCAGATCAGATTTGCAGCGATGCCGGCAAGGTTCATGCATGCGACAAAATCGGAGAGCGTCAGCCGCAGTTCGCCCATTGGAATTGTGCCGCTTTCCTGATGGATCAGCACCAGATTGCACCGCCGCTTGACATATGTGCCGACCAGAAGCAGCTGTCTGTAAAGCTGATCCTTCTGCACCGTATGCATGCTTTGCAGCAGTGCGGTCATGTCACGCAGCTGACTGCCGACTTCATTGGAGAGCCGGTCGTAGATCTTGTTTTTCGCGTCGATCGCCGCCTTTTCAGACTGCATCACGATCTCTTTTTGCAGCAGATGCCCTTCCTGCGTCAGCTCCTCTGCCGTCCGGTGCAGTTCTTCGATCACGGCGCAGATCTTTGAAACATCCTTCTGATAGATCAGATAACCGTTCCGCATGCGGTGCAGATGCAGCTCCGCGCCTTCCTGTGCCTGAAGCATGCCGTTCTGTTTCAGCGCAGAAAACTGCTCTGCTGTCAGCGGACGCGCATTTCCGGAGCGGATTTTTGTATCACCGGATGCATCGACGATCCGCATGCCGACCGTGGAACGCTCAAATACCATCGGATATCGCGTATTGACCGGAATCAGACCGAGCAGGATGCAGCTTTCCCATGACATCGCTTCCAGAAAGAACAGCTTTGCCGTCAGCTCGATCAGTTCATGCGAAACAACAAAGCTTTTCCGCAGATAGATCAGCAGCGTTGCAGGCATTGCAATGCTGATCAGCAGCGGGAGCATTTTTTTGATGCGCCGGATCCTGATGCGGTGCGTTTTGAATAGGATTATCAGAATGCGCGCCAGAATCAGCGCCGATGCGCAGAACACCGGAAAAATAATGCCGGTATTCGGATGAAAATACAGATTTTCCGATTCATCCGGCAGGACGCTGACCATCAGATGATGCTTTTCATTTGTCAGGAGCAGGATGCAGGCAGCGCTGACCGGCAGAAGCAGCAGATATCTGCGCAGCGGGATCGTATAGGTATCGCCCTGCGCCAGACAGCAGGACGCATAGAATCCGAGCAGCGGGATCAGCAGCATCGGAATCGCGATCAGATAGCCGCTCATGCGCATCACATGCACATTCCGGTAAAACCAGCCTTCCTGCAAAAACCGGATCGTCACCCAGAATCCCATAACGGCGCCTTCCGTCCGCAGACAGTTCAGCATTGTTTTCTGCGTGATGCGGATGCGCAGGGAATACAGCCAGCCGCCGAGCAGCGCCAGATAAACCGCATACACAAGATAGGGACGCAGCCGGTCATGCGGAAACATTGCAATGCTGACCTGCCGGTATAACGATATGAAACACAGCAGCAGAAAGCCGCAAAGAATATACAGATATGTTCGCTTATGTACCTGCAAAGTACCACCTCATTTCACCAACTGTTTCCTATTATATCACATTTGAAACAAAAATGCACTACCCGATCGGGTAGTCGGTTTCCGTGGAAAGACTACCCTTTTGTGTGGCGACATTCGGATAAAAAAATGATATAATACAACTGAAATCGGATCGCAGCAACCATTCTGCTGCCAGCCGGATCAGAAAGGAGGTGCCGTGATGAGAGCTGTTGCGGAAAAGGAAATGCGCCGCATCGAAGGCGGTGCGCATTCGCATTCGTGGAGACAGTATTCCCACACCACGAAGTCCGAAACATACTGGGACTGGAACAAATTCCGCTGGATGCCGCGTGTTCTGCATACGATCAAGTATCTTTGCTCCGGTTGTTCCAAGAGAAAAACAACGACTTATTACACATACGGCTGATCACAGCACGAAACGGAAAAGGCTGCAAGAATGGTTTGCAGCCTTTTTTGAAAGGATTCATCATGAAAATAGTCTATCAGCACGATCAGCGGGACTGCGGCGCGGCATGTCTTGCAATGATCGCAGCTTATCACGGATGCAGGATCCCGCTTTCACAGTGCAGAAAGCTCACCAAAACAGACCGGCTCGGCACGAACCTCTACGGGCTGACCGAAGCCGGCAATGCACTCGGCTTTGAAAGCACATCGCTTTCCGGCGACAGGGACGAGCTTCTCTCCGGAATTGCAAACGGCGAGATCCGGTTTCCGTTCATTGCACATATTGTCAGCGAAAATCAATTGCTGCATTTCATTGTCGTGTTCGGATACAAAAAGGGAAAATTCCTGACCGGAGATCCGGAAACCGGCAGGCATCGCATAACGGAAGCGGATTTTTTCTCCCGCTGGACCGGATACATCGTGACATTTGAAAAAACGCCTGCATTTCAGGAAGGCAGACGCGGAGAGAATGCGTTTCTGCGCTTTTTCCGGCTGCTGAAAGGACAGGGCGGCAAGCTCGCAGCAGTGCTGGTCATGTCGCTGATCGTTTCTCTGATCGGTTTTACGGGCGCTTTCATTTTCCAGATCTCGATTGATCATTTTATGGAAACGCAGACGATTTCAGAGCATCTGCTGTCGCATGCCGATGATGCAGAGTCAGAGGAAACCGAGATCATCGAATTGCCGGAAGAACCGGATCATTCGGATATGCACACGCTCCTTGACAAAATTCTTCTGAAAGCAGAGCAGATCGGCAGGCACGATTTTCACCTGATCTTCGGCACATTTGCAGTGCTCTATCTGCTGTCAGCCGTCATCCAGTTTGTACGCGGCAGGATGATCATTTCCATCAGCAGAACGCTTGACCTTCGGATCATGATCCCGTTTTACGATCACATTGTCGATATGCCCGTTCAGGATCTTGCAACGCGGCGAACCGGTGAATACATGTCGCGGTTCTCGGACGGCGACACGATCCGGACAGCCATTTCAACGGCTGCCGTCACGCTGATGCTGGATACCGTCATGACAATTGTCGGCGGCGCGCTGCTGTACATGGAAAACGGCAGGCTCTTTTTTCTGTCGTTTGTCATGGTGATCCTGTATCTGATCGTTGTTCTGGTGTTCCGCCGCGCGATTCTGCGTACCAACCGGCAGGTCATGGAAGATGATGCACAGATGCAGGCGTATCTCAAAGAGAGCCTTGACGGACTGGAGACCGTGAAGGCTGCCTGCGCAAACCGGAGCGTCAAGGACACAGCAATGACGAAATTCCGGAAATATCTCGATTCCGTCGTGAACAGCAGTACGGTCGCGCTGACGCAGGACACCTGCCTGAATGCGGTCGAACTGCTCGGCAGCATTGTCATTCTCTGGACAGGATTTGTCATGGTGCAGAACCGGATCATCACCGTCGGAGCGCTGATCACCTTCTATGTGCTGATGGAATATTTTACCGGCCCGATCAAGAACCTGATCGCGCTGCAGCCGACGATCCAGACTGCTTTTGTCGCAGCCGACCGCCTGAATGACATTCTTGACATCGAAACGGAAGCTGTTTCAGAGAAAACAGAGGAACGTGCGCAGGCTGAAAAATGGGAGCTGGAGCATGTCGATTTCCGTTACGGAAACAGTGAACTCTGCCTGCACGATGTCTCGCTCCGGATCCGGAAGGGCGAAAAAATCGCAATTGTCGGCGAAAGCGGCAGCGGAAAAACAACCGCGGCAAAGCTGTTTCTGCGCTTTTATGCGCCGGAAAAAGGCCGTGTCCTGATCGGCAGCAGCAGCGCAGAGGACTGCGGGCTCACTGCATTGCGCAGCAGCATTGCCTATGTCAGTCAGGAGACATTTTTCTTTTCGGATACGGTCATGGCAAATCTGCGCTTGGGTGCAGAACATGCAGCCGATGCGGAGATCCGGGAAGCATGCAGGCTTTGCTGCGCAGACGATATGATCGAAAAGCTGCCGCTCGGATATGATACGCCGCTGGAAGAAAACGGCGCGAATCTCTCCGGCGGTGAAAAGCAGCGGCTCTCGATCGCAAGAGCACTGCTGCAAAAGCCGGATCTGCTGATTCTGGATGAAGCAACCGGAAATCTGGATACCGTCACGGAAAAAAGCATCATTGATACGGTTTCGCAGCTCAGTGACCGCGGGATCGCATGCCTGATGATCGCACACCGTCTGAATACGGTGCGCATCTGCGACAGGATCTATGTGATGAAAAACGGTGAGATCGCAGAAAGCGGCACATTTGACGAGCTGATGCAGAAAAACGGCGAATTGAAACGCCTCTGGAATCTTATGTAAACAACTGCCCCGAAGCATCTGAATTGCGCTTCGGGGCGGTTTTTGTATGCATAAAGAATACAGAAAATATGCAGAAAGAATGCCCGATTGGGCACGGTTTGACAGGAAGTCCTTTTCAGATCGTCATGCGGATAAGGATATATTTTTTTAACATATCCTCTGAAATTGCCACAATACATTGCAATCTGCGCAAGATTATGGTATAATAGAAAAGCCGGCTGTCTGTATGCCGGCGTGAATGAAAAAGGAGGTATATTTATGCGATTATCCAAACTATGCACAGCGGTGCTTTCAGCAGCAGCTTTCTGCGCTGCCATACCGCTGATGCAGGCACAGGCAGCCGACAGTGAGGAGCATCAGTTTGAGGCTTACACCTACACGTTTTATGACACCGGTTATGAAAACGAAATGGACAACACGGTTTCAATTGACAAGATTGACTTCAATAAGCTGAGCGGAGATACGCTGACCATTCCGGAACGGATCAAAGGTTACCGCGTCAAGCAGCTGAACGCCAATCTGCTGAAAGGATCGAATTACAAAAAGATCGTCCTTCCGGACTGCATCAGCTGGATCGGGTATCAATGCTTTCAGGACTGCACCAATCTGGAAGAGGTTGAAATATTCCATTCCGACGCGCGTCCGGATACGAACGACGGTCATTCTTTGATCAGCTTCAACGGTTATGTCTTTGACGGCTGCACCAATCTGAAAAAGGTCACTTTTTCAGACCGCACCGGTTCCTTTGCGTATGATGTGTTCAAGGACTGCACATCGCTGGAGACGATCGAGCTTCCGGAAAATCTGGAGGTAATCGGAAGTGAATTGTTCCTCGGCTGTACATCGCTCAAGGAGATCACAATTCCGGACGGCGTGCGAGAGATTCACAGCGAAGCGTTTTACGGCTGCTCATCCCTGAAAGAGGTAGATGTCCCGGCAAGCGTGAAGGAGATTGAAAACAGCGTATTCGCAAAATGCGATGCACTGGAAAAGGTCACAATCCGCAACAAAGGCTGCATGATCAAAGATTCGGATGATTCCCGCGACTTCGACACGATCTGCAAGCCGACTGCGGTTTACGGCAAGAAAAAATCCACTGCGGAATACTACGCCAAACAGCATGATCTGACCTTTATCCCGCTGGATAATGAAGAATTTGCTCCCGAAGATTATCTGACTTTTGAACATAGCGAGTATGAGGATGTTTACAGTGTCAGCGGTTTTGTCGAGGACAAGCTGCCGGCGATGATCGAGATCCCTGCGACATATAACGGCAAACCGGTTGTCAGCGTCGGCTGGCAGGCTTTCTGCGGATGTAAAACGATTCGCTCGGTCGAAGTGAGTGAAGGAATCAAGTCAATCGGATATGCCGCGTTTTGCGATAGCCCTGTAATGGAGGTCAAACTCCCTGATTCTCTGAATATGATTGACGAATCTGCGTTCTGCTACTGCAGCTATCTCCGGAAGATCAATCTGCCGGAAGGAATGACCTGTTTGTTCGATGAAACATTCAGGGGCTGCGCTAAGCTCACGGAACTGACGGTTCCGCGCTCTGTTGAGCGTATTAAGGATCACTGTTTCTATTATTGTGACAAGCTCATGCTGACAGTTCTGAACCCGTATTGCTCGTTTGACGATGTCGATTCGATTTGTACACTTGTCAAAAGCATCACTGCGGCAGAGGACTCCGGCGCACACGCCTATGCAGTCAAGTATAACATAGAATTTATATCGAACGGCGACAGCACGCCTGCAGTTTATCGGGCGCAGTCTGTCGGGTATTACAATCGTATTGAATCCATGATCTATGCGGATATTCCCGGTACACTGCTTGCTGATCCGGATGCATACTGTGAACTGAAAATCGGTGGCAAGACCTATACACAGCCGATCTCGCTAAGCCGTCAGTATATTGAAGGCTCGCAGTTAAGCGGCAACACCAGTGAACTGCACCGCTACATCGGTATTCCGATTGATCCCGCCGACGCGATGAAAGACGGCACGTTCCGCTTAGTCCGCGGTGACGGAACCGCTGTGAAATCCCTGACCGTGAAAGGCACCGATGTGACGAAAGCCGGTCTGAACATCAAATTGTATGATTATTTTGACAAAGTCATGGCAGAAGCGGAATCGAATGAGAGTACGTATCGTTTGGCAAAGACGGCGAAGGATTTCTGTGCGGCAACCGCGCTGTATTTCGATCCGGATGCGGGCTATACCGTCAGTGATGATGTAAAGAATCTGGATCAGAATGTCTATAATAAAATTAATCTGAACGTCAGCGGCACAAAGCCGGAGAATCTGGAACTTCAGTTCTCGACAATATTCCAGATTAATCCGTTTATGCGCGTGTATATCAAGTTCTCGGATAACAGCTATGATTCCCATACCTACAAAAAAGGCACATCCAGACAGAGCGAAACGGAGCTGATGCAGAACAGCAAGGGAGAGTACTATCTGGACTCTGAGACTAACGGCCGTTCCAACATCAGCACGCAGTATAACTTTGTGATTGATTCGTACAAGGTCGGGATTCCGCCGCTTTACTACGCAAAGCTGCTGGCCGCGACCGGCGACGAAAGAAAAGTCACACTCGCCAATGCGATGTATCTTTATGAGAAGGCATGATAAGGAGGAGAACATGAAACAGACTTATGAAGAAGCACAGCTTGAGATCATTGCGTTTTCGGAAGAGGACGTTCTGACCGCAAGCGATAGATATGAAGGAGAGCGTTTCCCGGTTGAATGACCGGCAGCGCACCGCAAAAGGAGGAACGGATTATGACAGGCAGAGTGTTGCTTTTTGTCAGTATGCTGCTCGCGGCGGGATGTCTGATGACCGGCTGTACCGATCGGCCTGCACCTGAACCGGATGCATCTTCCGTGCAGACGGAGACAACAGCGCAGAGCACTTCGCCGGAGACAGAAACCACGGCTGCCGTTACGGATACGACCGCAGCTAAGAAGCAGTCTTCGGATTCCGGAGAACCGGCGGAGTTCCGTTTCACCGTTCCGGAGGCAGATATTGTGATAGATCCCGCACAACCGGATCAACCTAAGCAGCCGGATCAGCCCGCACAGCCGGATGACACCGGCGCAGAACCTGAAAGGCGAATCGAAACCGGCCCGTGGATCGAGATTGACTACTGAATGCAAACAGAATCCCCCGTATCTCGAGATACGGGGGATTCTCGCGTGTATATGCGGGCAAGCAGCCCTTTTTGCACGGCACAGTTTACCGGAGTTACTGCATAAACTATGCTGATATTGCCGGAAATGTTCAGTGTGCCTGCGCTTTCTGTGCGAGCATGGCGCGCTTCATCATGGTCAGGTCGGCAGCGTCAATGACCTGATCCTGATTCATGTCGGCAGCCTGCCATTCCGTCAGCGCGGCATCCGGTTTGCCGAAGATCCAGCTATTGAGGAGCGCGGTGTCTTCGACGGTGATTTTGCCGTCGCCGTCAGGATCGCCGGAAGCAGGTGCAGGATGAATTTCCGCGCCTTTGATCGTAAATTCCAGCCTGATCTCGCCGGTATAGCACATAAGACCGGTGATGACAGCGGCTGCCGTCCCGCATTCTGTATTATTTTCATAGGTCACGGAATAGTCCTCGCCGCTTTTCAGAACACGTCCTTTCGCGGTCGTGAGGGTGATCTCCGGCTCGACTGCTTCGCCGGTGTATGCAGCAATGCCGCTTTCGGCGAGCGCTTCATCTGCAAATGCCGCCGTATACGGTTCGATGCTGATGAGCGGGATCTTATATGTTTCGTTCGTGCTGTTGCCGTAATTCCGATGCTGCGCGTGGAAATTGTACGCAATGGAATCCAGATGCAGACCGTCCTCTGTGAACTGATACATGCCGCGCGTATAGAAAGAACCTTCCGGCATCTGGAAACCCTGTTTGTCAAAGATCCGGACGGTCGGCGTGAGGGCGCTCACCAGATCGGTTTCCGGCGCTTCGGGATCCAGCGTGCTTGGTCTGAATATCACAATGCAATCCAGAAGCTGCTGCGGATTGATCGTGAAAGGCAGGATCATGGTGCCGCTGATCGCAGTGCTGTCATCCGCAGCCGTCAGCAGCGCATAGGCTGTGCCGGCATTCACATTGTCGATGTACTGCACCGTGAAATCCTTCCCCTGCTCCAATGCGGTCTGTTCTGCGGATTCCGCATCCGTCAGCAGCAGCGAGACAGCCGGTTCATGCGCCGCGTGGTCGTATTCAAAGGTGTCCGTTTCCAATTCTGCTTTTGCAGTTTCGCCGTTCAGCACCGTGAACGGTGCGATGATCTTTTTGTACGTATGCCCGCAGTCCGTGCAGTGGAATGTGAACCAGCCTTCCTGTTCGCCGTCCGGCAGCACAGTTTCCGTAAGCTCGTAATGATGCGCTGCACGGAATGTGTATTCCTTGAAAAGCGCAGGATTTTCGCGCAGCCAGCATTTTATGGTGAATGAAATCTGTCCTTCGTCAAAGTCACTGACGGTATACATTTTCGTTTCCGGATCATACCGGACATATTCGCTGCCGTCTGTGATCTCTGCATGGAATTTTTCATCCTGATACACATATTCGTCCGGATAAACGCGCACGCCATCGAACTTGAACAAATCCTTCGCTTCCAGCACGGTGCTTTCCGGATGAAATGCAGAGGCGGAATAGCCGGCAGAAGCCGAATAATGTTCGATCAGATACACATTCATGACAAACGATGTCGGCGCGATGCTCCGGATCCGGTCTCCGCATTTCGTGCAGACCTCATAGACATAGCCTTCTTCATCCGGTTCGCCTTCGGCCTGATAGTCGTGACCGGAAACGGTGAGGACGGTTTCTGTCTGCTCCGGATGCTCCGTATCAATCGAATAGAACGAAACATCGGCATCATCCCATGTATACCAGTACACCTTATTATCGCAGAAGACCGGCTCGCAATCCGAGAGTGTGCCGTCCATTGTGTACTGTTCCCCGACAACATTGCCGGCGCCGTCGAGAAATTCGTAGCAGATCTGCCTGCCGTGCTGCCACATCAGCAGGAACCGGTCTTCACCTGCCGGCACGAGGAACGGCGTTCCGGGGGAGCCTTCTTCCTGTGTATAATCCGTGATCGGAATTTTGATGACGGCTTCATTCTGCAGATCATCCTTCGGAACAGCCGAGATCATGATGTTCCGCACGGAGTTTTTGCCGTATGGGGCTTTTCCGGTCACGATATCATACCAGAGCGACTGGTCGATCGTACTGTATGCGGTCAGATAATGCGTACTGCTCTGTTCAAATCCGCCGATGAATACGCCGGTATAGTTCATGATGGACATGTTCTCTGTGTCCACATCGCCGAGCGCGCCGTATGACGCCATGTTGACGATCTCCATGTCATAATACGAGGTGAAGGTTCCGGTTGTCAGATCACTTGCATACTTTGCAAGCATGACGCAGCGCGGGAAGAAATCGCCGTGATCGAGCGTGACGACATTGTTTCCGTCCAGCAGAACAAACTGATTGAACGAATGGCTCGCATAGCCGGAGCTGAGTGTCATCCGGCTTCGTTCTTCCGTGATCTCCATGCTTTCCGTATCGACTTCCAGCGTATAATTCGTCTGGTGTCCGGATGCGATCCTGCGGCTGGTATGCACGATCAGAAATCTGCCGTCATCTGCGCAGCGCACGGTACCGGCGCGAAATGCTTCAACGATATCGTCTCCTTCTGTCTGGACATGTCCGACAAGCTCCCAGTCGGCGTTGTATTTTGCAATGTCGATCATCGGCTTGTGTTCATCGAGCGAATCCTGCTCGTCGCCGGTCACGAGGTAATAGTATCCGTCCCTGCCGGCATGGAATCCGCCGTATTCGGGAAGCTGCTGCCCGATGACCTTGCGCCAGATCCGCTGAAAGTCCGGCGTGTAGCGCTCCGCGACCACGATGCTTTCTGTGCCTGTCCACACAAGCTGCAAGCGCAGCCAGTTTCCGTCTTCCAGCGGCACAAGATGCGATCCGGTTTTCCGTGCATAATAGCTTCCGTAATCATGCAGATTGAGATTGCTGCCTTCGTCACTGATGCAGATGACGTTTTCCTGCGGTGTCTGTTCATCGGCGCTCGCCTGCTGCATCGGCATAGTGCAGGTGACCGCAAGCAAGAGCGATGCGGCAGCGGCTGCAAGCAATTTTTTCATGTTGATGCTTCCCCCTTTGGTACAAATATGTGAAAACGGCTGATTTGAAAAAATATTGCCAAAGAGCAATATTTATATAATATATAATATAGCATATGCAAAAGGAACAGTCAAGGAAATCCGACAGAATGCCGTATTTGCCGACGAAATCCCGTATACGGCGACGAAATGCCGTATTTTGCGACGAAATGCCCGCCCGCGACGAAATGCCGGTTTCAGCATTGCGTGAAAAAGCGCAAAAAACTGCCCCGAAGCGTCTGAATTTCGCTTCGGGGCAGTTTTCATGTGAACGGATCAGTCTTCCTTTTTCCGGAAATACTGGTCATAGCCTTCCCAGCCGTTGACAAAGCGGATCAGGATCATGGCATCGCGGTTGCTGATCTCGCCGTCGCCGTCGATGTCGGCGGCTTCAACATCCAGCTCGATGCCTTCCCAGCCGTTGACGTACCGGATCAGCAGCATCGCATCGCGGTTGCTGACCTCGCCGTCGCCGTCCATGTCGCCGCCGGTCGGCGTTGTGGTGGTCTCAGGCGGATTGGTCTCGCTGCCGGTGGTATCGCTTGTCGTTTCGCTTGTTGTCGTATCGCTTGTCGTGGTATTGCTGGTCGTCGATTCGCTTGTTGTCGTGTCGCTTGTCGTGGTATTGCTGGTCGTCGATTCGCTTGTTGTCGTGTCGTTTGTTGTCGAATTGCTCGTTGTGGTATCGGTCGTGGTCGTTTCCGTTGTCGTCGCTGTCGTATCGCCTGTCGTGGTTTCGGACGGCGTGGTCACATGCGGACGCTCCGGCGCCTCTTTATACGTGAAGTAGCCCGGATCGCCGGCAGCGTCAATATGCGCATAATCCGCAGTTGTCTTGTCCGCTGCAAATGCCGTGCCGTTTCCGCCGACGAGCGCGCTGTTCTGACCGAACATGATTCTCAGGTTGCTGCCCTGCTCGATCCCCGCAATGCGCGAGGCATCCCACAGCTCGGAAACATAGACCGTCCGCAGCTTCGTGCAGCCGCTGAACATGTTGATCATGATCCCGACCTTTGCCGTGTCAAAGCCGGAGAGATCCAGCTCCTCCAGTGCAGCGCAGCCGTTAAAGAGCTGCTGCATTCTTGTGACATTCGATGTGTCAACGCCGGTGAGATCGAGCGTTTCCAGCTTTTTGCAGCCGAGGAACATCTGATCCATAGTCACCAGCGCGGACGTATCAAAATGCGAGAGATCCAGCGCCGTCAGATTCGAGCAGCCCCAGAACATGTTCCACATCGTCGTGACCTTTGCCGTATTCAGATTTGAAAGATCCAGCGTTGTCAGGCTCTTGCAGCCATTGAACATGCTCTGCATACTGGTGACATTTGCGGTATTCCAGCCGCTCATATTGAGTTCCGTCAGGGCAGAATCGCTGCTGAATATGCCGTTCATGTTTGTGACCTGCGATACATCCAGCTGCGAAACATCCAGCGATGTCAGCTTGGCGCAGCCGGAGAACATGTTCGCCATATCCGTGACTCTGGATGTGTCCAGACCGGTGAAATTCAGATCGGTCACCACCTTGCAGTTCGCGAACATGGATTTTGTATGCAGCACCGCGGAAGAATCCGCATTGGAAATGTCAATGGACGATGCATAGGCAAAGCTGTAAAACAGCTCGGTGCAGTCCGCCGGAAGCACAGAGCCTTCCTCCGCAACAACATGCTTGACCTTGCCGTTCCAGCTGTACGACTTCACTTCTTCGGGATAGATCTGCCCGCGCAGATACAGCGTGCCGGTTTCCTCGTCAAGCACCGCTTGCGATTCCTGCATATCCTTCTGCGTGAAGTAGCCGGGCATTTTTTCGGTGTCAACTCTTGCATAGCTGATCTCGGTGTGGAACTGGTCAAATACCGTGCCCGCACCGCCGACCAGACTGGTGCAGCCGGTGAACATCTCCTTGCGGGGATCGTGATCCTCCAGCTCCGAAATCACTCTTGCATGCCATTTTTTGGAAACATAAATCGTTTTCAGGCTCTTGCAGTTCCGGAACAGATCCTGCATGACGGTGACCGCTTCGGTATCGGTTTCGGAGAGGTCAAGCTCGGTCAGCGCCTTGCAGCCGTAGAACATCGTTTCCATTGAGGTGACTGCCGAGGTATTGAGCCCCGTGATATCCAGCTCCGGCAGGCGCTCGCAGAGATAGAACATGCCGTCCATGTGCTGCACCTTTGCAGTATCCAGTCCGGAGAGATTGAGTGAGGTCAGGTTCCGGCAGATCATGAACATTGCGGTCATATCCGTGACGCAGGATGCGTCTGCATTGGAAAGGTCGATGCTCTCCGCTTTGAACTGCCGGAACAGGTCGGAGCAGTCCGCCGGCAGGACTGTGCCCTCTGCACAGACAACATGCTTTACCGGCTCATAATACGAAAATGTGCGGACTTCGTCCTTGATGACATTGCCCGAAAGCGTCAGCGTGCCGGTTGCCGCGTCAAATGTCACGGTCTCGCCGTTCATTGCGGACGGATTGATATGCACGGTCAGCGGATCGCCGTATTCATAGCTGCCGTCGCCTGCTGTGAAGTAGCCCGCTCTTGCGGCGGTATCCACGCGCGCATATTCCAGATCAATCCGCTCGGGATCGTATTTTGTGCCCTTGCCGCCGTCGATATTGTTGCAGCCGGCAAACATTTCTTCCGATTCCCGCGCCTTTGTCACATCCCAGCTTTCGGATGCAAACACCTTCCGCAGATTCGCGCAGTCCTTGAACATGCAGTCCATGAAGTCAAAATCTGACGTATCGAACGAGGTGAGGTCGAGCACCGTCAGACTGCGGCAGCCCTCGAACATGTACTCATAGTTCGAGCATTTTGCAGTGTCGAACCGGCGGAGATCCACATATTTCAGGCTTTCGCAGTTCCGGAACATCGCTTCAAACGATGCACAAACCGGCGTATTGAAGCTTGCAATATTCAGTTCTTCGAGAGACCAGCAGCCTTCAAACATGCTGTGCATCGACCGGACAAGCGAGGTATTGAAATTGGAAAGATCCAGCGTTTTCAGAGCCGAGCAGTTTTTGAACATCTCTGTCATCGTGCCGACGTTGCGCGTATCGAGCGCGGACAGATCCAGTCCGGTGACGGTCTCGCAGCCCTCAAACATGTTCGCCGTCGTTTTGACATTCACCGTATCAAAGCCGCTGATATTCAGATCGGTCAGCTTGCCGCAGTCCCGGAACATCGCGGACAGATCGGTGACATTTTTCGTATTGAATGTGCTGAGGTCAAGCGCTGTGAGCTTTTTGCATCCGCTGAACATTTCGGACATGCTGACGACCTTCGAGGTATCAGCCTTGGAAAGATCCATGCTTTCCGCGGTGAATCCGGCGAACATGCCCTTGCAGCTTTCCGGCAGGACGGTGCCTTCCAGTGCAATGACCTGCTTGACAGGCTTGCCCGCATAATCCTTCACGTCCGTCAGCACAACGTCGCCGGCGAGCGTCAGGATGCCGGTTTCCTCGTCAAAGCTGACAGAGCTGACATACTGCGGGATCTCTGTGCCCTCCCCTGCCGTGAAATAGCCGGGTGTCTGCTCCGTGTCAATGCGCGCGTAATCCGAATATGCACGCTGATAATTATAGACTGTGCCGTTTCCGCCGACCAGCGACGAAGCGCCGCTGAACATGCTGTACTTCTTTCCGTTCTGTCCGAGTCCGGAGATATCCCATTTATCGGAGACCGTGATCGTTGTCAGCGCGGAGCAGTCGCGGAACATATTCGACACCGTGAGCACGGATGCCGTATCAAAATCCGTCAGATCCAGTGTTTTCAGCGCAGAACAGCCGTCGAACATGTTGTACAGATCCTCGATCGCAGAGGTATCCGTTCCCTTGAAGCAGACGTCGGTCAGTGCTTCGCAGTATTCAAACAGATTTGAAAACGACGTATTCGCAGGCATATTCACATTGGAAAAATCGACTTTTTCCAGCTGCTTGCACTTATAGAACAGATTCTTCATGGATTCGCATGCCGGAACCGAAAGACCGGAGAGATTTGCGGTTTTCAGCGTGGGCTCTACGCCGCTGTAATGATAGAAAAGATATTCCATTTTCGGCAGCTTCGGCAGCTTTGCGCCGGAGAAATCGACTTCTTCGAGCTGTGTGCAGTCGCAGTACATGCTCTCCATATTCTCGACATTCGGCAGCGTAATGCCTGCAAGATCCGCCTTTTTGATGCCGGAGCCGCGGAACATTGCCTCTGTTGTCAGCAGATCGGATGTGTCGATCTTGGAAAAATCAAATGCCGTCAGACCGGTGCAGCCGCTGAACATATCGCTCATATCCGTGATATGCGCGGTATCCAGATCGTAAATCGGAGAAATATCCGTGAGCGCCGTGCAGCCCTTGCACATCGCCGACATTGACCGGATCTTCGAGATGTCCAGACTGTTCAGTATGCTGATATCCGTCAGCGATTCGCAGCCGCTGAACGCAGAGGAAAGCGATTCCAGATTCGGGATGCCGCTTTCCGGCAGCACGATATTTTTCAGGTTTTTGCAGTCGAAAAAGCCGAGACTTGTCACTTCCGATGCATCCGCCTTTGAAAGATCAATGGTTTCCGCCGCCATCTTTGCAAGGAACGACAGGCTGGGCGGCAGGATCGTGCCCTCTGCCGCGACGATCTTTTTGACAGCTTCATTCTCCTGATACGCCTCGACGCGGTCTGTATAGTATTCCGGAGAACCCCAGCTTCGCGCGACAGGACGCAGGTCGCCGAAGATCGTCAGCGTGCCGGTCTCCTCATCGAATTTTGCGCTGAACACAGGCTCCGGCGGCTGAACCGTGCCGTCGCCAAGCGTCAGATAGCCGGGTGTTTCCTCGCTGTCGATACGGAACATCGTCACATCAGAAACGCTGTATGCAGTGCCGTTTCCGCCGACCAGATTCGTACAGCCGGCGAAGGTCCCCTTTTCCGGCGCATATGCCTTTGCAAAATCAAACTGATCCGAAACACAGATCGTTGTCAGCCCCGTGCAGCCGTAGAACATCTTGCTCACATCGACATTTTTGTCACCGGTCCGGAACGAGCTGAGATCAATTTCCGTCAGACCGGTGCAGCCGCTGAACATGCCGCGGCAGTTCGTGACATAGCTCGTATCAAAATGCGAAAGATCCACGCTCGTAAGGCTCTTGCAGTCCTCAAAAAGGAACTGCATGTTATTGACCTTCGGCGTCCGCAGCGAGCTGATATCCAGATCCGTGAGCGCGGTGCAGCCGTCAAACAGATTCATGATATCCAGACAGTTCGAGGTGTCAAAGCTCGAAAGATCGAGCTTTTGAAGCGCTGCACAGTAAGAGAACATCTGCCCGATCGTGGTTGCGCGCGCAGTATTGAAATTGGAAACATCCAGCTCCGTCAGCGCATCGCAGTGATAGAACATCGCAGAAAATGTCGTTGCATTGGACGTATCAAATCCGGCGATATTGACCGTTTCGAGCGCAGAGCAGCGGCTGAACATGCTCGAAAAATTGGTGACCTTCGACGTATCAAACGACGAAAGATCGAGCTCCTTCACATTCTTGCAGTAGTCGAACATACTCCGCATGCTCCGGACAAGCGAGGTGTCCGCACCGGAGAGGTCGAAGGAATCTGCGAGGATATTTTCAAACAGATAGCTGCTGTCGGGCGGCAGGATCGTCCCCTCTGCCGCAACGACCTTTTTCACCGCTTCATTGCTGCGGAATGCGCGCACATGCGATTTGTTCACTCTGCCGGAGAGCGTCAGCGTGCCGGTCGCTTCATCGAGCACCGCATCGCTGTAATCCGGCTCTGCGGGCGCGGCGAGATCCGTGAACATGCCGGGATCTTCAAAGCTGTCGATATGCAGCAGGTCATAATCCTTTGCGTTCCACGGCAGATCGGTGTAAACCGTGCCGAAGCCGCCCGTGAGCTTTTTGCAGTCCTTGAAAATGTCACCGGAATCCAGCGCATCCATTGCGGAAAGATCGAAGTCCTTTGACACATAGATCGCGGTCAGCTCCGGACAGAACGCGAACATCTTCTCGAAGCGCTCGATCTTTTCGGTGTGGAAGTCCTTCAGCGTAATCGTCTGCACTTTGGAGCATCCGGAGAACATCTTTGCTGCTTCCGTCAGCTTCGCGGTATCGAAATTCGAGAGGTCGAATGCCGTCATTGCGGCACAGTTCTGAAACATGCCGATCATGTCCGTGACGTTTGACGTATCAAAATGCGAGGTGTCGATCGCGGTCAGCAGCTTGTCGCCGGAGAACATGAACTGCATTGTCGTGACCTGTGAGGTATCCAGTGCGGAAACATCCAGCTCGGTCAGCGGCAGACCGGCGAACATGCCGCTCATATCCGTGACCTTTGAGGTGTTCAGCCCCGTGATATTCAGCGTCCGGAGCCTGTCCATATCGCCGAACAGACTGCCCATATCGGTGACGTTGGACGTATCCCACGCGGAGACATCCAGCTCCGTCAGCGCCCTTGCGCGGACGAATGTGCCCTGCATCGAAGTGACATGCGAGGTATCGAAGCCTGCAAGGTTCAGCTCGGTCAGGTTCGTACAGTTCGAGAACATGGCATCCATGTTCTCCACTGCGGAAGAATCCGCCTTGGAAAGGTCGATGGACTTTGCAAGGAACTTGTTAAACATATTGGCGCAGCTTCTCGGCAGCACGGTGCCTTCCGCCGCAACGACCTGCTTGACCGCCGAATTTGCCTTGAACTTCTGCACATCCGCATTCGCGATCTGTCCCGAAAGCGTCAGAACGCCGGTCATTTCGTCCAGAAAGACCGTTCCGGCAGCTTCCGCCGGTTTCAGCCATTCCAGTGCCGTCACCGGCATCGCCGCCGTCTGCGGCAGTACCCCGCCGCCGAACGAAAGCAGCATCGCTGCCGATGTCATCCATGCACATATCCGTTTCATGCATTTCCTCCTTATGCCTATGTCAAAAAATTGTGCCTCATGACTGTTATGCTGTCAGCACGCAATGGAAAAGTATACCTTTTTATTATATCACATCATGCTGCAAATTGCAAGTGCATTTTCGACGGGCGGGGAGTCCCCGCGGGCATATCCCTCCGGGCGGGGAGCCCCCGCTGACATTCCCCTCCGGGCGGGGAGCCCCCGCTGGCATTCCCCTCCGGGAGCCGGCGGCGTGGCTCTCCCATTTTTCGCGGTACACGCCGCTAGACGCGGCTTCTCATTCGTAACTGCTCCCAGCATTGTGCCCCGCAGACGAAGTAGAGCACACGCTCCGTCCCCACAAACGCATCCGGCGTGCACAGGATTAGAGTTTTGATCGAACTTTTCCAAAAGTTCGCGGAGTCCAGAGGCAGAGCCTCTGGTCGCCCGTCGCAACGGGCGAAACTCCCCAGCGTTCAATTTCGGGAAGAAAAGGGCTTGGGAAAAGCCCACCTTTCTGAAAGGGGCAGCTTTTCCCATTCTAAATAGCATCCGCGAAGCGGATTCCTCTTTTTTATGACTCCCTGTTTCGACGGCTCACGCCGCTAGACGCGGCTTCTCAAAGGTTACTGCTCCAAGCAAAAAAGTGAATGGTGAAAAGTGAAGAACGAATCGTGAAAAATAGTGGTATCGCTGCGCGATGATTTGAAAAGGTGTGCCCAAGTCACGCACAACGCAAACAGGCATGAAATGAAAGAGCTGTTTCATACAGAACGGCAAAGTTGTATGGTTTTCGTTCTATTTTGCCGCAAAAATATGCATTTTTCTTGTGGAAACATCTTGACAAGCCGTCCGAAATCAAGTATACTAAAGGAAAGGGGGAATAATACATATTCGCAATATCGTTATAGAAACAGAGAAAACGCAGGCAGGCGTGCATGCAGTCTGCCGCAATGCACCACGTTTTCGGCGCTGTCCTTCTGCGCAAAAGGCTGCCCGATCACAAACACACTACTTTTTCAAGGAGAATTTCAAATGAAACACATCAAACATTTCGCAGGCATCACCGCAGCGATCCTCTGCATCTCCTCCGCCGCATTCTCTGCCGGCATCACCGCAGAAGCCGCGACCGGAACAGGCACCACATCCGGCGGCATCCGGTATTCCTACGACACATCCGCAGACAAGGCGATCATCACCGGATACACCGGCTCCGCCTCTGCCGTGACGATCCCCGCAACGCTCTCCGGCTGCAAGGTCAGGGAAATCGCGGAGGATGCATTTTTGTTCAAGCATGTGGTCTCGGTCTCCATGCCGAATACATTGCAGAAAATCGGAAAATACGCATTCTACGGTTCTGATCTGACAAGCATTACCCTGCCGGGCAGCGTGACAACGGTCGATCAATACGCCTTTTCAGACTGCGAGGATCTGCAAGCGGTGACGATCGCCGGTGCTGCGGAGCTGAATTTTGCGTCCTTCTGGAACTGCCCCTCGCTGACCAGCGTACAGGTATCAGACAGCTCCAGAACAAAGCGGAACCAGATCGCATTCATGGAGTGCCCGAATCTCACGCAGGTCAACGGCGTCACGCCGTACACAAAAGACGCAAATAACCGCCCTGTGCTCAATTCCGCAGTCGAAACTGCGGTCCGCAATCATTTCAGCCGCAGCACGGACGTCAAATTTGTCGTGGATTTCTGCTCGGATTACTGCGCGTATATCGTGGATACCGAGACAGATGCGTGGATGACGGACAAGCTGAAAGCGCGGCAGCTGCATGACTGGCTGATCCGGCACGTTGCATACGAGGATCAGAACGGCAGCGAGCGCGTTAGCGATATGGAAAACGCCGTATCGTCCGCAGTCTTCTTCAGCTATGCGCTGAATGTGCGCGGCAGCGGCATCGGAGAGGCGGTCTGCGACGGCTACACAAAGGCATACAATATGCTGCTTGCGCAAGCCGGCATCGAATGCTATCGGCTCAGCACATCCTCGCATTCGTGGAATCTTGCCAAGATCGACGGTCAGTACTATCAGATCGACGTCACGCATGACGATCCGATCATGACGGTGAACGGCGTTGTTGTGCCGGACAACACGTTCGGCAATCCGTATTCGACGCGGTATACGCACTTCCTCAAGAGCCACGCGGATATGAAAACAGCGCACAACGGCAATTACAACAATCCGGGGCTGAGCGACTACGGATTCGATCATCACCCGCTGCTCGGCTCGGCGCCGTCAAACATCGAAAGCCTGATCGCACAGTGCACTGTGTCCCTGACCGATGCCAATGCGGACGGCATGCTCGACAATGATTTCGACATGGACGGCACGGCGATGGGCGCAGACTACTGGGAAGATTATCTTGCATATTCCATGCTCTGCGGCAGATACTTCGGCTATGACGGCGATCTGAACAACCATATGCCGGAAGCACTCTCGATCATGCATCAGGAGCATCACGGCGTCTGGGGATAACCCCGAAACCGTATCTTTATACAAAAAACAGCAGGCAGTCTTCGGGCTGTCTGCTGTTTTGCGCATTATCGAAAAAATGTGGCTTTCTGCATCTGAAAAATCTTCAAAAATGTGTGAAATCGGATTGATTTTTCTGCAAAAATGTGTTATACTAATGCTGGACACAAGCATGAAAGGAGCTGGATCACACATGAAACGTGAGGTTTTGCAGAAGATGCTGCAATGGAAAAACGATCCGGAGCGCAAGCCGCTGATCCTGAAAGGTGCGCGGCAGGTCGGCAAAACATGGCTGATGAAGGAGTTCGGTGCAGCCGCCTACGAAAACAGCGTCTACTTCAATTTCGACGAGGATCCGGCGCTGCATTCGGTATTTCAGGCGAACAAAAATCCAGTGCGGATCCTTGAACTGCTCTCGCTGATCGCGGAACAGAAGATCCTGCCGGAGAAAACGCTCATCATTTTCGATGAGGTGCAGGAATGTCCGGAAGCGCTGAACAGCCTCAAATATTTCCGCGAAAAAGCACCTGATTATCACATTATTGCGGCGGGCAGCCTGCTCGGTACGCTGCTTGCACAGCCGAAGTCCTATCCGGTCGGTATGGTCAATGTCATGCACATCTATCCGATGAATTTTTCGGAGTATCTTGCGGCAGAGGATCCGGCGCTGTACGATTATTATTGCAGCATCCGCAGCGGCGCACAGATCGAGCAGATCTTTCACAATCGCCTGACGGAAGCCTGCGACCGGTATTTTATCATCGGCGGCATGCCGGAATGCGTCGCGTCGTGGCTCAAATACAAAGATCCTGCGCGCGTTTCGACGATCCAGCAGGAATTGATCGAGCTGTACGAGCACGATTTTTCCAAGCACAACGGCAAGGTCAACAGCGGGCGCATCCTGATGGTATTCCGCAGTATTGTCTCGCAGCTTGCGAAATCAAACGAGAAATTCATGTACGGTGCGGTGCGGGAAGGCGGCAGAGCCAGAGATTTTGAGGAAGCGATCGAATGGCTTGTTTCGGCGGGCATGCTGAATCGTGTGTACAATGTTGCGAAGATCGAGCACCCGCTTTCCGCTTTTGAAAAGCTGGATCAGTTTAAGCTGTTCCTGTTCGATACCGGTCTGCTCAAGCACCTCGCCGGCATCGAAAATAGTGCGATCTTGCTGAAAAGCGATTACCAGTTCAAGGGGCAGCTCACCGAGAATTATGTTTTGCAGCAGCTCGCCGGACAGTTTGAAGTTCCGCTTCGGTATTACGCCGCGCAGCACAGCGAACTCGATTTTCTTGCGCAGTATGCCGGCGGGATCATTCCGATCGAGGTCAAAGCCGGTTCGGATAAGTCGGCGCCGTCGTTCAAGCGCTATGTCGCAGAACAGCAGCCGGCACATGCGCTGCGGTTCTCTAAGCGCGAATACCGCAAAGACGGTCTGCTGACCAATCTGCCGCTGTACCTCGCCTGCCGGACGCGGGAACTGCTGCTGTAAGAGGTGTCAACAATGGATTTTGAATGAGCTTTCAGCACAAGCCCCTCTGGCAAAGTCGTCAGAGGGGCTTGGTAACAGGATGGACCGCCGGCTGTGCCGGTGGTTTTCTTGATTTAATTGCGAAGAACCCTGTCTTTCATCAGACTTTTTTCGACAGGCTGTGGGTGAAAACGCAAACGGTTTCCGCCGCATTTTCAGATATTTCAAAACGTCAGAGCCGAATCTGCCGGTTATGACGGATCGCGCTGCAAAGGATTATTTCTGAGAATGATCCGCCGGAGTAAAGAAAGATCCGCTGCAGTCAATCCGGAATCATTGTTCAGGTCACCAGCATTCCAGTCTGCCAATGCGGCATCCGGTTTTGCAAGCAGCCAGCTTTGCAATGCCTCTGAATCCGACAGGTCGCACACACCGTCTGCATTTACATCGCCCTCGATCTGTTCGCCGGGCATTATCATGCGCTCCAGAACCCATTTCTGATTGTCCGCGCCGGTAAAATGCTTCAGCTGCAGATTGGTTATCACATGGTAAGGATCATAATCCGCATCCGGATCCGTCTCAGCTTCCGGATCCGTTTCGTCAACTGCATCTGGATCAGCCGTCAGACAATAGCCGCCCGCTTCTGACACAATATAATAGCTGCCGTCTCCAGCCGGTCTGAAATCCCAGCAAAGGCTTTGCCGTGTTGTGTCCTGATCTGCCGCATCAACTTTTATGCTGCATCCCTCTCTCAGATGGTCCATCGTTGCAAATTCTGTATTCAGATCCATGTAAAGCAGCATGTCCTGAAACGGCAGCGCAATTCCGTTTTGCATCGCATCATACTGAAAACGCGGCAGCGCAAATGCATCCTTCTGCTCATTTGACAGCACTGCTGCACATTTCCAGACGATGACCTGCTGTGCATCCAGTCCTGTGATATGCATATAGTAATCCGGATCAGACACTGAGCGAAGATAATATCTGCCTTCCGGTATCTGCTTTACATCCGGATCTTTTTCCGGAATGAAGCCCCACGCCTGTATCTCGCCGCCGTTAATCCATGCCTGCACATTTCTGCCGTCCTCAGCCTTGATGCTTTCGACATTCAGATACCACGCGCCACATTTCGATCGGATCTCATAGCCGTTTTCCGTCAGCAAAACTGACCAGAGCTGTGTATCGGATTCATCCTGTTCACAAAGCACGATATTTGTTCTGGATTCGGTACTGTCATTGCTGACGCTCAGATACTGTCCGCTCCCCTTTTCGCGCAATGTATAAAAGCCGTTGTCCTGATAAGCAAGTTCCCAGATGTCATGTTCTCCGGGTGTTTCTGTATAAGGAAACAGTTTCATCTGAACATTCGTATTCTGTTCCTGCACTGTGATGTCTGCATGATTCAGGAAGAAATTGCGTTTGAGGGAGCTGACGATCTGATAATCGCCGTCCGGAAGTGTCTGACCTGCCGCTTCTTCCTCTGTCATAATACAGCCGGTCTCAATAAAGTGTTCCGGTGCTTTATAGGGTGCGTGATACACGCCGTTGATTGCAACCAAACCTGGTTCTTCAATAAACTGACTTGAAAAGAATGATTTTGATCTTCTGCCGTTCCAGCTGATTCTGCAGGTTCCGCCGGTGTTGCAGTCTGTATAGTATACGATATCGTCTTTCACATCTGTTACCATGACCGTATGTCCGCCAAACTGACCGACATAGCCATACGTAATCACATCACCGGCTTTCAGGTTGTCCGTGTTATTATCACATTCCCAATATCGAAAGCGTGTCCCGTACATCAAAAGACCGAGCTCCTGCGCATAGCCGTAGCACTGCGAGTCATATTGATAGGATTTGTTGCAGTATTTTTCACCGTATGTGCTGTGGTCGCAGGGAATATCTGTCGTACATTTGGGATCGTTTGTATCCATTCCCATATGATTCCAGTACCGGTCTGCGGGAAACATCTCGCGCAGATCGTCAAACGAAAGCAGGGTATCGTCTTCATTAACAATGATTTCCGCAGTATTTCCCTTCAGAGCCGGCATAAATCCGCACAGCAAAGCCGCTGAAAGTATCGCGGCTGTAATCCTTTTTCTCATATCATTCTCCGTTCTGAATCCACTGTTTTATGATTCGGTCAGACACTGCAATTATCTGAATAACTGTCTGCTCCGAATGTTTATTATACCACAAGTAATATCGAATTGCAAGGTTTTCTTCGAAAGCCGGATGTGCGGACTTTCCCGGCAGAAAATGTCAATGGCTTGGTCAAGTTTTGGCTGAAAACCCATTCAAAATCCGTCGGAGACACCACTTTATACCGCCGCTTTATCGCAGTTTCACAGTTCTGCGGCGGATTCTTTGTGGAATGTGCCGTTGCATTTTCCGGAAAGCAAATGTTATAATGACAATAAAGAGAAATCGGGTTCATCTTGCGGCACCGCATGACCGGTCAGGACGGCATGCATGCCGCGTCAGCTGATTTGCAAAGGGGGAAAACAGAATACAGAAAGGGTTGAAATTATGAAGCTGAAAAAGTTGACCAGAGGATTCAGTCTCGCTGCGGCATTCCTGATCTGTGCGGTATCGCCGGATATTGCGGGCTTGCGGGCGGCTGCTGAATCAGCGCAGACGATCCCCGTGCAGCGGATCGAATCGGCGCAGCCCGAGGAACCTGTCCCCATGATCGTACTGCTGCAGGGCGGTGCGCTTGACGGCGCCGGAACCGCCGATCTGACAAATCCGGACAATCTTGCGGAAGCAGAAGTCCGCATTTCGGCGCAGGACGATGTCTTTGCGGCGATCTGCAGCATGTATCCCGAAGCAGAGCTCCGCTGCCGCTTCACCACGCTGATGAACGGTTTTTCCTGCATCATGCCGCCGTCGCTCGCGGACGCGGTCAGCGCGCTGCCGGAAGTCGAAAGCGTGCAGATCTGCGATGCGATCCAGCCGGAACCGTGCATGCTCTCGGCAAAATCGCTCGGCGGCGTCCCCGCATTCAGCGAGGAGACCGGCTGCACCGGTGAGGGCACGGTCATCTGCCTGATCGACTCGGAGCTCGATCTGGATCACCCGATGTTCGCGCCGCTGCCGGACGGTACAAACACCAAGCTGACCAAAGACGATATCACGGAAATCGCGGACACGATTGGTTTCCACATCAACATTGATCCGGATGCCGCGTTCATCAGCAGCAAGATCCCCTATGCGGTGGACTACTCGGATACGGATGCGACCGCCGTGGTCAATCCCGACGAGAATCTGTATCACGGCACGCATGTTGCCGGCATCGCGGCGGGCAACGAATTTACCGATGCGGACGGCAACACGATCTCCGGCATCGCAAAGAATGCGCAGCTCGTGTTCATGGCTGTGGACCGCGGTCTGGACATGGACGATATTTTCGGCTATGATTCGCAATGGAATATCATAAAGCGCTCGGACAGGATCTTCTGCGATTATATGATCGAAGCGTTCGAGGACGCCGTGAAGCTGCGTGCCGATGTCATCAGCGTGAGCATCGGAAAAAATACCATACAGGAGAATGCGCAGGGTGCTCTGACCAGAGCGGTCAATGCGGCTGTGCAGGCAGGCGCATCGGTCTGCTTTGCGGCGGGCAATGAGGGCGAACTCAGCAAAATGAAATGCAGCGCCGCGTTTCCGGATCATGCAATGATCAACAATTTCATCTGCGAGGGCAGCAATGCGCTTGCAGTCGCCTCGGCGGATAATTCGTATGAAGCGGAATACGGCGTGCTCAAATTTGACGGCGAGCAGATCCTTTGCAGCGGCTACGGAAGTTATGAGGATCTTGAGGCGGATCTGGCGCATGATCTCGGCGACAGCCTGCCCGCAGGCAGCTATTCCTATGTGGACTGCGGATCCGGCGATCCGGAGATCGTTTCGCAAATGGATCTGACCGGAAAGATCGCGCTGCTGCGCCGCGGTATCTACCGCTTCGAGGAAATGGCAGAAGCTGCAAAGCAGGCAGGTGCGGTCGGCGGCATCATTTATAATACAACAGATGATATCCGCATCGTCATGATCAGTGAGGCAGATCTGCCGCTTGCACTGATCGGTCGGTCGGCAGGCATGAAAATGGCAAATGCCGCAGATCAGACCGTCACGGTTACCGCCGAACGCCGGACAGTCAGGAACGATTCCTATGTCAGCTCCTACACAAGCTGGGGCATGGCGCCCTCGCTGGAGCTGCGTCCGGATATCATGGGCATCGGCGGCATGGTCGAATCTGCGGCGTATGAAAACGGCACGATGGTCGCTTCCGGCACATCCATGGCATCGCCCTATGTTGCCGGCTGCATCGCGCTGCTGCAGGAGCATCTCAACAAGACCGGCTGCGAACTGACCGGCAATGCGCGGCAGAAATACATCCGCAATCTGCTGATGACCTCTGCGGTGCCGTATCAGGAAAACGGGCTGTATGTTTCACCGCGCAGACAGGGCGCCGGACTGATCTCCATGGAGCGCGCGCTGCAAACGACCGTCCTGCTGACCGGCAAAGAGGGCGAATCCAAGATCAGCCTGCGCGACAAACTCGGCACATCGTTCCGGTTCCCCGTCACGGTCACGAATACCGGCACAGAGGACGTGCGGTTCTCATCCGTCCGGCTGGAGCTGACGACCGATACGGCTGCATATGATATCTATGAAAAGATGATGCTCCTGAAAGAGCAGCAGGCGCTGCAATTTACGGCGGACTGCAGCGGCTTGCAGGAGATCCCTGCCGGAACGGAAAAGACCGTGACGGTCAGCGTGCAGCTCGATGAACAGCAGGCAGCGGAGATCCGCGAGACCTTCCCCTGCGGCTTTTACATCGAGGGCTATCTGCTGCTGGAAGGCGCAGAGAACCATGCGGATATTTCGATTCCCGTCGCAGGCTTCTCCGATGACTTTTTCGATATTCCGCTGTGGACGAATCTGCAAAGCGGCATCACCGTGACAAACGGCAGCTCGCACGCAGAAACGTACTCGCTTGCGGGCTGGCAGAAAAAAACGGAAGCCGTTTATAATGAGATGCTCGACGACCGCGAGCGGGATTATCTGAACCGCAAAATGCAGAATCTCTTGCAATGTCAGAAAATCATTGAAATGGATCAGAATCTGCTGAAAGAGGCGGGACTGGATCGGGATACGGTTTCTGAAAAGATCTTTTCACCGTTTTTTGCTGATTTTCTGGATGATCTTTCCTGCATAGACAGGCTCGCACCGGTGGTCGTTTCCCCGAACATGGACGGGTTCGGCGATCAGCCCTCTGTTGCGGTCTATACCCCGTATAAGCTGTTTGCGGAAGGCATGACGCTGCGCGACAGTGCCGGAAACATCCTGCCCGCTGCGCAATACAAATATTTCACAGAGCAATTTGAAGTGTTCGGTCGTTATACCGGCTTCTCGACCGGCAATTCACTGACATCCTTCCCGGAGGGCGATTATACCGCAGAGCTGACCTTGCAGCGGGAATCCGACACCGACCGGAAGCAGGTCGAAACGATCGTGCAGCCCTTTACGATCGACAAAACCGCGCCGGATGTCCGCACGGAGACCGTCACGGAGAACGGCAGAAAGATCCTGAAGCTGAATGTGTCGGACAAGCACCTCGACAGCATCGTAATTGTCGGCAAGGGACAGGGCGGCATCGCCGGCGATTATCAGCCGGACAAAAAGGTGCGGTTCGGCATGCTGCCGCTCTTTTATCTGAAGGACAGTCTGAAATGGAGCAACTGTTCTGTCGATGCGGATTATCTGGAGACACTTCAAGGCGAGCCGTATCCGCATTATGATAGTTCTGCGCCGCTGCTGCGAATGCTGATCGAGGATCCGAGTGCGCTGGAATGGTCGGAACAGTTCGATTTTTCGGATGTGATCGAGGCAAAGCCGGATGAAAACGGCAGATATTCGCTGTCCTATGACATCACCGATTTTTCGTGTTACAGCATCAATGTGCTTGACCGCGCGCTCAATCTGACGGAAATCGCAGAAAACACGACCGATCCCGGCGTCAATCCAAATAAGCCCTGTCCGCTGCAGCCCGGTGTCTACCGCAGTCTGTATGCGCTCTATGAGGTAACAGCGGATACGATCCGCATCGTTCCGTTTGCGGATCCGCTGCATCCGCACAGCTATACCTACACATACGAATACAACTGGGCATACAGCTTGGAGCCGAGCGAAAGCATGCTGCTCACGCTCGATCCGCTCTCCGCGGAAGATGAAAAGCTTTCCGGCACGCTCGATGAAACGGCAGACGGCGGCGTGCATATGCGCGGCATTTTTGCGACATTCCTCGGCGTCAGCGGTCTGAATGAGGAAACGCTCTATCCGACCGACCTGCGATCCGCGGACGGCTATGTGATGACCAGTCCCGACGAAGCGGACATGCTGTTTGTGCAGCCGTATTTTGCTGAATTTACCGGCATCAGACTGCCGATCAGCGCGACACGGAAGATACAGCAGGATGCGGTTGTTTTGTACGAAAATACGTACTATTCGCCGGACGGCGAGCTGATCGGCACATACAGCCTGACCTTTGATCTGAAAACAGGCATCGCCAAGCTGCCGGACGGCACGACGCGGAATTTCATTGCAGAGAGCGGGTTCATCCGCGGCGATACGGACTGCAGCGGAAAGGTGGACGTTTCGGATGCGGTGCTGACCGCGCGGATGCTGGTCGAGGACAAGGCGGCAAAGGTCACGGAAAACGGTCTGCGCAACAGCGACTGCAACATGAACGGCACGCTTGATCCGGATGATCTCACTATGATGATGCTGTTCATCGCAAGACAGATCGTGTTCTGAGCGGGGAGCCCCCGCGGGCATTTCCCTCCGGGGACCGGCAGCGTGGCTCTCCCAACATTCGCAGTACACGCCGCGGGGCGGCTTCTCAAAGGTTACTGCTCCCAGCGAAAAAGTGAATGGTGAATGGTGAAGAATGAAAAGTGAAAAACGGCGGTATCGCTGCGCGATGATTCATATTGGGCTCCGCCCAAACCCGCCAAAGGGACACTGTCCCTTTGGAATCCCATTTTTGCGAAAAACAAGCATATACATATATTTTTTATTATCACACAAAATGGGATTCTTAAGGGCTCGCAGCCCTTAAGCAGGAGTTTGAGGGCGGAGCCCTCATTAGAAATCCGTCGGAGACACTTTATATACAAGCTGGGAGAGCCCGGAGCGTACTGCTCCGGTGCTCTCTCTTTTTTCGATTCTTAAATTTTATGAAGCAAGGTCAAACCTCTTGCATTTTGTTCAATATTATGCTATGATGATTTTGCAGTATTTATATGATTTGCCGGACGGATCGCGGAAAACAGGATCCGGAATCCGGCATTCCGGATGTACCGGCTCCGGAATGATTTTGCATGCTGCGAAACAACAACTGACATTCAGATTGAACGGAAAGGAATGATAAAAATGAAACACCCGATTCTGAAACGGGTATTCTGCCTTTCGACTGCGGCTGCGGCAGCTTTGTCATGGTCAGCAGGCGGCGGCGTTTTGCAGGGACTTGCAGCACAGATCCCGTCCGCAGATCGCGCCGCATCATATGTACAGCAGACAGAATGCAGTGAGCCGGTCACGGTGATCGTCCGTGTTTCCGGCGGCGCCATAATGGAACAGCCCGATGCGCTCGGACAGGGCGCAGACTATCTCGATACGGATGCCGCCGCGCAGATCGCCAAGCAAAACAAAGCCATTCAGCGTTCTGTGCAGGAACGCATCCGGCAGATCTATCCGGCGCTGAAGATCGGTTTCAGCTACACCACGCTCTATAACGGATTCAGCTGCAAACTGCCGGAAAACCTGATCGAACAGGTGCGGGCGCTGCCGGACGTGGACAGCGTGACGGTTTCAGAGGAGATCGTCCTGCCGCAGATGAACCGCGCCGCGGCGCTCAGCGGTTACCCCGCTTTTGCAGATCAGACCGGCTGTTCCGGCGAGGGACAGGTCATCGCGGTCATTGATTCGGAGCTGGATATCACGCATCCGATGTTCGATGCACTTGCGGACGGCATTGAAACTGCGGTCAGCCGCGAGGAGGTCGAGGATATCATCGGCAGCGGTGCGCTGAATATTGATGCAGATGCTGATTATGCCTATATCAGCAATAAACTCCCGTTTGTCATGGACTATGTGGACGACGATCCATACGGCGGCGTACCGGATCGAGACAGCTACCACGGCACACATGTCAGCGGCATTGCGGCGGGCAACACCTTCACCGGCGACGACGGAACGGTTTACAGCGGCATCGCGAAGGATGCGCAGCTGATGTTCTTCGGTGTCGGAACCGGCAGCCGCGGGATCAGTCCGGAAGCAGGTCTTGCGGCGATCGAGGATGCCGTGAAGCTGCATGCCGACGTCATCAACATGAGCTGGGGCGGCGTCAGCGAGAAATGGGGCGAAAACCCGATCTCGGATGCGATTTTTGCCGCCGACCGCGCAGGCGTGACCGTCTGCAATTCCGCCGGAAACGGCGATAACGGCACCTACTCGTGGAATGAGCCGCCGGTTCCGGACAATCCGGACAGTAATATGATGAATTATACGCCGGAGCTCGGTTCGCCTGTGCTGATGGTCGCGTCCGCGGACAACACCGGCGAGACCGAATACGGAACGGTCGTGTGCGGCGGCAGAAAGATCCTCTGCATGCCGATGCTCGATTCCATGGGCGCGATCACATATCTTGCCGACAGCCTGACGCCCGGCGCATATGAATTTGTGGACTGCGGCAGCGGTTCGCGGGCAGATTTCCTGAAAGCAGGCGATCTGGAAGGACGCATTGCACTGGTGCAGAGAGGCTCCGAGCTGTTTTCTGTCATGTCCGAAGCAGCGGAAAAGCGGGGTGCAGCCGCGGTGCTTGTCTCGGATAAGGAAGAATCGGACGGCATGCAGTATATCCCGAACGATTTCGGTGCCGCGATGAATCTGATCTCCTATGAAGACGGGCAGGCAATGCGCACCGCCGAAGACCGCACCGTCATCATCACCGGCGAAAAGGTGAAGCGCGTGCAGACGGATCAAACGGTCAGCACGTTTACCTCGTGGGGCGTGAAGCAGTCGCTCGATCTGCGTCCGGATATCATGGGTATCGGCGGCAATGTGCGCTCTGCTGCATATGACGGCGGCGAACGCACGATGTCCGGCACCTCGATGTCCTCGCCCTATATCGCGGGCTGTACGGCAGTGCTCCGCGAATATCTCAAAAAACAGGGCACTGAACTGACCGGCTCGGATTTTAACGCTTATGTCCGGCGTCTGCTCATGAATACGGCTTATCCATATCAGGAAGATGACCTTTTTGTGACGCCGAGACGGCAGGGCGCCGGCATGGTTGCGCTGGACAGAGCGCTTGACGCAAAGGTGCTGATGACCGGTGAAGCAGGCGACGCAAAGGTCAATCTGTTCGATCAGCTCGGCGATGATTTCAGTTTTCCGGTCATGTTTACAAACAGCAGCGATGAAGCCGTGACATTCCCGCAGGCAGAGATCCGTCTGACCACAGACGGCGTGTTTTTTGATGCTGGCCTGGGGCACGAGATCCTGCGCGGTCAGCAGGAACTCCGCTGCACAAGCGATTTCAGCGCACCCGTGACGGTCGCTGCCGGCGAAACGAAAACCGCGACGGTCAGCGTCAGCCTCGATACGGAACAGTGCCGGAAGCTGGAACAGACATTCCGCAACGGCTTTTTCGTCGAGGGCTATCTGCTGCTTTCGGGCGCGCAGAACAGCGCGGATATTTCGATCCCGCTGCTCGGCTATCACGGCGACTGGGCGCAGATCCCGGTCGTCACCCCCGGAACCGGTTATCCGACAATCCGGCTCGGCATACAGCAGGAAGCGAAACCGGAATCTATCGTGCATCTGGGCGCGCTCTGTCAGGAGATCCTTTCGCGCGTGCCGGACAGCGAGCTCACTCCGGATCGCAGCGTTTCCGAACTGCTGGAACAGTATGCAACGGCTGCGGAGAAAAAGCTGCTTTCCTCTGCAAAGGATGAATGCTGGATCTCCCCGAACAATGATTCGATCGCAGATGCGCTGTTTTCATACGGCGGAAATCAGGACAGCGTCCGGCTTTCCTGTCACTATCATACAGAGCTGATTGATCCGGACGGAAACGTGCTCTATTCGGAGCCGGTCAGCATGATCGGCGAGGATTTTGATTTTTCAGCGCTGAAAGAGGAAGACTATACTTTCGTATACAAAATCATGATCGACTATCAGGGATCCGCAGAGCGCCCGCAGGTGATCCGGAGCACGGTGCACATCGACCGCACAAAGCCGCAGGTCACGCACCGGATCACCGAGGAAAACGGGAAGAAGTACCTTGTCATCAAGTCATCGGATAACCGGCAGCTGCAGGGCATGATCGTCACCGGAACCGGTTCCGGACGCGCTTCGGCAGATCCTGATATCATGTCTGCCGTGAACAGCTATCTGTTCGGCGACAAGGGCTATGCGGACAGCTGCGATATGGATCTCGAAGCAGGCGGTTTTGTGACAGAGGCACTCCCCTACGCGATCCGCAAATTCTTCTCGATCTCTGCTTACGAGGAAGGGCAGCGGTTCAATTATGTGGACGTACTCGAACCGGAACCCGATGCATCCGGCGTCTGGGAAGTCAAATACGACATCACCGATCTGACGGACTACTCCTTTACCGTTCTGGATGAGGCATACAATTTCGCGGAGATCTACGACGCCGGTACCGCCGCGGAAGACATGGCTGCGCGAAAAGGCGTTTGGATGGATCCGAATGCGGGCTACTACGTATTCAGCGGCGATGCCGTGACGCATACCAGCTTCCTTGACGGCTCCGTGACCGCGTACAGCTATCAGGCAAAGGGCGGCACACTGACGCTCACCTCCGGCAAACAGAAAAAAGATCTGACGATCCGGCGCTATGCGGATAACCGCTGCAAATATGACGATCCGGACACCGATCATGCGGGCATGCTGCTGACCGGCGAAAGCATGACGCAGTATGCCGGACGGATCAATCAGCCGTTTCATCCGGTCAATCAGCTGATCGAGCAGCTGAAGCAGGATTTCCGCGACCGCTTTCATGTCGATGCAGCGGAAAAATGGGTGACGCTGCGGCATGCGGATGAACTGATCTTTACGCTGTACAATGAGGATGATCCGGATCATTGGTTTGAAGACTATATCACGCTGTCCATTTTCACCGGGCGCGGCAATGAAAGCATATATGAATACACCCGTGAAAACGGGGAGATCGTCGGCGAACAGTTCGTCCGTCATCTCGATCTCTATCCGGATCATCTCACAGAGATCCCTGCCGGTCTTTACAAATCCACGCATGACAATGCTGCGCTGTATTTCCATGATGACGGAAAAACCGGCACGATCATGTATATCGGGTTCAATTTCTTCGGCGGCATCGGCGTGAATGCAGATACCCCGTTCACGTATACGATCGGCGAAAACGGCTATTTTACGATGCATTACAGCGACAAAACAATTCTCGGATCTCTCACAAAGGATGCCGGCACGGATGAACTGCTGCTCACCTATGATGCCGACCATGCGCATTATCATCAGGGCGATTCATTCGACAATCTGATCCCGGTCATCACCGATCCGGAACAGCTCGCAAAGCTGCGTCCGACAGCGGAGATCACCGGTCTGGCTGCGGCTTATATCAGCGCGTCTGTCAGGGCGGAGGTGCCGCCGCGGGACCGGATCGACCTGTATGAAAATACCGGCATGCTTTGCTATAATTACGCGTATACAGGCGATTTTACGCATACCTTTTCGCTGATGATTGATCCGGATACGCTGGACGTGACGGACGGCGACGGCAACCGCGGCAATCTGCTCGATCCGCCGGTCATCCCGAAAAATGCAGCATACACCATGCCGGAGCTTGCAAAGCTGGGCGAGAAAGCGTTCCGCGAGAGAACCGGCATTCAGGCATATGAATCCGCCGCATTCATGACAAGCAGCGGTCAGGCAATGGTCATACTGTCCGGCACGTATAATGAGTATCTGGAAATGTACTACGCAGATCCGGTCACCGGCAGTCTCCGGACGGTCAAGAAGAACCGCGGCGACGTCAACTGTGACGGCAGCACGGATGTTTCAGATGCGGTGCTGCTGGCGCGTTTTCTGGTCGAAGACCGCAGCGCGAAGATCACAGCGGACGGTCTGGACAATGCCGACGTCAATCTGAACATGCAGGCGGATGCGGATGACATGACCATGCTGCTGAACAGGATCGCAAGAATCATCGTGTTCTGAATCTGCAAAAGCAGGCACAAAAACGCCCGTATCGGACTTCCGGTACGGGCGCCCTTTTTTATTTTTGGATGCTGCGGTCAGATGACCGTCAGCGTGACAGGATTGGAATAGAGATAATAGCCGTCCTGATTCCAGACATAGCACATAAACTGCTTTCCGTTTGTCTGCGCATTCGCCGGAACATGCAGCGTCGCACCCGTCGCACCGTCATAGGGCGCATTGCTCCACTGACCGGTGCTCTGGTCATACACATACCACTGATAGGTCAGCTCATCGCCGAACAGCCGAATCTGAAAATCTGCCGTTTCGCCTGCCGCTGCCGACGTATTCTGCGGCGCCGACAGATAGGTATACTCGCCGTAGCTCATATGGAGCGCGTGAAGATTGTCGAGCACATCGCCAAGACGGTCGTTGATATCTTCAAATGTGCTGTTCATGCCGAACGAAAACCGCAGATAGCTCGTAAAAGCACTCCAGTCTTCACTCGTCCATTTGCCGTCCAGATTCAGGTCACAATCCTGAATGCCGTCGCCGTTGCTGTCCCTGAGCGATTCGCTGCACGATGCTTTCATCTGGTCAAAGAATGCATCATCCTGCGGCTTATACACATTCAGAAGTGCATGCTCGTCAAAGAGATCCTCGATTTGTTTCATGGGATAATCTCCGCAGTGAAGCGCATTCATCTCCGCATCGCTTTTCAGGAAATGCTCATATGAGACCAGATCATCTCCTGAGACCGGATCTTTGCCGCTGTCATCCCATGTCACATCGACCTCATAATATTGGTCGATGCTGTGACCGAGATTGTCTGTGCCGCCGTCTCTGATCTTGACCGCATTAAAAGCATGCCCGTTTGAGCCCATGTCCGGATTGACAACGTAGGATTCGATCCCGCATGCGGTCAGCAGCATCGTATAGGCTTTGGAATATCCCTCGCAGACCGTCAAGCCCTCTTTGTCATCCAGCTGATCGCTCGGCGAGCTCGTAGCAAAGCTCAAAAAGAATGAGGAATAAATAAAGTGCTTTAAGTCATACCGACTGCTCACATAATCATAATCATATCTGCAATGCCGGATCAGCCAGTCGTGCAGCTGCCGCGCTTTCAGCGCATCGTTCATCCACGGATCCGTTTCCGTTTCTACAACATAATTGCACAGCTCCGTGCAGTAATCTTCGATGAATTTCACATTGAAGCAGCGTAAACAATGCTGATTCACAAAATTGTAGCAATGCGGATCCAGCAGCGGATATTGAACCCCGTTTTCGTCCGTCGCATGTGTGAGCGCCGGATATCCGTTGATCGTTTCCAGACTCCTGCACTCTGAAAACGCCATATCTTTGCCTTTTGTTTTGCAGTTGTCCGGAATCGTAAGATCTGTAATATTCCAGCAGTAATTGAATGCGTTTACCTCGATCAGCTCGGCGCCTTCCAGCGTCACGGATGTCATCCTGTCGCAGCCGGAAAAAGTGGCTTCCTCAATGACCTTAACGCCCGCAGGAACCGTCACGCTTTCCAGCCATGACCGCGAGAACGCATACGCTCCGATCGTTTCAAGCGATTGCGGCAATGAAATGCTTGTAAGCGTGCATGCTTCAAACGCACGGGCTTCAATCACCTTGACAGTTTCCGGCAGCTTGACGGAATGAATTTTTGAACAATTGAATGCGAGACTTGCGATCGTTGTAACAGGCATGCCTTTGATATACGCCGGAATTGTCACGTCATGCCCAGGCGTTTTGAACTCTCCGTAGACCTTTGTAATAATCACTTCATTGGAGCCTTCATAATAACCATAGATAATATCAGCGTTTAAAAAATCCTCATGCCATTGACCGGTTTCTGCAAAAGCCGTCAGGCAGGGCGACTCCTGCAAAATCGTCGGAATTGCGGCGGCGGATATGCCGGTCACTGCTGTCATCAGCAGCGAGAGCAGTTTTTTGTGTTTCATGTGATAATCCTCCCTCTATGATACTGTATGTATTGCAAGATTTGATGTCAGATCATTGTGTGCGCACCGCAATCAACTGATTACACTTATTATATAATGATATTGCGCTGAAAGTCAACCGGTTTCCGGTAAGATGCAAAAAACAGGGGGTAAGTTGCAAAAAAACGGGGGTAAGCTGCAATTTTTCGGGGGTAAGCTGCATTTGACAGTAAGCGCCAACTCCCACCAGCCCTCCACAGAAGAATAAAAAGGAGCAATAACACCCGCAGATTTCTGAGGGCGTCGATCAGTCCTCCAAGCTGCTTTATATTTCTACGTTACAAAACTGTAATATAAAGTAATGTTAAACACAAGACATCTGCCGCAATTTGTGCTATAATTCGATTACAGTCTGAATTACAGACAGAAACGATTACACGAACGAAAGGACTATATGAAAATGAAAAAAGCAGGTATTATTATAACATCTGCCGTGATTCTTGCACTGGCGGGCGGTCTCGGAGCAACTCAGATCCATTGGAAGCCCTCTAAGATAGATCGTTTCGGAGACACCGTCACAGCTGTAGAATCCCTCACTGTTCCGGATAACGCACGAATCATCGCACTTGGCGAAGCTACACATGGTAATAAAGAATTTCAGGAACTCAAACTTTCTGTATTCAGAACTCTGGTCGAGACTACAAATGTGCGTGGATTGATACTCGAGGGTGATTTCGGCGGATGTGCGCTTGCAAACGAGTATATAAACGGCGGCGAAGGTACTGCTGAAGATATCACACGAAAGCTCGGGTACCGTATTTACCGGACAGACGAGATGTGCGCGCTTATCAAATGGATGCGTGAATATAACGAAACGGCCGCTGAGAATGACAAGGTACGCATCTACGGTGCAGATATACAGAATGATATGTGCGCTGTCAAAGTAATAAAAGATTTCTACGCACTGACTGCTCCTGAAAAAGCAGCGGAAGTATCATCGTCCCTTGATGAACTCTTCGGAACAGAAGAAGATACCTACCGCAAATCAGATTATGATAAGATCATCTCTTTTATCGATGAATCAGCTAAGGAACTGGATGCAGATCAGAGCAGATATGAAGCGGCGGCAGGAAAAGAAAAGTTTGCGACAGCCCGCCGTGCGTTTGATATGCTCAGATGCTATATGGAATACCGCGAGAAACAACGCTTCTCGTCTCTGTACCGTGACACGCAGATGAAGGAAAATGTGTTGTGGGCGCTCGGTATTGAAGAAAACGATCATGACAGCCGTCTCATGCTCTCCTGTCACAACGGTCACATGACAAAGAACCGGTCTTCCGGGGCTACTTATCTCGGAAAATTCCTTCATGATGATCTCGGCGAAGCATACTTCGCGATCGGTACTGATTTCTACATCACAAAAGATAATCTTCCGGGCAAAAACGGCCGTGAAATCCACAAATTCTGTTCTGACGACCCGCTTGCCTATCAGGTAAAGTACACTGATGAAAATATGTGCTATCTTGATTTCAGCTCCGTACCGGAAAATGATCCTGTATATGAAAAGATCCACAATCCGATGAAAACCGGCTCACTTGGTGAGCAGTACAACATCATTATTAAGCTTTTTAAGCCGTTCTATCAGCTTGATTTTGCTCCTGAAGATATGTACGATGCCATGATACTCGTTTATGAAGCAGAACCAACAGAGATCTGGGCTGAGTGATGTCTGAACCGAGCCAATGCAGGGGACATTTCCTTTTGTCTGAAGAACTTGATTCGCGTAAATTGGGTTTACGCTTACCGTGGAGCTTCTCTCTGCCGGCATATTGCAGGCAAACATACAGTGAGCTACAGTAGGCGTTACACTGTTTCATACAGTTGTGTACAGTTTGCGTTACATTGATACACTTAGAGCCGAGGATTTTCCCTCGGCTCGTTTCTTTATTAAGGGAGCCTAGAATGGTTGGCGCTTACATTTGACAGATCCGCTGCCTGCCATATGCCAAAGCGGGAAAATGCCAAATGCGGATGCCCTGAATCTGCAAAAACCGGCAGATCCCGCATGAGGATCCGCCGGTTTTTCTGCGGGTTTATTCCCGCTTTTTGAAGTATTGGTCATAGCCTTCCCAGCCGCTGACATAGCGCGCAAGGATCATCGCATCGCAGATCGTCACCTCACCGTCGCCGTCGATATCCGCGGTATCCGGCGCAAGGTCGATGTCCTTCCAGCCGTTGACATACCGGCGCAGGCGCATCGCATCCGCATTGTCCACCGTGCCGTCCCCGTTGACATCGCCCGCGAGCGGTTCGGTCGTGGTCGGCTCTGTGACAGCCGGTTCGGTGCCGGTCGGTTCCGTACCCGTGGGCTCCGTGCCGGTCGGCTCGGTCACAGTCGGCGCTGTTTCAGAAGCAGTCGTTGTCTCCGAGGTCGTTGTCTCGGATTCAGTCGTGGTGGTATCCGTTGTCGTGGTGACCGGTTCGGTCGTTGTGGTCGTTGTTGTGGTCGTGACCGGCTCGGTCGTTGTGGTCGTTGTTGTCGTGACTGGCTCGGTCGTGGTGGTCGTGGTTGTCGTGACCGGCTCGGTCGTTGTGGTCGTTGTCGTCGTGATCGGCTCGGTCGTTGTGGTCGTCGTTGTCGTCGTGACCGGTTCGGTCGTGGTGGTCGTTGTTGTTGTCGTGACCGGCTCGGTCGTGGTGGTCGTTGTTGTTGTCGTGACCGGCTCGGTCGTGGTGGTCGTTGTTGTTGTCGTGACCGATTCGGTTGTCGTGGTCGTTGTTGTTGTCGTGACCGGCTCGGTTGTCGTGGTCGTTGTTGTAGTCGTGACCGGCTCGGTTGTCGTGGTCGTTGTTGTAGTCGTGACCGGCTCGGTCGTGGTGGTGGTTGTTGTTGTCGTGACCGGCTCGGTCGTGGTGACAGTTGTCGTGGTCGTCGTGATCTGCGCATCGACCATGATGATCGCATCGGTGTCCGCCGCGGCATCGTTGACTGCGGCGATCCTGCCGTTGCGGATCACAAAGGTCATGGCAGCCGCGCGCTCATAGCCTTCCGGCGCCGTCATCTCAGACAGCTCGTAGGTGCCGTCCTTCAGGTTCCGGATCGTCAGCGGCTCTGTGCCGGTGATCCACCGCAGCATGACCGTATCAGACAGCAGGATCTTCGTATCTGCGCCGTATTCCAGATTCCGGCTCGCAAACGAGATATTCAGTCCTTCTGCGTCCGTACCGTTCAGCGAAAGCTCTGCGCCCGCAAGATCATTGCCGCCGAGATCCTGCTTGTGGATCCGGATGCCTGCCGGCGGCGCGGTCGTGGTGACGGTCGTGGTGGCAGCCGGTTCGAGCCGTTCATCGACCATGACGACCGCATTCGTATCCGCAGGGACATCATTGATCCGGACGATCTTGCCGCCGCTGATCTCGAATGTGATCATATCCGCTGCCGCATAGCCGTCCGGCGCGACCGATTCGCGCAGATAATACGTACCTTCCGGCAGATTTCGCACGGTCAGCGACATGCTGCCGGAAACCCACTGGAGCTGCTTTTCATCGCTCAGGATGATCTCCGTATCCATGCCGTATTCGAGGTCGTTCTGCGGGAACAGAATGTCATTGCCGTCGGCGTCCTTGCCGTTCAGCATCAGGACAGCGCCGACCACCTGCTCCCCGCTGAGATCCTGCTTGTCGATCTCGATATCGGCGCGCGGCGCGGGTGTTGTGACCGTGACGGCGGTGGTTGTCACCGGTTCGGTCGTGGTGAGCACCGTTGTCGTGACGGCTTCGGTCGTTGTGGTGACCGGCTCGGTGGTGGTCGTGGTGGTAGTGGTTGTGGTTGTGGTTGTCGTAGTTGTCGTAGTTGTCGTAGTTGTCGTAGTTGTCGTAGTTGTTGTGGTTGTTGTTGTGGTAGTGGTAGTCGTCGTTGTGGTAGTAGTGGTCGTAGTAGTTGTCGTGGTCGTCGTGGTTGTCTCCGGCTCGTCCACCATGACGATCAGATTCTCCTCAACCGGAATTTTTTTGCCGGATTCCTCGATCAGCGCAGCTTTTTTGTTGATGATCTCGAACCGGATATCCTCTGCCTTTTCATAGTCAGAGGGCGCAGAAAGTTCCTGCAATTTATAATATCCGTCCGGCAGATTCCGGATCGTCAGCGGTCTTCTGCCGGAATACCATGTGATGCTCTCGCCATGCTCGCCGAAATTGAGGACGGCAAGATGAAGATCATATTCCAGATTTTCCTCTGCAAATGTATTCTCGCTGCCGATGAAGCTTTCGTAGGAAAGTTTCAGTTTCGCGCTCTGAACCGACTCGCCGTCCGGGTTCACTTTGGCGATCTGAATTTCGGCTTTCGGCTCGGCGGTCGTGGTCGTCGTGACCGTTGTTGTGGTCGCTTCTGTCGTTGTAACAGCCGCAGTTGTTGTGGTCGTGGCTGTCGTTTCGTTTGTCGTGGTGACCGGTTCAGTTGTAGTGGTCAGTGCGGCAGTGGTCTCCAATTGCGAACGCAGCGACAGATAGCCCGGTGTATCTGCGGTGTCAATGCGTGCATATTCTGCATCCAAATGTGTGCCGTCATATCCTGTACCGTTTCCGCCGCCCAACATATCGCAGCGCTTGAACATGTCACTCGAATCCTCGACATTCTCCATATTCCAAAGCTCTGACACGATAATTCGATTCAGATTTCTGCAATCAGAGAACATTCTTTTCGTGTTTGCGGCTCGAGCGGTATCAAATGAACCGAGATCAAGTTCCTGCAGAGATGTGCAGCGAAAGAACATGTCAGTCATATCATTCACATTTGCAGTATCAAATCCGCTGAGATCAAGCTGCGTGAGTGAATTGCAGTCCAGAAACATTTCCGCCATTGTGACGGCACTGCCGGTGTCCATTCCGGAGAAATCGACCGAAGTCAGGCTCGGGCATTCATAGAACATGCCGTCAAAGTTTTTGACATTCGGTGTTTGTATGGAGCTGAGGTCCACATCCGTCAGCATTGTGCAGAACTTGAACATACCGGAAAAAGATTCTGCGTTCCGGAAATCCATGCCGGAAAGATTCAGCGTTTTCAGACTTTCGCATCCGAAGAATATACCGGAAGCATCCTCAACAGCAGAGGTATCCAGTACACGAAGATCCATTTCTTTCAGTGATTGGCACTCGAGAAACAATTCGCTCATAGACACGACATTTCGGGTGTCAATTCCGTTGAGGTTCACAGATGTCAGATTCCGGCAACCGCTGAACATCCGGCTCATGTTTGTTACGCCCGAAAAATCCGCGTTGGAAAGGTCAACGGTTTCCAGCTGCTGCTTCCCCGCAAAAAAGATGGCGGAATTTTCCGGAAAGATCGTTCCTTCTTTGCAGACAACGTGCTTTGCAGAACCATAATCCATGAGAAATCCGTTAAGCTTTCCGGACAGTGTCAGGGTATCGGTCTCCTCGTCATATGATATGCCGGAATCCGTTTCCGCAGAGACCGGCAGCGCGGCATTCTGCGGCAGAACGCCCCCGCACAGTGACAGCATCATCGCTGCGGCGGTGAGCAAAGATTTGAGTCGCTTCATGTTTTTCTCCTTCTATCAGTCTGCGGCAAAGGCAGCCTGCGCAGTTCACACAGGCTGCCGTTTTGCTGCGGGATCACTGGAAATACTGGTCGTAGCCTTCCCAGCCGTTGACGTAACGGATCAGGATCATTGCATCGCGGTTGCTGACCTCGCCGTCGCCGTCGATATCGGCTGCGGCGGTGTCCAGCTCGATGCCGTCCCAGCCGTTGACATAGCGGATCAGGAGCATTGCGTCGCGGTTGCTGATCTCGCCGTCGCCGTCCGTGTCGCCGTTTGTGGGCGTCGTGGTGGTTTCGGGCGGCGTGGTCTGGGTTGATGTTGTTTCGCTTGATGTGGTTTCGGTCGTGGTTTCGCTTGTCGTGGTATCACTGGTGGTGGATTCTGTCGTAGTCTCGCTCGTTGTGGTCTCGCTTGTGGTGGATTCTGTCGTGGTCTCGCTTGTCGTGGTTTCGCTTGTGGTGGATTCTGTCGTAGTCTCACTCGTCGTGGTTGTCACGGCAGGAGTTGTGACCGGAACAGGCGGCTCGCCCTCCAGCAGTTCAAATGTGCGGTTGTATTTCTCCGCATATGCCTGCGCGGTCGAATCTGCATAGCCGCGGATCGCAGCTTGTTCAGGAATTGTGCCTTTGTAATCATAAATCTCACAATTCGGATTCTCAAACGTAATTGCTGTCAGCTTCTGGCATAAGCCGAAACCGGAACTGCCAACACTCTTTACATTACCCGGAACTGTAATTGCCTCCAGATTGCTGCAATAGTTAAAAGCCATATTCCCAATCTCCGTCAGGCTTTCCGGCAGCGTGATATCTGACAGACTGAAGCAGCAATTGAACGCACCTTCTGAAATCGTCAGTACCCCATCTGGAACAGCAATCTTAGTCAGCTTCATCGCATCGTAGAACGCACTGTCTGCAATTGTTGTAACGCCATTCGGAATTGTGTATTCTGTTCTGTCATTTCCAGCCGGATACGCCACCAGAACGGTTTTGTCCTTGGAATACAGCACGCCGTTTTCCGAACAATAATTCGGATTCTTTTCTCCGACAGAAATTTCGTTCAGCTGCAAACAGCCAATAAACACGCCGTTTCCGATATTTTCCACACTGTCCGGAATGGAAACAGTAATCAGGAAACTATCATTGAAGAATGCTTTGTCTTCGATGCTTGTCAGCCCGTCCGGCAGCTTGATCTCCGTCAGCTTTTTCGCATCCATAAACGCATATTTTTTGATCGTTTTCACACTGTCCGGTATCACATAGGATGTTCCTTCTTCTGCTGCCGGATAGCGGAGCAGTTCTGTCATGTCCTTTGAAAAGAGCACACCGTCTTTGGAGACAAAGCTCGGATTATCTGCTGCAACCTCAATTTTGGTCAGACCGTCACAGGCATAGAATACACTGCCGGCGTCCATGCTGGTCAAGCTTGCCGGAATCGAAATCTCCGTCAGATTTTCGCAGAATCCAAATGCGTCATCTCCGATATGCGTAACGCCGTCCTCAATGATGATGCGCTGCACATCTTTGGAATTATACCACGGGGTGCGCTTGCTATTACTGTAATCTTTCATAGCACCCTTGCCGCTGATCGTCAGCACGCCGTCTGCAAGCGTCCATGTGACATTGCTGCCCTCTGCGCCGCATTCGCCGGTGAGCGCGGTCGTGGTCACTGCGGGGGTGGTTGTGGTGGTGAAGGTCGTGGTGGTCGTGGTTGTTGTTGCGGCGGTCGTGGTTGTCGTGGTGTCCGGCACAGTGAGATTCGGCGGATTGCCTTCCAGCGCAACAAACTGATAACCGTATTCGTCCGCTAAATCATGCGCCGTGGATTTCTCATAGCCGTAAATCACGACATTTTCCGGAATCTGGTTATAACATTGAATGTCAGTTTCCGGATTCCAGAATGTGACCTGAATCACATCCTCCATCTGATAGAATGTATCATGGGCAATTGTCGGTACGTCTTTGCTGACTACAACATGCGTGATCTGTCCGCCCTTGCCGAAACGATCCCACGGGATCGTTCTGCCGGTCATATGGAAGTAATCCATCATTTCGCCCGTGCCGGTGAAGATCAGCTCATGCTCCTTGCTCACAGACCATTTGAGGCTGTCGCTTGGCATATAATAATCGTCTTCGTTTGCACCGCAGTCTCCGGTGAACAGGATATCCGGGATCTCACTCTCAAGCGGCATGAAGTTGAGATTGTGTTCCGCAGCATAGGTCTCCGCAGTCGAACCGCGATAACCGCAAAGTGTCTTGCATCCGCAAGATTTGATGTAGCAGAACGGATTCATGAGCGTAACCACATCCAGCCTGCTTCCGAAATCACTGCTGTCAAAATAAGCGATGCCGGCAGGCAGTGTCAATTTGTTCAATCCGCAGTTATCAAACGCATCGTGGCGAATATCCAGCAGGCTTTCCGGAAGTTTGATATCTGACAATGCGCTGCAGCCGGCAAATGCATAGGTGCAGATATCCGTAACACCCTCCGGAATCGTGACGGATTTCAGGCTGCTGCATTCTGCGAACATACCATACGGGATCATCCTGATTCCGTCAGGCAGCCGAACCGATGTCAGAGCGGTGCAGTAGTCAAAAAGACTGAACTCAGTATAAAAAGGCAGATACAATGCACCGCATTCCGCCAAACTGTCGGGCATGTAGACTTCTGTGAGCTTTTCTGCATTTGCAAATGCACGCTGCGAGAGTCCGGTCGTTCCGTCCGGAATCACATATGCGCCCTCTTTTCCGAGCGGATACCGCACGATGCTCTTTCCGTCCTTTGAGAACAGCACGCCGTCAATCACAGAGAAGTTCGGGTTGCTTTCTCCGATCTCAAACGCAGTCTGATTCTTGCAGCCATACAGCGCAGTAACGCTCGTCATGCTGTCCGGCAGCCGGATCGTCTGCACATTCAGGCAGTCTGTAAATGCATCTGACCCGATCGTTGTGATGCCCTCCGGAATCGTGACCTTCGGATCGGTTTTTCCGGCAGGATAACGCACGATCCCTGTCATATCCCTGGTATAGAGCACGCCGTCCTGCGAGGTGAATGCCGGATTTTCCGGCGAAGCTTCGATCGCGGTCAGCGCGGTGCAGCCGGTAATAAAATTATAACCGTTTTCAAGCTCCTTGACGCCTGCCGGAATCACAAGCTTCTGAAGACTTGCGCATCCGGAGAAGCAGTAGTATCCAAAGTCTTCCACCGTATCCGGCAGCGAAATATCCGTCATTTTTTTGCATTTGTAGAACGCATCCGCGCCGACATTCTGCACGCCCTCACCGATCACAGCATGCTGAATCAGGTTTCTGTACCGCTTCCACGGCGCATCGGGATTTGACGAGTATTCCCCTTCCGCATAGTTCGGCATTTTGCCCGTTCCGGTGATTGTCAGGGTACCGTTCCCGTCATATTCCCATTTGAGGCAGTCCTCCTCGCCGAAGGTACCGGAAGCCGCCGGCAGCGCTGTCTCTCCGATCTCCATGAACTCGCGGTTGTATTTTTCGGCATAGTCCTGCGCGGTCGAACCGGCAACGCCGCAGATCACAGCGCTCTTTGAGATCGTACTTGCGCTGTCATAAATTTTGCACTCCGGATTCCGGATCGTAACGGATTCCAGATTTTTGCCTGCGCTCAGTGCATAGCTTTCGATCTCCTCCACAGTGACCGGAAGGTCGATTTCAGTCAGTGCATCATTGCTGTAAAACGCATTCGAACCGATCTTCGTCACGCCCGCCGGAATCACGATTTCCGAAAGGCTTTTGCAATAACCGAATGTATAGTTTCCGATTTCTGTGATGCTGTCCGGCAGGGTGACCTTTTCCAGCGCATCGCAATTATAAAACAAACTTCCAGAAAGCTTCGTGATACCGGAAGGCAGCGTGACCTCCTTCAGATTCCCATTATACGAAAATGCATATTCCGAAAGGTTTGTCACAGTATCCGGAACCGTATAAGAAGCCTCCGGCTTTCCGGCTGCATAGCACAGCAGCGTTTTCATATCCTTCATGAACAGCACATTGTCAACTGCACAGCAGGAAGCATTGTCCGCACTGACTGTGAGCTTCTCAAGCTTCGGGCAGCCACGCACAACTCTGCTGTATGTGTAAAGCGTGACCTTGCTCGGAATGGCAAGCTCTGTCAGCTCCGCGCAGCGGTAGAAATTATAATCGCCGATTCCGATCACACTCTCCGGAATTGTCACGGTTTTCAGGTAATTCGTATAGTAAAAAGCATTGGAATTGATGTATGTCACGGTGTCCGGAATGACATAAGAAGTTCCCTCTTTGCTGCGCGGATAATTATAAAGGGTTGTCTGCGCTTTGTTAAAGAATACGCCGTCAACGGAGCAGTAATTTGCATTGTCCGCCGCAACGTCGATCCGCTCCAGCGCATCTGTATAGCCGAATGCACTGCTGCCGATCTTTTCCACGCCGGCAGGAACCGAAATGCTTTTCAGCTTTCTGCAGGAACTGAAAGCGGAAGAACCGATTTCGGTCAGGCTTTCCGGCAGCGTCACCTGCTCCAGCGCACTGTGGCTGTAGAACGCATAGGCACCGACAGAGGTCACGCCCTCTTTCATGACAACAGTTTTGATACTGCTTCCGAGCGATTTCTTCCACGGTGCATCATCGCTGTAGCTGTAATTTTTCATTGCGCCGCTGCCGGAAATCGTCAGCGTGCCGTTTCCGTCATACTCCCATTTGAGGTTATCCCCCGCCGCGCCGCATTCGCCGGAGCTTGCAGCGGTTCCCGTGTCTTCCGCAAACACCGTCATCGCGGGCTGCAGCGGGAATGCTCCTGCGCCGCCTGTGAACGTCAGACATGCCGCACTGAGAAACGCGAGCATTTTCATCCGATTCATGTTGATCCTCCTTATGACCTGTTATTCCGCGTATTCCAAGCTGAATCAGAATACCGGTCTTATTATAGCATGAAACTCTGAACTTTTCAAGTTATTCGCTTTACTTTTTTGATGTTGATGCAAAAAAGTAATCATTTCGCATGCAAATGCCACAAATTCAGACATTCTGACAAAATGTCAGAACGGAGCGGTGCCGTTTCGCGTATCTGCTGAAAATTTCAGCAAAGCAAGTCCCTGATGTTTTTTCTTTACGAATCACTTGACATTTTCACAAAAAGCAGTTAAAATAAATATGCTGTATGCAATTTTGTCAATTAAAAGTCATAACGTATCAGGTAAGGAGAACGATGATGAAAACACAGCTTGCTGCTTTTACGACCGCTGCGGTCATGCTGCTGACGGCGGTTCCGCTTCCGGCATATGCCGCTGCCGATCTGGTGTTATCAGCGGAAACGGTCACGGCGGAGTGTACCGCCGGCGAAATCATCCGCATGCCGATCCGCGCGGATGAAAATGCGGGCTACGCTGCCGGCGTCATGGATGTTTCATGGGACAGCGATGCGCTGACGCTCACCGGCGTTACCTACGACGCCGAACTCGCACCGGAAAACGATCCCGCGCCGATCGACGGCAAAAGCGGTACCTGCCGGCTCGCGTTCGGCAGCTTCACGAGCACCGAAAGCTTCACCGGTACCGGCGAATTTTTTGTGCTGGAATTTACCGTCAATGAGGGCGCGAAAGCCGGCAGCTATCCGGTCACGCTGACCGACAAGGGCATCTGCGATATGGATGTCTCGCTGCTGCAAACCGAGCTGCACAGCGGAACGGTCACGCTGACGGAACAGGCGGATATTGCCATTGCCGCGGGCAGCGCATCCGGCGTGATCGGCGCTGACACGGAGATTCGCGTGCCGGTCACTGCGGAGACAAATTCCGGCTATACGGTCGGTTCTGTGCATGTCAATTGGGACGCAGATGCGCTGATTTTGAATGCGGTCGAATACAATGCCGATCTTGCGCCGGCGAATTTCCCCGCACCGGTCAAAAACAGCGGCAGCTACCGCGTCAGCTTCGGCGATTACCTCGCAACGGAGAATCTTGCCGGAACGGGCGTGCTGTTTACGCTGGTGTTCACCGCGGCGGAAAATGCAGCGCCGGAGACTTATCCGGTCACGCTGACAAAGCCCGATTTTCTGGATGCGGGGATGAATACGCTGAAAGCTTCCTGCGCGGACGGCGCGGTGCTGCTGACAAAGGATGCCCTCACAACGGCATCTGCCGAAACGACAACAACTGCGGCGGAAACGACGGCCACGACCGCGCAGACAACGACAACTACGGCGGCGACGACCACGACTGCGCAAACAACTACAACCGCGGCGGCAACATCCACGACCGCGCAGACAACGACAACTGCGGCGGCTACCACCACGACCGCGCGGACAACTACAACTGCGGCGGCTACTACCACCACAACCGCGCAAACAACTACAACCGCGGCGGCAACGACCACGACTGCGCGGATCACGACAACTTCGGCGGTGACGACTACGACCGCGCAGAGTACGACAACTGCGGCGACAACATCCACGACCGCGCGGACAACTACAACTGCGGCGGCAACGACGACGACCGCGCGGAGTACGACAACTGCGGCGGCAACGACCACAACTGCGCAGACCACGACAACTGCGGCGGCGACGACTACAACCGCGCGGACAACTACAACTGCGGCGGCTACTACCACCACAACCGCACAGACAACCACAACTGCGGCAATGACTACCACAACCGCACAGGCAACATCCGCGGCAAATATCACGACAAATACGACCGGCAATACAACTACAAATACAACTACTAATACGACCGAAAATACTGCCGCGAATACGACTGCAAATACAACCGCCAATACCACCGGCAATACGACTGCGAATACCACCGCAAATACAACCGGCAACACGACAGATTCTTCCGTTTCCGAAACCGGCACTTCTTCAACCGAAAGTCAGTCCGGAACCGGCACGACCGGTCAGGACACCAGCACCGGAACCACCGCCACCACGCCCACATCCGCAGCCGACGCAAAGATCCGGCTGTCCGCCGAGCAGGTGACTTCCGCGGTCACAGGCGCGCAGGAGATCCGCATGCCGGTGCGTGCGGACAAAAATGCAGGCTATGCGGTCGGCGCCGTCACCGTTCACTGGAATGCGGATGCGCTGATCCTGAAGGCGGTCGAGTACAACAATGAACTTGCACCCGCAAATTATCCTGCGCCGATCCAGAACAGCGGCAGCTATCGCGTCAGCTTCGGCGATTATCTCGCAACAGAGAATTTTGCCGGTACAGGCGTGCTGTTCACGCTGGTCTTTACCGTCGCGGACGGTGCGCAGCCGGACACCTATCCGGTCACATTCATCAAGCCGGATTTTGTCGATAAGGACATGAACAAGGTCGCATCTGCCTGTGAAAACAGCGCGATCGTGCTGGGCGAGAACATTGCGACGACAACAGAGCCGATCGTGACTTCAACCAATGCAGCAACGACCGAACCGGTCAGCACTTCGACCAATGCAGCAACGACAGAGCCGGTCTCCACTTCGACCAATGCAGCAACGACAGAGCCGGTCCCCACTTCGACCAATGCGGCAACGACAGAGCCGGTCACAACTTCGACCAATGCGGCAACGACCGAACCGGTTACGACTTCGACCAATACAACAACGACCGAACCGGTCACGACTTCGACCAATGCGGCAACGACAGAGCCGGTCACAACTTCGACCAATGCGGCAACGACAGAGCCGGTCACAACTTCGACCAATGTTACCACGACCGAACCGGTCAACACCTCGACCAATGCGGCAACGACCGAACCGGTCAGCACCTCGACCAATGTGACCACGACCGAGCCGGTCACAACTTCGACCAATGTGACCACGACCGAACCGGTCAGCACCTCGACCAATGCGGCAACGACCGAACCGGTCACAACTTCGACCAATGCAACAACGACCGAACCGGTCACAACATCGTCCGAGACCACTTCCGCGACCGCTTCGGACACGACGCCTTCCGTCGCCGAAACAACCGCAGCTGCGCAGTTTATGCTGCATGCGGAAACTGTTTCCTGCAAGACGGAAGCCGGTCAGGAAGTCCGCGTACCGGTCTCGGCAGACCGCAACACCGGCTATGCAGTCGGCAGCGTTTTTGTCAATTGGAATGCCGATGCGCTGATCCTGAAAGAGATCGAATACAATGCCGATCTTGCGCCGGCGAATTTCCCTGCACCGGTCAAAAACAGCGGCAGCTACCGCGTCAGCTTCGGCGATTTCCTCGCAGCAGAGAATTACAGCGGCACGGGCGTGCTGTTCACGCTGGTCTTTACCGTTGCGGACGGCGCGCAGCCGGACAGCTATCCGATCGCATTCAGCAAGCCCGATTTCCTCGATAAGGATGCGAACAAAATGACCGCCGCCTGCACAGACGGCGCGGTGCAGCTCGGAACCGGCAGCGAACCGGACTTCCTGCGCGGTGATGTGAATGAGGACGGCGTGGTCAGCGTTCAGGACGCGCAGCTCGCTCTGATCAACTATACCGAGCAGTTCGCGGGCAATCCGATCAGTCTGACCGACGCGCAGTTCAAGGCGGTTGACGTCACGCAGGACGGCGTGCTCACCGTTGAGGACGCGCAATATATTCTCATTTATTACACGGAACGGCAGGTTGCCGGAAAGGAAATCGCCTGGGATGAGCTGATCCCGCCGAAACAGGATCCTGCGTGAATCGGAAAAGAAAGCACGGGCTATTCGCTGGAATAGTCCGTGCTTTTTGCATATGTGGTATATTTGCTTCTGTTTTTCGGATTGTTCCCACTGTATACGCGTCAGGTTTTTTCGACAGGGAACTCCTTGAAGCGCTTGGCAATGTAAAGCACGATCAGAGTCTGATCCTCCATATCCGCCTGTCCGTCGCCGTTGACATCGGCGTTGAGCAGTCCGAGATCCGTGATCTTCACATGCCGGTCTTCCACGCAGAACCGCGCGAGCAGCACCGCGTCGCTGACATCAACAACACCGTTTCCGTCTGCATCTCCCGGACAGTAGCCTTCGGGTTTCTTGTTTCCGGATTCGGTTTTGTCTGCTCTGACTGTCAGAAGGGCGCTTTCCGTCGTCTGCTTGTTGCCCTTTTCATCGGTCACGATGCAGCGGACAAGTCTGCCGTCCATCGCCGCGTCCGCCTCAAAGACGTACTTTTTCTCGGTGCAGTCTGCATCCGTCCATGTTTTTTCTTCGTCATCGGAATACTGCCACTGATAGCGCAGCGCATTCTTTCCGGTTGCTGCAACGCGGAAGACCGCCTTTTTGCCGGCATTCACCCTGCGGTCTGCCGGATCTGCCAGCACCATGACCGGACAGTATATTTTATTGCTGTTCAGAAGCGTTTCATTGCCGGTTTCTGTAATGTCAATATCATCCCAGTCGCCTTCTTCTGCAATCAGGCAGGCTTCTTCCAGCGCAGTACTGTCCTTGAATGCGTTCTGCAAAACCGTCTTTGCAGAATACGGCAGTACAACGGAAACAGGCGGCGTAATCAGCGCGAAATAGCTTTCCGGAATATCTTCGCCGCCGGTGACAATAATCTGATTCAGTGTCTTCGGCAGGCAGAAAAAGTCGCGCTTGTCGTTGGTGACAAAAATGCGCTCGTACTCTGCATAGGTCGGAACATCCTTATAATTCAGGTATCGTCCGAAGAAATCGTAGAAACGCGGGATATTGAAGATGGTGCTGAGAAGCGGTTCTGTTCCCGTACAGTTCGGAATCGCGATGCTTTCCAGCGAGAAGCAGCCGATGAACATGCTGCTGCCTTGCTGCACGCCGTCGCAGATCACTGCTTTTTTCAGGTTCTCACAGCAATTGAATGCAGAAGCGTCCATTTTTACTTCGGAATCGCCCGGAATAATAATCTCCGTCAGCCCGCTGCACTGAGAGAATGCATGATTGCCGACTGACCGGATGGTTTCCGGCAGAAACAGTCTGCCGAAATCAACGGACTTGCATCCGCTGAATGCTTCTCTGCCGATTGTTTCGAGCACTTCCGGCAGTTCAATTTCCTTCAGCGCAGAGCAATTATAGAATGCATACTCTCCGATCGCTGTCACATCTTCCGGTATTGTGATATTCTCAACGACTGAAAGTGCAGTAAAGAAAGCATTCGGAATCTCTGTTCCGTCGAGCACGGTCACATTTCGCAGTGTGCTCGGGATATAGTAACGTTCTGAATGCCCCCATACGGAATCATTGAAAACCAGAACAGGCTCCGGCTGATCGCCGAGGTCAAAGGATTCACGATAATAACCGAAATAATCGTAGAAGTGATGTCCTTTTGTACTCTGGAAGCCTTCCGGCGTGTTGAAATTCGGAATCGTAATGTCTTCCAGCGAGAAGCACATCGAAAAGATATATGCGCCGACGATCTGAACACCCTTTTCCAGAACGGCTTTTTTCAGATGTGCGCAGTTGTTGAATGCAGAACCGCAGACTGTCGGCTGTGCATCGTCCGGCACCAGCACGGAAGTGATGCCGAAGCAGTCAGAAAATGCGCTGTAACCGATTGTTGTGACAGTTTTCGGGATCACCACATCCCCGAACACCGCGGACTTGCATCCGCTGAACGCCTCATTGCCGATCTTCGTCAGATTTGTCGGCAGAATAAAGGTTGTTGAAGTGTCGTATTCCCCGCCGTAGCGCAGATATTTCAGGCTGGAGCAGTTGCGGAATGCACTGTCTCCGATTGCGGTGATATGCCGCGGCAGGTATGCGATCTCTGCATTTTCCATGCCGTCAAATGCATGCGGTCCGATCGTATTGATCACATATCCGTGTTCTTCATCCGCATCCATCATCACGATCAGGCGCACATCCTTCACGTTTTTAACCGGCGAACTGGTCATATCATCATACATATCGCCGCTGCCGGAGATCGAAAGAACGCCGTTTGCGGAAAGCGTACCGAAAATGCCGTCACCGAACTGAATCAGTTCCGTATTGATATAGCCGGGATGAATTGCCGGAGCCGTTGCCGTCTGGAAGGTCACCGGCGTTGTCACTGTCGTTGTCACAGCGGGCACTGCCGGTCCGGTCGATGTGGTGGGATTGCTCGGTTCCGGATGCGTACCTCCGTCATCATCAATGGAATCGGTGACCGGTATATCAATTGTCACCGGCTCATTCTGAACGGTAAAGGAACCTGCAGCCCTCTGCTTTGAATCCACCGTCATGAAATAATCATGTTTTCCCGGCGCTGCATAAAAGTTCATTTGCGTATTGGGAGTGATCGGGACCTCATACAGATCACCGTCAACCCGAATCGCCGCATTTGCTTCCGGCGGAATATTTGTGAACTGTATTTTGAATGTTGTCCGATATGCAACATTCGGGCATGGCTGCGCAACAAAATGAAGGCCGGCATATTTACCGCCTTTGTTGGACATAACATGATAATCGCCGATGTGATAGTTTGTTTCAAACAAAGTCAGTTCTTTTTCAAAATTTATTTTAGCGAAGACATTAAAGAGTTTCACAAAACCATGTTTCAGCGCGGCTGTCTCAACCTTCTCCGGCAACTTAAAGCCAACTGCCAGCACCGCTCCTACATGAATCCCTGCATCAACTTTCAGATCCAATCCCATGTCGCATGCATGAACAGACGGTTCATCTGTTTCGTAAAACGGCATAAACATCGTGCTTTTCGCCGCCGGTGTTCCGTACTTGCAATGCTTTTTGTTCATAAGACTTACTTCGGCAAGAACATCAAAACCAAGCGTAACCCTGATTTTCAGATCAACCAGTTTCATCAAAACAACACCGAAGTTAATATCCAGTGACATTTCAACTTCGCCCTGAACATTGGTCTTTGTCCATTTCAGCGGTTTCACATCGCTGATCGGATAACAAATGCCTTCCAAAAATGCTTGTCCGACCGTCATCTCCTTGGACCAGCCAACTTGAATCTGACCGCTGACTGCAACTGTCAGATTCACTTCAAATAACAGATCCAAGCCTGCACACAGCGGAATCGTTTTCCGGATCAGCGCATCGCTGTCGTCTTTATCCTTATCATTCACCTTCGCATTGATCTTTTCCAAAAGAGCCGAATAAGGTTTATCCGGGTTGAGCTCCATAATTTTGCTGTTCTCTGTGGCATCCTTCGCAAGTTTCAATGTAAATGACGGGGAAATCGTACAGTGAATCTTAAAAAGCACATATACATTAACGTGATCTCTGTAAAAATTAAACTCGTAATCATAAGGAAGTTCAAATCCGAAAATCAGTTGTTTATCCCCTGATTCCCCCAATTCCAGCGTCTTTTCACTTTTGAGAGTACCTTGTCCGCTTTTCGGCAATATTGACTCCACTTCCATTGATTCCGCCTGCTGTCTGACTGCTTCGTTATAGATGCCGACCAGATTTTCCCATGCTGACGGCTCCTCAGCACCTCCGTTTGCAGCAAGATACCGGCGCGCGCTCTCAAATGCCTGCTCTGTCTGCTCCGGATCGTCCGACTCCATGAACTCTGTGCCGGTTCCGGTTGTTTCGATCTTGATGAACTCGAACATTTCGCCGATGTCGGCAGACGGATCGCCGGTCACCGTGACGGTACTGC
>JAFWUX010000222.1 GCA_017523995.1 Oscillospiraceae bacterium | reverse complement strand
GAGATACTTCTGAAAAGAAGTATCCGCTTCGCGGATGCTATTTATAAATGGGCGCCTCTATCGCAGGCGCCCAAGCCCCCGAGCTCTTGATATGCAAAGGGAGTTTCGCTCTCTGCGGAGAGCGACCAGAGGCGCTGCCTCTGGACTCCGCAAACTTTTGAAAAAGTATGATCAAAACTTTTATATTGACGCTCCGGCAGCGTAATGCGAAACCGGAATGCTTTAGCAATACGGAGCCGCGCACGGCGCGGTGAAAAAGTTTGATCAAAACTTTTATATTGACGCTCCGGCGGCGTAATGCGAAACCGGAATGCTTTAGCAATACGGAGCCGCGCACGGCGCGGTGAAAAAGTTTGATCAAAACTTTTATATTGACGCTCCGGCAGCGCAATTGAGAGCCGCTCCCATTTACGAAAACAGGAGCGGCTTCGTTCTATTTCAGTATAAACATGGGGTCTGGGGATAATATCCCCAGCAGGGGTTTGGGGACGGAGTCCCCATTATAAATCCATCGGAGATACCTCTAACCCCGCTAACCCTGCTTACGAAAGCTTATCGACATCGACATCAATGAGCAGCATGCCGTTTGAGGGTTTGAGATGTGCGGTACCGGTGACCTTGACATTATCGGCATTCTTGAGCTTTGCCAGACGATCGAGGTCTTTGTCATTGGAGCAGTGGCAGGTGGTGACGCATCCGACATTGGCATTCTTGAAAGAATCCTTCGCGAATCCGCGCAGTTCCACGGTCATCTGTTTCTCAGAGATGTCCACCGTTGCGACCTCTGCCAAAAATGTAATTTTCTTGCCATCGTACTTCTCCGAAGTGGCGCTTGCGCTTTCGGTGTAGGAATCGGAGATTCGCCGCAAAAGGGTCTTCTGATAGTGGTGAATGGTCACCGGAACAGCGAGTGCAATCAGCACAACGAGCGTGACAACGGCTGTCACGAGCAGCTTTTGATTTTTCTTTTTCATTTTAGTCCTTCCTTTCGGTCATAGGTTTCCCCCATCAAATAAAGGTGCTATAAATATTATATCACAAGCCGGACAAGCTGTCAATAAAATCTGATATTTCCTGTAAAAATCGTTGACATAAACAATCAGAAACAGACGCATTTATGCAATATTCCAGTAGTGCACACCATTTTTTCGCGGTGCAAGATAACCAAAAATCAGCGGGAGAACAGTGCGCAGAAAAGCCGCCCGTGCCCGCGTTTGGCGGTGATTTGGAGCGGCTTTGCGGTAATAAATTTACTGCGTGTATTATTAAATCAGTAGTATCCGGTGCGTTTCATAAAAACAAATGATCAATCCGCGGCGCCGGCTCAGATGTTCCGAGCAACCGGATCAATTTCGATGTGCGGCGCAGCTGTGTCAAAGAAGCTGAGCACTTTTTCCATGTCGCCGTGCGGAATTGAAAATCGTTTCATCTTGCCATCGGTTTTTGTGATGATGATATAGTCAAACGCTGCATTCGGGATCGCGCCGGGTGCATGGGAAGCGACCCGTGCGCGGTTTTTCTGCACCGCATCCTGACCGCCGTGCGCAAGCGCAAAAGCTTCCGGAACAAAGGTCGCGTGCAGTTTTTTGATGTCCTTCAGTTCAGTCAGACCTGTGAAATCCTCGCCGCCGACGATGAAATCCTGCGCAATCAGCGTGACGAGCGATTTGCCGTCCGCGGAATCCGCTTCATAGGGCGGGTTCTGCATGCCGCTGCTGATGCGGTCCGCAAGTGCATCGGAAGAACCGAACGGCTTGAGCGCCGGATGCTTCTCGATCAGCACAATCCGCGCGATCAGCATGGCAAGGAACAGGATCAGCAGCGCAAGCATGACATAAAACACGTATGTGAGAAAATGCCCCGCGCCGAAGGTCTTTGCCATGAATCTCGTCGCACCGGAAAAGATCAGCAGCATGACGATGAGCGAGCCGAGCGCCGGAAAAAACGTGCGCCGGAGCTGCATCTGAACGGTCTCTTTCGTGATGTTCGGCATCCTGATGTCCTTTCTGCCGCGGATTACATCCGGTAGGCGGTTGTGTCGATCTGGATGTTCGGGTTTGCCTGATACAGCATCGTGAGCACCTGTGCCACATCCTGATGATGCACACCGAAGCGCACGGTTTTGCCTGCGGAATTGGTGACGATCAGGTAGTCGAAGCGGGTGTTCTCGTTGAGCCCTTTGGATTCCAAGTAGCGGTCGCCTGCGTGCTGCATTGCGAGCGAAGCAGCCGTTGCCAGCGGATTGCCCACCGCAACGATGAAGGTCTCCGGCATGTAGGTTGCCTGAATTCTGCGGATATCCGCGATTTCAGTGAACGAGACATAATCCAGACATGACACGATGAAATCCTGTCCGATCAGCGTGACGAGCTTGTGACTGCCGTCCACGGCATGCGCGGTATAGCGCGGCTGCTGCAGCCCCGCATTGATTCTGTCCGCGATCATCCCCGCAGAGCCGTACCGGATAAATGCCGGATGCTGTTTGACGCGCGCCGCCTTGACGATACAGACAATCGTGAAGAACAGGCAGACAGCCGCGATGAGCAGCATGATGATCGTGATGAGGTTGCTCCAGCCGAGCGACATGCCGAAATAGATGCCGCCTCCGCCGCAGCCGAGCGCGACGATTCCGAGCAGCACAATGCCGAGCACATAGCTGCCGCGGAGCTGACTGTAGATTGTTTTTGCGGTGATTGGTGTTTCCATACTATCCTCCTGTTTCGTCGATTCGGGCAACGTTGATTGATTCGGTATCTCCGATGGATTACAAATGGTGCTCTGCTCCATGCCCCTCCCGGCGAAGCGGGGGGTTGGGGGCAGCAATGCCAACAACTTAAGATGTTGCGTTCCCCAGTGAATTGCGCTGCAATTCACTTAGGGGAGCCCTCTATCGCAGGGCTCCCCTCTCCGAAAAACGATCCACCGGATCGTTTTATCGGATTCACCCCTGCGGAGCTCCTAAAGCAGGGGCGTTCCGCACTCTGCGGAGTGCGGCGAGGGCTCTGCCCCTCGACCCCGCAAACTTTTGAAAAAGTTTGATCAAAACTTTTATTTCGGCTTCGCCGTGTGCGCCTTAAGTTGTTAGCATTGTTGGGGCAGAGCCCCATTATAAATCCGCCGGAGGCACTTTCGCGGTTCCTTAGCGGTCAGGCGCATACATCTGCGTCTGCTCTGCGAAGGAATACAAAATCCGGTTGTGCGGTTTCGGAATGATGTCCTTTTCCGTGAACAGCTGCGATACGGTGACGAATTCATAGTGCTCCGCTTTGAGTGCAGGGAGCAGTGCCCGCAGCGCCTCGACGGTCTGCGCATTGCCGGTGAAATCGTGCAGCAGGATGATTCTGCCGTCACCGGCTTTCTGCAGTACGCCCTCGATCCGCGCCTCTGTGCTGACGGCATCGTCAAAATCGCGGACGCCGTAGCCCTCGATAAAGGGCAGCGGAATCACATCGAACATCTCATCCTTGACGGCGATGTACGGCGGGCGGAAAAAGCGCGGCGGCTTCCCGATTGCATCGGTGATGCGCTTTGCAGTCTCGGTGATCTCCGCGCGGATCTCCTCCGCAGAAAGCTGCGTCATATCGGAATGCGAAAAGGAATGCGAGCAGATTTCGCAGCCCTGCGCATCCGCCTGCTGCAGAATCGGCACGGTTTTCCGCGTGATATGCTTGCCGAGCACAAAAAACGATGCTGCTGCATGATATTCACGCAGCAGTTCGAGAATCGGGAGCGTTGTGTCGGGAGCAGGCCCGTCATCAAAGGTCAGGGCGATGATCTTGCTGCTCATTGCTTCTTATCCGTCTTGTCTTTGTTTTCGTTCTGCTTTGCCTTTTTGCTCATCAGAACGGATGCGATCACGAGCCCGAGCGCCACGATGCCGAGCACCGCATAGAGCCCGATCGGCGTGTCATCGCCCAGCGGGAGTGCCGCTGCCTGTGTCATCAGTTCATACATTATGAAAGCCTCCTTCTGTGTATTCTTTTTGAGAATACATCTATCTTTCTACAATAGTACCACAATCTGCAGAATTTGTCAACTGCCTGCGACACGGTTTTTTTCGGCATCAGATTGTGCAATCTGCTGAATATCGGCAAATTGCTTGACGATTCGCAAAATCACTGTTATAATTATGTTGTCATATTATGCAATTTTGACAGTCGGAGCGCTCCGACTGCGATACATATATAATAGGGAATAAACACGGAAAAGAGCAAATGCTGAAAAAACGGCAGTGCGCCCGTCGTACGCGCATGGGGAGGGATTTGTATGCGGATGCTCGCAGCACATTGTGAGCCGGATGCCTATGAGGGCAGGATTTATCAGAAGTGGATGAGAGATCACAGCTTCTGCGCGGATACAGATCCGAAACGGATGCCGTTTGCACTGGTCATGCCGCCGCCGGAAGCCTCCGCACAGATGCATCTTGGTCAGGCGTTCAGCTTCACGGTGCAGGATGTCCTGATCCGCCGGATGCGTATGCTCGGATGCAGTGCGCGCTGGCTCCCGTGCGCAGATACCGCCGCGCTCACGTTTGCGGAGGGTACCGCGCCCGCCGAACCGACCGATCTGCCCTTGTTCCGGCAGATGATGAAGCTCGGATGCTCCTGCGACTGGTCGAATATTCAGAACACCGCCGACGCCGCATGCAGAGCCGCTGCCAAGACCGCATTCGTCAACGATTACGAGGACGGCTTTCTCTATCGCGGCAGCCACGTTGCGGATTGGTGTCCGCAGTGCCGTGCGCCGCTTTCCGCGGTTGATGTCACAGGCAGCACGGAGCAGGGGACAAGCTGGCATCTGCGCTTTCCTTTTGCAGACGGCACCGGCTATCTCTTTCTCATGACAACCGAGCCCGAAACGCTGCTTGCGGATGCAGCCGCTGCGGTCAATCAGAAGGACATCCGCTATCAGAATATCATCGGGAAAACCGTGCTTCTGCCGCTGAGCGGGCGCGCGATTCCCGTCCTTGCGGACAGCGCCGTGTCAATGGACAGCGGCACAGGTGTCCGCCGCGTGACACCCGCGTTTGATGCGCATTCCTATGAGATTGCCGTGAAGCGCGGACTGCCGGTTCCGGAGCTGCTGACACCGGAGGGAACCGTCTCCGCAGAATACGCAGCCTACGCCGGAAAATCGCTGACAGAGCTGCGTGAAGCAATCCTGCGCGATCTGAAGGACGGCGGATTTCTGGTCAAATCCGAGCCGTGCAGCATCCGGAAAACGGTCTGCCGCCGCTGCGGAACAGAAGTCACCAAGCGCATCGCGGCGCAGTGGTATCTGCGGAGCACCGAATTTGCAGAACCGGCTGCCGAGGCGCTGAAATCCGGCGATATCCGCATCATTCCGGCGCAATACACCGCACGCTGTCTCGAGCGCCTGACCGACGCGCACGATCAGCGGATTTCGCGGCATGCGCGGCACGGGATTCCCGTCCCTGCGTTCCATTGCGCGGATTGCGGCGAAATGACCGTTACGGAGGAGAAAAGCGCAGTCTGCCCGAAATGCGGCAAGGCCATGCAGCCCGATCCGGATACCCTCGAGACCGGATTTGCTGCATCGCTGCTGCCGTTTGCGCTGCTCGGCTATCCCGAGCGCACGGACGATCTGCAGTATTACTATCCTGCGGATACGCTTGTCACCGGCTATGATCTCGTGACGCCGTGGGTTTCCGGCATGCTGGCAGCCGCCATGCGCCAGACCGATCAGATGCCGTTCCGGCAGGTTGTGCTGCACGGTCTCGTGCGCGATTCTTCCGGCAAAAAGATCACGGCAGCGCGCCGAAACGGATATGATCCGCTGGCACTGATTGAAGATCACGGCGCGGATGCGGTGCGGTTTGCGCTGATCTCCCGCTCTGCCGCGGGCAAGGATATCAGGCTGAGCGAAACGCAGGTGATCGCGGCAAAGCGGCTTGCAGAAAAGCTCTGGAACTGTGCACGGTTTGTGCTCGGCAGTTTACCGGGCACGTTCCGGTATACCGGACTGCCGGAGACGCTGCGGATTGAGGAGCAGTGGATCGTTGCGCGCTGCAATCAGCTGGCGGGCGATGTCGATGCGGATATGGAACGCGGCGCATTCGGTGCGGCTGCGGAACGCATCGCGCATTTCATCCGGCAGACGTTCAGCGGCACCTATCTGGCGCTTGCAGGGGCGCGTCTGCGTGCAGATCTAAACGGCAGAGCCGCATCTGAGCAGGTGCTCTGCTGGGTTCTTCGCCGGATGCTCTGCATGCTGCATCCGTTCATGCCGTTTGTCACGGAGGAAATCTGGCAGGCATTGACCGACTGCGAAAGCTCTGTGATCAGCGCGGAATATCCGGTCTATGAATCATCGCTTGATTATTCGCAGGCAGCCGGGGATTTCGAGCATGTGCTGGAAGCGCTGCGGGCAGTCCGCCGGAGCAGAAAGGCACTGCATATCCCGAATACGCTCCGTGCAAAATTTTATTTTGAGACAATGGATGTGGATCTGTTCTCGGCGAGCAGCCTCTTTTTCGAGCAGCTTGCCGGAGCAAAGGAACTTGAATTCGGGCAGGATTACCGCTTCCGGAATGCGATGCATGTGGTCACCGGCCGCGCACACATCGCGATTCCGTTTGAGCAGCCGCTGATCCGAGACCGGCAGCACGCGCTTCTCATGGAGGAGGCAGAGGTGCTGCGCAGAGATGCCGAACAGGTGCAGACGCTTCTGCATCAGCCGGGATTCACGGAAAAGGCGCCGGAGCATGTTGTCCGCGCAGCCCGCGAACGCCGTGCCGTCCTGCGGGAACGCCTCGTCAGACTCGTCGAAGCGCTTTCGTAAGCGTTAGCGGTATCTCCGATGGATCAAGAATGGGGGCTTACAGTGTTGCTGCGCAAACTGTGCCCCAAACCCCGCCAAAGGGATACTATCCCTTTGGAATCCCATGTTTATACTGAAATAAAACGAAGCCGCTCCAATTGGCGTTGATTGGAGCGGCTTTGTCTTAGGCAGACAGTACGCTGCCGGAGCGTCAAAATAAAAGTTTTGATCAAACTTTTTCAAAAGTTTGCGGGTTCTTAGGGCAGCGCCCTAAGCCGTGCTCCGCAGAGCACGGAACTCCTCAGCGTTCACGCTCGGGAAGATAGGAGTTTGAGGGAAGACCCCTGCGGAGCGGGGTATCTTCCCTCATTATAAAATAGCATCCGCGCAGCGGATACATCTTTAGCGGTATCTCCGATGGCTCTATAATTTGGAATTTACGGTATTGCCGCGCAAACTGTGCCCACCCCCCATGTTTATATGTGGATAAAAGCAAGCCGCTCCAATCATCGCTGACCGGAGCGGCTTTCTCTTATCTAAGCATAAAAATGGGATTCTTAAGGGATAAATCCCTTAAGCGGGGTTTGGGGCGGAGCCCCATTTTTGATCCATCGGAGATACCTTATTTCATTTCTCGTGGACGCGCTTGCCGCAGATTTGTTCCGGCACGAGCGCGAAGCAGAGGGTATGTTTGCCGTGCTTTTCCACTTCATCCGCGATATAGGCTTCGTCCTGCGTGAACTTATGGCTCAGCGCGCGGCTGATCTCGATGATGCGGTCATAGTCCTCCACGATCTCGATTTTCCCGAACACAATCACGCTGCGGAAGGTCAGTGCCCAGTCGCCGTCCTCACGCACGCCCTGATCGCAGACGCAGAACGAGACTTTCGGCTCGCGCATGATCGCATCGACCTTATGACCGGTTTTCCCGCTGTGGAAATAGATTTTGCCGTCCGCCTCACAATAGTAGTGATTGAGCGGCATGCCGTAGGGATAGCCGTCATCGCCGAGCACGGAGAGCACCCCGCGCGGTTCCGCTTTCAGGATGTCAATGCATTCCGCCTGCGGGAGCTGCTGTTTGATTCTTGCAAGTTTCCGGAACATCCGCCAGCCTCCTTACGATACCTTCTGGAATACAATCTGCGTATCGCCGGTTGACCATGTCATCGTGCTGCCGTCGATTGCGATTTTGTAATCCGTGACCTGCCCGAATTCCGTGGCATGGATCGAAATGGTATCGTCCGTCAGCGACCAGTTATCATGGACACTGCTGTCCGTGCCGGAGCCGTCGGTATAGGTGATTGTGCGGTCATAGGTCATATCCGCCTTGAACTTGTATGTATCGGTGCAGTTCGAGCGCGTCTCGCACCATGTGCCGCAGACATCGACCGTTGAGAGCTTATCGCTGGATTTGCCGCCCTCAGCAGCGGAGCCGGTGCCGCAGCCTGCGAGCAGCAGCACAGATGCAGCGAAAACGGGAAACAGTTTTTTCATTGCGGGATCAGATATCCTTTCTCAGTGGAATTCCTCATTCGGATTGAGGACAATGGGCGACTTCCAGCGGATGCCGTAGTCGCTGCGCAGAATCATGCGCTTTGCCATCCAGTATTCCTTGCAGTAGTCATAGTATCCGCGCTCATGCTCGAGTGCCTCGTCGATCTTTTCCTCAAGCTCCATGCGGATTGCAAGGTATTCGGCAGTCTGTTCAACCGGATCGGTGACAGGCTCGGAATCGGTCGCGTCCTTCGCCTCGGCGTAGACGGCGGAATAGCCCTCGGAGCCGAGATCCTTCTGCAAAATCGCCTCAGTTTCCGGCGTGACGCCGTCCGCGGTGTGCAGGGCGCAGGTGATGACGGAAAAGGCGCTGTCGGAAAGATCAAGCAGCTCGCCGTTTTCGAGCACCTTGATATCCTGCTTGAGCAGCTCGCGCATACTTGTATAGGCGCGGCTGGAGTATGCAAGCGCCTCCGGCCAGAAGTGAATCTCCGCGTAGGTGTTCGCGGTATCCTGACAGTAGCGCAGGCAGTCTGACCATCTGCCCTCTGCTTCGAGCATGGTCAGCGCGTTCTGACACTTTTCGATTGCAGGGTGCGCACGCCATGAATCAAACTGCATGGAGTGGAACTGCTGCAGCAGCAGACATGTATAGAGCTGATCGACCGCAAGATCTGCCGTCGGATGCGCTTCAAATGCCGCCGTGATCCGTTCCAGCATCCGCGCAGTAAAAGTGATGCCGAGATCAGATGCGCGTTCGGAGTTGAGCAGATTGAGATAGTCCATCAGTGCGGCCTGTTTATCCTGCTCGGAATGATCGGTGCTCTGGAGCAGATGCTCAAGCTGCTCTCCTTGTTTTACGAGCTCCTGATGACGGATATCATCCTTGGAATACATGACAATGCCTCCTTGCTGATAGTAAGTATATCGTGATCAAAAACCGAATATCTATATGTAACCGGTATTTAGTATATCATACCATAATTTTGCAGTATTGTCAAGCGAATTGCAGAGAAAATGCCAAATTCAAAACGGAGCATTTTTACAGCCGTTTTTTGCGCAGAATACGGGAAAATACATTCCGAAATCAGAGGACGCATATTGCGGTTTTTGTGCAAAAAGGAGAAAATCCCGGTGCCCTGCGGATTCTTCTTGCATTGAATTTTGAAATGTGCTATACTAAAACCACATGTCCGCTTGAACGGCATGATGTAAAAAAACGAAACGGAGGCTTATCCATGGCGGAGCAGAATGTCAATCTGATCCTCAAGCAGGAGGAAAAGAAAGAAGACGAAGTTGTTGTTTCTTTTTCCGCGATCATCCGGAAACTCAAAAAATACTTTACGGTATGGTTTCTGGTCGCGGTTATCGTCGGCGGACTGATTGCCGGCGTCAGCGTGTTTTTCCGCACAACGTCCATGACACCGGTGCATGCGATTGTCAGCTTTACGCACAAGGGCATTGAAAAGGGCAAAAATCCGGACGGCACCGATTTTGATCCCAATACGCTGAAAGCTCCGCAGATTATTGAGAGCGCACTGCAGCAGTGCAATATGGAGCTTGAGCTGCTCGAGCCGGTTCGCCGCGGCATCCAGATCGAGGGCATCATTCCGGAAAACGCCTATCAGCGCATGAACACATATAAGAATGTCTATGAGACCTCAACAAACGGTCAGCTCGCAGCCGCACAGGCCATGCTGGATGTATCGTGGGTCTCCACGCAGTACAACATCACCTTCAACTATAAGGAATCCAAGCTCCGCCGTGCCGATGCCGTGCAGATTCTGAACGCGATGCTCGATGCCTACCGCGATTACTACTTCGAGCAGTACGGCTACAACGAAGCACTCGGCAACAACCTCGCAGGCATGGATTACACCGAATATGACTACGCACAGGCGGTTGACATGTTCCGCACCGAGCTGAAGACCCTGAACCGCTATGTGAACAATCTCTCGACCGATGATACCACGCGGTTCCGCTCCTCTGTCACCGGCTACACCTTCGCAGACCTCAAGGCGGAGATTTCCTCCGTCCAGACCCTGGATCTCGACCTGATCTCCTCCTACCTCAACGTCAACAATGTCTCCAAGGATAAGGAAAGACTGCAGACCTATTACGAATACCGCATTGAGAACCTCGAGCTCCAGCAGACAACCGATAAGGAAACGCTCGCCGCGATCGAAAACGCATTCGATGCCTACGAAAAGGATCAGGTCATCATCTTCAGCGACAGCATCGCGAACACCGAATCGACCGTCGCATCGGATGAATACGATAAGCTGATCAACCGCAAGATCTCCGCGCAGGCTGCGCTTTCCGAGACCAATCAGGATATCGCTTACTACAAGCAGCGCCTTGCAACACTCAAAAAGAGCGCAGCAGGCGGCAAGGATAAGGCAGAGCGCATCGAGAAGGATCTCGAAAAGCTCAATGATAAGGTGCTCAAGCTCATCGACATTGTCAACGATACCGCAGATGACTACTACCGCAATGTCTCGCTTGCAGATGCCTACAACATTCTGGTTCCGGCAACCTCTGAGGTCGCAACCACGATCAAGGGCGGCATTTCCAGCGCAATCGTCCCGATCTTCGGCATTGAGGCGATTCTGCTGATGATCTACCTCGGCTACGCTTCCATTCAGGCGCTGGTTGAGGAGACCCGCAAGCGCAATGCAATGCGTGTTCTGGAAGCAGAAGCAGCTGAAAAGACAGATGAAGCTTCCGACGATGACAAGAAGGACGAAAAATCTGACAAGAACAACAAGAAAAAGTGATCTTTTGTAAGCCCGCACAGGGGATTTTCCCTGTGCGGGCTTTTTTTGTATCAACCGTTGAAATGCACTTGCATACTTGCATTTTTTGCTTAAAAATGGTATACTAATAAAATAGGATAATTATAGACTGAGGAAGAAAGCGAAGGTGACGGAGCTTGCTGAAACGATGGAAAATCGGGGCGCCGGATGTCAAAAAGGCGGAGCAGCTGCACCGGCAGGGCGGCATTACGCAGCTGTGTGCAGAGGTGCTGGTCTCGCGCGGGATCGAAAGCGTGGAATCGGCGGCGGAGCTGCTCAATGTCTCGGAGATGACGGACCCTTTTCTGCTGCGGGATATGGACCGCGCCGCGGAGCGCATTCTGGCGGCAGTGGACAGCGGCGAGCGCATCTGCGTCTACGGGGATTATGACTGCGACGGCGTGACCTCGACCGTCATGCTGACGGACTGGCTGCTCTGTGCAGGCGCCAATGCAACATGGTATATCCCGACGCGCAAGGAGGGCTACGGCATGCGCGCGGATACGATCCGCCGGCTGCATGAGGAGGGCGTCTCGCTGATCATCACAGTGGATAACGGCATCTCCGCGATTGAGGAGGCGAAGGTCATCCGCAAACTCGGCATGGAGCTGGTTGTCACCGACCACCACCGCCCGGGCGATGAACTGCCGGAGGCGGTTGCCGTGGTCGATCCGTTCCGTCCGGACTGCCTCTCGCCCTATAAGACGATCTGCGGCGCGGTTGTGGTGCTCAAGCTGATTGCGGCGCTCGACGGCGGCGAATGGGAACCGGCGCTCGAGCAGTTCGGCGATCTGGCGGCGCTCGCGACCATCGCGGATGTCATGCCGCTGGACGGCGAAAACAGATTTATCGTGCAGCGCGGATTAAAGCTGCTGGAGAATACGGAGCGCATGGGACTGATCTCGCTGATGGCGGTCTGCGGCATTGAGGAGGGGACACCGGTCTCCGCGCAGACGGCGGCGTTCCAGCTCATTCCGCGCATCAATGCGGCGGGCAGATTTGCAACGGCATCGCTTGCGGCAAAGCTGCTGCTCACGGATGATCCCGATGAGGCGCAGGTGCTCGCGGGCGAAATTCACACGCTCAATCAGGACCGGCGTGTCACCGAGCAGGAGATCACCGATCAGATTCTTGACGAGATTCGCGCAAATCCCGGCCTGCTGAGCGAACGTGTGCTTGTGTTTGCCGGAGAAAACTGGCATCACGGCGTGATCGGCATTGTGGCGGCGCGGCTGCTGGAGCGCTTCGGCAAGCCCTGCTTCCTGATGTCGAAGGAGGAGGACGGCTACCGCGGCTCGGCGCGCAGCTTCGGGGAATTCTCGGTGTTCGAGTGCCTGAAGGCATGCGAGGCGCATCTGCTGCGCTACGGCGGGCATCCCGGTGCAGGCGGATTCACCGTCGCGGAATCGGAGAAGGATGCGTTCTGTGCGGCAATCCAGCGCTATGCGGCGGAACACAATCCCGTCATGCCGGTGCTGACGGCGGAGGCTGTCCGCGCACTGGAACCGCAGATGCTGACGCCGGAGAACGTCGGGGGACTTTCCGTGCTCGAGCCCTTCGGCATGGGCAATCCCAAGCCGATGTTTGTGCTGAGCAATATGACGGTGACGGAGGTGCTGCCGCTCTCAGGCGGGACGCATACGAAGCTGCGTCTGCGCAGCGGGAATGTGCAGCATGAGGTGCTGATGTTCCGCCTGAAGCCGGAGGAGACCGGCATCGCGGCGGGCATGCAGATTGACGTGCTGATCTCCGCGGATGTCAAGGAATACATGGGCAGGCAGTCGCTGACACTGCGTGCCGAGGACTGGCGCACATCGCAGGCGGCGCAGGAGCAGGCGATCGCGGCGCAGTCTGCATATGAGGCATACTGCCGCGGCGAGCAGCTGCCGGCACCCGCTTATTATCAGAGAATGTGCCCGCACCGGAATGATCTGATTGCGGTGTATCAGCTTGTGCAGCGCATGCCGATGACCGTGCAGCAGATCTGCTCGGCGCTGCAGAGCAAGGGCATGAACCGCTGCCGCGCCAGAATGATCGCGGATATTTTCAGCGAACTCAATCTGCTGCGGTTTGATGCGGTCACGGAGACGCTCTCGAAGCTGCCCGTGACGCAGAAGCGCGAGCTGGATGAATCGGAATCGTACCGTAAAATCTGGGCGCTTGCCAAAGAGGCGGCGTCCTGAGGCTCTGCGGAACGTCAATATGAAAGTTTTGATCAAACTTTTTCACCGCGCCGTGCGCGGCTCCGTATTGCTAAAGCATTCCGGTTACGCATAGCACTGCCGAGACGTCAATATAAAAGTTTTGATCAAACTTTTTCAAAAGTTTGCAGGTTTCCAAAGGGCAGCGCCCTTTGGTCGCTCTCCGCAGAGAGCGAAACTTCCCAGCGTCAGGAGCTCCGCAGGGGTGAATCCGAAAAAACGATCCGGCGGATCGTTTTTCGGAGAGGGGAGCCCTGCGATAGAGGGCGCCCCTAAGTGAATTGCAAAGCAATTCACAGACTGCCAAAAACATCGCGCAGCGATACCGATAACGGATATGACAGAGGGTCATGAGGACTGAGACAGAAAGGAGATATTTCTATGCCGGAATTTCATAATGAGACATATACAATTGATATGATCATCGCAAAGATTCTGACCGATGACAGACAGTATGATATCAGCAAGCTGATCGCGGCGTATGAATATGCGGCGCAGTGTCACGAGGGACAGGTTCGTTCCTCCGGCGAGCCGTATATCATTCATCCGGTCGCGGTCGCGTATATCCTGCTGGAGCTCGGCATGGATACCGACACGCTCTGTGCGGCGCTCCTGCACGATGTGGTCGAGGATACCGCCGCGACGCGCGAGGATGTGCAAAAGCGGTTCGGTCACGATGTCGCGATGCTGGTCGAGGGCGTGACAAAGCTTGCCAAAGTCCCGACCTTTACAAAGGAGCAGCAGCAGGCGGAAAACGTGATGAAGATTCTGCTTGCGATGTCGCAGGATATCCGCGTCATGATCATCAAGCTCGCGGACCGTCTGCACAACATGCGCACACTGCAGTACCGTCCGCTGCACAAGCAGCACAACACCGCCTTCGAGACGATGAATGTCTATGCGCCGATCGCGCACCGTCTCGGCATCACCTCCGTGCAGGAGGAGCTCGAGGATTTGTCCTTTTACTATCTCGACCCCTACGCCTATGAGGAGATCGAGAGCCTGCTCAACAACAAAAAAGAGGAGCGCGAGGCTTTCATCGAGAGCATCAAGCAGCGGATTGCCGAGCGGTTCCGTTCGCTGGATTTTGTCGCGCCGCCGCAGATCGACGGGCGTGTCAAGAGCATTTACGGCATCTACAAAAAGGTCTACATCAACCACAAATCCATCGACGAAATCTACGATAAATACGCGGTGCGCGTGATCGTGACAACCGTCAACGAGTGCTACAGCGTGCTCGGCATGATCCACGATATGTTCCGCCCGATCCCGAACCGCTTTAAGGATTATATTGCGAACTCAAAGGCAAACGGCTATCAGTCGCTGCACACATCCGTGCTCGGCAAGGAGGGCATCCCGTTCGAGGTGCAGATCCGCACATGGGAAATGCACGCAAATGCGGAATACGGCGTTGCAGCGCACTGGAAGTACAAGGAGCGGATCGAGGGCAATTCGGTCATGGATTCGCGCATTGCGTGGATTCGTCAGGTGCTCGAGACGCAGCAGGCGAGTGATGATCCCGAGGAGCTTGTCGCAACGATTAAGAACGATATTGCGCCGGAGGACGTCGTCGTCATGACGCCGAAGGGCGATTCGATCAGCCTGCCGATCGGTTCAACGGTCATCGACTTTGCATATCACATTCACACGCAGATCGGCCACAAATGTACGGGCGCAAAGGTGGACGGCAAGATCGTGCCGCTCTCCTACCGCCTGAATACGGGCGAAATCTGCGAGATTCAGACGAGCAAGGACCCGAACAAGGGCCCGAACCGCAACTGGCTCGATATTGTCCGGACAAATGAAGCGCGCGCGAAGATTCGTTCGTGGTTCAAGCGCGAGCGCAGACCGGAGAACATCGCAGCCGGAAAGGCGAGCATCGAGCACGAATGCCGCCGCATGCATATCCAGATCACACCGGAGCAGCTTTCGGCGATTGTCCGCGAAGATCTGCACCAGCCGAACTGCGAATCGCTCGACGATTTCTATGCAGCAGTGGGATACGGCGGCCTTTCGCTGACAAAGACCATGCCGCGCATCCGCGAGTATTACATCAAGCGGTTTGCGCCCGCAGAGGCGCCGAATCTCACGCAGGAGCAGCTCACGGAGATGCGCAAGCCTGCAAAGAGCAGCACGGGCATCATCGTGGACGGCATCAACAATCTGGAAGTGAAGCTTGCGCGGTGCTGTTCGCCGCTGCAGGGCGAGAAGATTGTCGGCTTTACAACAATGGGACACGGCATCACGATTCACACGCAGCAGTGCCGGAAGTATCAGGAGGCTTTGGCGAAGAACGATCCCGCGGAGATGCAGCGCTGGGTCGCGGCGACATGGGCATCGAATGCACCGGCCGCGGAGATGAAGGCGAATATTGAGATCCTCTGCGTCAACAGCATGAATCTGCTGAACGATGTTTCGCAGGTGATCGGCGAGGCGCATCTGCCGGTGTCGAATTTCAATCTGCACATGAAAAAGGACGGAAATGCGATGATTCACGCAACGGTTTCGGTCAGCTCCGCGGAGCAGCTTGATACGCTGCTGAACCGCCTGCGCACCGTCCGCGACGTCATCTCCGCCGACCGCGCGGCGTATTAAGGTGTCTCCGACGGATTCATATTGAGGGCGCTGCCCTCAAACTCCCGCCAGAGGGATACTATCCCTCTGGACTCCCATTTTTATGCGTGATAACAGAAAAACGCCGCCGGATATCGAACACGCTGCCGGCGCACAACATAACGAAAGTTTTGATCAAACTTTTTCAAAAGTTTGCGATGAGTCCAGAGGCGAGGAGCCTCTGGTCGCCGTCCGCAGACGGCGAAACTCCCCGGCGTCAGGAGCTCCGCAGGGGTGAATCCGATAAAACGATCCGGTGGATCGTTTTTCGGAGAGGGG
>JAFWUX010000026.1 GCA_017523995.1 Oscillospiraceae bacterium | reverse complement strand
TTGCCGTATTTCTCGAGAAAGAATATGGGATCGGCGGTCATTCCGGTCCGGATATGCCGAATGTGGGCTATGACAGCAAAGGCATTCACATTATTTCCGCTGATAAGAAAGGCAATTACCGCTATACATGGGCGCAGGCCGCAAAAGAGATTCGCAGAATGATCGAGCAGGGTGAGTATATCTTACCCGAAGATATTCGGGATGCAGTCGATCATGCCATGTATTATCTTGAGGATGTGGAGCATCTGGATGATAACGAACGCGAATACTATACCGGCGTGCTGCAAAAACTCCGAAATCATCAGTATCTTGATGATTCGCGCAGGAAACAGATCGACATGATTCTCTCGCCTGACGCTGCAACGGTATTGTCCCCCGCCGCAAAGTACATCATGAACGAGAACAATATGCCGATGTTCGCTGACCGCATGGTCGCCCGTGATGAAATGGACGAGATTGCACAACGGATTCTGGATAACGGCGAGGACGCTTCGGCTGTTGCGCAGGATTTCATTGATGCAGGGAGATACAGTATTTCCGACCATGAAACCTTTGAGGCGGCGACATTCGCCGCCAAAAAAGATACCGAGGGTGTCACCATTACTGCCGAGCCGGATTCTGCGCATCCGTTCAGCGTATCGTACAGCTGGGAACAGATTGGCGAATTCTTCCGGACAGCCGCACAGCTTTACCGTGATGTGGAGCGTGAAGCAGAGGAAGCGTGGGAGCACGATGTGGCAGAAAACATGGAAGCCTATGACGCGCTTGATCATCACCGCGATGTGTACCTGAAAGATACCCGCCAAAGAGAAGATCCGCTGAACGGATATATCTCGGGCGCACGTAAACAGGAATTCTACAACTATCGTCTGCACTTTGAGCCGGATCAGGGCTATCTTCTTATGGCAGACAGCGACAAGGACGATGCTATCATCCAATACAAAAAGACAGCAAACCCGTAAACGGAGGAGGCACCGCATAAAAAGCAACAGCAGATGAAAGAAATGTTCGATTTTCCTTGCATTTCGGCAAACTATCCTGTATAATGAAAGTATCAGACAGAAACCCCGACGCCGGAAAAGGAGGAATCACGATGCGTAAAGAAAAGATCACTGCAGCACTGATCGCTGTACTGTTTTCCTGCGGAGCAGCAGCATCCTTTCCGCATGCAGCTGCCGAAAGCCGTCAGGTCATTGTGCCAGACACCGCGGAGCTGAAAACCGCACTCGCGAACGCCCGCGCAGGAGATGAAATCATCCTCAAAAGCGGCACCTATGAGGACGATGCATCCAGCGGAAAGTGGCGCGTATTTGAAGCGGCAGCGAGCGGCACCCCCGAAGATCATATCATCATCCGCAGCGAGGACCCCGCACATCCGGCGGTACTCTGTGCCAATCAGCCGGAGAAAAAATGCGTCCTGTATATCACCGGCTCCTATTGGGAGATCCGTGACCTCAAAATACAGAACGCCGCAAAGGGCATCTTCCTTGCAAAGTCAGAGCACAGCGTAATCGCGGACTGTGAGGTCTGCGAGATCGGTGATGAAGCCGTCCACATCATTGATGACAGCAGCTATAATCTCGTCGAAAACTGCTTCATCCACGATACCGGAACCGTCAACGCAAAATACGGCGAGGGCGTCTATATCGGCAGCGCCAAAAGCGCAACCGGATACGGCTTTGCATGCCATTACAACACCGTGCGCGGCTGCCGGTTCGGGCCGAATATCACCGCGGATCATGTGGACATCAAGGAATATACCGTCGGCAACCTTGTGGAATACTGCACCTTTGACGGCACCGGTATGCAGGGCGAGAACGGCGGCAACAGCTTTGTCGAGATCAAGGGCAATGATGCAGTGATCCGCTATAGCACCGGTCACCGGAACGGCTGTTCGCAGCAGCTTTACGGCTTTGACCTGAGTCAGCAGCTCGAAGGCTGGGGACAGAACGCCAGAATCTACGAAAATGAGCTTTATCTCGACACAACAGACGTCTTCGTTGTCAAGGGCTGGAACTGCAGCGCGCAGGTCTTCCGCAACAAGGTCGATCCGCCGGCATGCACCTGCGACGGAAACCGCGTGATGCAGGTACTCGGCTACAAACTGCGCGGCGAAGTCAACGAGGACGGCAGCCGCGATGCTGCAGATGTCACCTGCCTGATGCAGGATCTCCTGACAGAGGATGTGCGGCACATCTCCGGCGAAAACGCCGATCTCAATGCGGACGGCATCCTGAACGCCGCCGACCTCACGATTCTGAAACAGCTGCTCCGCAAAGACGGTGCGGATGAACAGCCGGAGATCGCCGTCGCGTTTGTCAAGGAGGACGCGGGCAAGTGGCGCATGACGGAAGGATTAAGCGAGCATGCGGTGACAATGACCGTTTCCGCAAAGCCCGAATCCGAGCTGAATCTTGCATGGGGCTACTGGGACCCGAATGCGGAAAACGGCAGCGGCAAGTGGATTATGGAGGCGCTCGGCAAGCATCCGGCGGACAGCAGCGGCAAGGCACAGGTCACGGTGGAGATGCCTGCCGATGCGCGCAGAATGGCGCTTGAGGTCTGGGGATATACCGATGCATCCGGCAAGCTGGATGTTGACACCGTAGAGCTGGTCTCCGTCACGGTGAAAGAATAATAATACAAAAGACTGATGCACTTTTCTGAACATCTTGTAATTTGTATGTTGCATATTTGAACCAAATGTGGTATAATCAGTGTGAGAGGAGGTGCGCAAAAGTATTATGCAAAAGGTTCTAAAAGTATATTTAATCTGTGAACAGCTTGATCCAGACGGGAGCCCTGTTGACTATAAGGATATTTTTAAGCTGCTCTGGGATTTACAAAAGCAAACCCGTGAAATCAAAAACAAGTCTATTCAGTACTGTTGGGAATTCAGCAATTTTTCCAGTGATTACTACAAGGAACATCACGAATACCCCAAAGACAAAGAGATTTTGAATTACACACTCGGCGGTTTTGTAAACGATAAATTCAAAACCGGAAACGATTTGTATTCTGCAAATTGTTCGACAACTGTCAGAACTGCCTGCGCGGAATTCAAAAATGCCAAAGCTGATTTTATGCGCGGAGAGAAATCCATAATCAGCTATAAAGCAAATCAGCCGCTTGATCTGCATAACAAGTCGATCCGGCTGGAATATCAGAAAGGCACGTTCCTCTTTTATCTGAAATTGCTGAATCGGTCGGCTGTCAAAAAACATGGCTTTCAGAGCAGTGAGATACGGTTCAAAGCGATTGTAAAAGACAATTCTTCGCAGACAATTCTGGAACGCTGCACAGCAGGCGTATATGACATGGCAGCAAGTAAGCTGCTCTATGACCAGAAGAAAAAGTGCTGGGTGCTGAATCTTGTATATGCGTTTGAACCGGAAACGCCGGAAGCGCTTGATCCGGAAAAAATCCTCGGCGTAGACCTGGGCGTGCATTATCCGATCTGCGCATCTGTTTACGGAGATTTGAAACGGTTTATCATCGACGGCGGTGAAATCGAAAGTTTCCGCAAGCGCGTAGAAGCCAGAAAAATCTCTATGCTGAAACAGGGCAAAAACTGCGGCGGCGGCAGGATCGGTCACGGTATTCAGACACGCAATAAACCGGTGTATGCGATTGCAGATAAAATCGCGCGATTCAGAGATACCGTGAATCACAAATACAGCCGCGCGCTGATTGACTACGCGATCAAAAACAACTGCGGTGTGATTCAAATGGAAAAGCTGACAGGCGTAACTGCTGATGCAAACCGTTTCATGAAAAACTGGACGTATTTTGATCTGCAAACCAAGATTGAATACAAAGCCCAAGAAGCCGGCATACAGATTGTCTATATTGAACCGAAATATACAAGTCAGCGATGCAGCAAATGCGGTTATATCGACCGCGAAAACCGACCGGAACAAAGCAAATTCATCTGCCGGAAATGCGGCTTTTCAGAAAATGCAGATTATAATGCAAGCCAGAACATCGGCATCCGGAACATTGAAAAGCTCATAGAAAAACAACTGCAAACCAAGTGCGAATCCGAAACGGACACCACATAACATAATGATTCGCACTCTTTCGGGCGGCTCGGCGTCCGTAAACCGAGAAAGTATAAGTCAGTCTGAATTTCATTCAGCTTTAGATACACTCGGTAAGGTTCAAACAATACACATTCAATCCGTGTATTCAGTCCTATTTGTTTATTTTGCAGCTGCAATCTGCATATAGCATGTGGACTGCGAGTTAAACCCTGACAGCAGCGTTTCTGCGTAAGCTGCTGCAATCTGCATATAGCATGTGGACTGCGAGTCCGATCTTTACCTGTGCGCAGAACGTCGCAGGCGGCTGCAATCTGCATATAACATGTGGACTGCGAGACAGCCTCCAATCATACGCCATGTGGTAGGCGAGCAGCTGCAATCTGTAATATAGCAAATAAAATTATAAGACAGCTCTCCGCTCGGAGGGCTGTCTTTCTGTCTGCACTCTACGGAGCGTGGATTGACAAGCCTGCGCGCATATGGTATCATGGAATCAGAACAAGACAAGGGGTGATCACATGAACCAGAGCAAAACAGGCGATCTGATCAAACGGCTCCGGAAAGAATACGGCATGACGCAGAAGCAGCTTGCAGAACGCATCCATGTCAGTGACAAGGCGGTGTCAAAATGGGAATGCGGCAACGGCTGTCCGGATGTATCGCTGCTTGCGGCACTGGCAGAGGTCTTCGGCACGGATATTCAGGTGCTGCTGACAGGCGAGATCGCACTAAAGGAAAGTGAGAAAGGCAATATGAAGAAGACGAAATTCTATGTATGCAAATCGTGCGGCAACATCATCACAGCAAGCTCTGAAGCTGCAGTGACCTGCTGCGGCAGCCGTCTCTCCCCGATGGAGGCGCGCAGAGCAGAACCGGAAGAAATGCTGCAAATCGAGGACACCGGCGGCGAATGGTATGTATCATCCGCGCACCCGATGACCAAGGCGCACTATATCTCGTTTGCAGCGTACATCACCGACAGCAGCGTCATGCTGTTCAAACAGTATCCCGAGTGGGATTTTCATTTCACCATGCCGATGTACCGGATGGGCAGGCTCGTCTGGTACTGCACACAGTGCGGATTCCTGTATCAGGATATCCGGCGGAGATGATGCGCAGTCAGACACCCGTTTACGAAAGAAATCGTAAGCGGGTGTTTTTTCAATCTCCCCCAAAGCCTTGCAATTCAGTAAAAAATATGCTATACTGATTTAAGATAACGCAGCCGGAAATCACTGGCAGGACATACGGAGTACACATCATTCTGATATGCTGAGGACACAGGGAGGTGAGGCAAATGACATACAGAATTCTGCTTGTCGAGGACAATGTGCAGATCTGCCGGATGATCGCGGATTATTTTTCCGCACAGCCGGATAACATCTGTCAGCTCGATACTGTGCAGAACGGCGCAGAAGGGCTCGATGCCGCGCGCAGCGGCGAATATGACCTGATTCTGCTGGATGTCATGCTGCCTGATCTGGACGGATTTTCGATCTGCCGCAGCATCCGTGCCGTATCCGATATTCCGCTGCTGTTTCTCACGGCGCGCGCCCGCGAGGAGGATGTGCTTTACGGCTACACGCTCGGCTGCGATGACTATGTGGTCAAGCCGTTTTCGCTCGCAACGCTCTATGCAAAGGTTCTGGCGCTGCTCAAACGCGCAAAGGGCACAATCCTGCGCAGCGAGCTTGTCTGCGGGGGCATCACGCTCAATCCGCTGACGCTTGCCGTCACGGCGAACGGGCAGCCCGTGACGCTGCCTGCAAAGGAATTCGCGCTGCTGCAATATCTGATGGAACACAGGGACTGGGTTGTCTCGCGCGGCCAGCTCCTTGACCGCATCTGGGGCAGCGATTTCTTCGGCAGCGACCGCGTTGTGGATACGCACATCAAAAAGCTGCGCAAGGCACTCGGCAGTGCAGGCCAGCAAATCCGGACAGTCATCTCCAGGGGTTATCAGCTAAAGGATCACACCTAGGAGGCGATCAGAATGAAGAAGAAAAAACAGCAGGAACAGACAAAGTATCCCGGAAAAAAGAAATTCGGCAGATTCTTCCGGCGCAGACTGCTGATCTGTACCGTTGCGGCGCTGGGGCTCATCGGCTGGCAGTATCTCTACAAGGGCTGGGAGAAATGCCGCGATTCCACTCTTCCCGGTCTACCTGAGTACAGGGTGGATGATATCGAGGAGGATCTGAATAGAAAAGAAAGGACGGACAGCGAAGTCTCTCGGATACTCGGGACGAACCTCTATCCAAATCCTGTATCCGAGCAAGCTTTACTGCTGTATCAGCCGGAGACCGGCGAATGCTATTCCAGCAAAACCTTTGCAGCAGCATACACCAAGCAGGGGGAGGAAAGCAAGCTCTACTTTCTCTATGATCCGACGCTCATCGGTCAGCTTGCAGATTCAATGAATAAACAGGCGTATTATACTGAGGCAATCGTTCACAGCATTTACGTCAAGGATGATATGTTTCTCCCCGGCGAAGTATATATGCAGAAGGACCGGGTTCCGCTTGTCTCTCTGATCGGGGTATTCGCATCCAAAAAGCCGATTCCGGGCGAATGGGCGGATCTCACAATCGACCGCGCAGAGGGCTGGGATATGATCTGTAATCTGGATGACAAGGAGACACTCTCCCATTATCCCGATTACGAAAACGGAACGGACATAGATGCGCAATTCGCGGCGCTGGCAAAGGATGAGCCGAAGCTCGGCTATGTTTTCCTGAGCGGTTCCCCGAATTCGCCCACTGCCGATGCATGCATGCAGGAGGTCACACAGCAGATTTCGGAAAACTTTGAACAACTGCAGAAAGATTGGGCGCAGCGGCTCTATGATGCAGAATACGGCGTTTTCAATCAGGACATACGGGAAGAATATCAGGTCAAAACCAGAGAGGAACTGATCAAGCAGGTCAAAGAGAGCATTGAATCACAAAAGAACAACCTGCCCCAAAGATTTTGCACTTACTCCCTGTTTGGCAGAGATGAAAGATACAGTCCATATATCTCTTTTGAACCCTGTGACAGAGATATTACGTTCCGCGGTCAGAACTGGCAGCTTTGGTATTTCCAGTATTACTACCCGGAGCGCGACTTCAAATATAATTATGTCTCACTGCTGCCGCTTGTTCTTGCATTTTCGGTTATTCCGGTGCTGCTGCTTGCGCTGGTCTGGGCAGTCATTTCCTATCTGATCTACAGCAGACGCTATGACATCGAAACATACCGCAGAAACTTAACCGGCGCGCTCGCCCACGATCTGAAAACGCCGCTCGCCGTGATCTACGGCAATGCGGAAAACATCCGCGCGCACAATCATCCGGAGAACACCGATGAATACGCGGATTTCATCATGGAGAATGTCACGCACATGGATGAGATGATCGCAGGCGTGCTGGGACTCGCGCAGCTTGAAGCGCGGAAGCGTCCCAAACTGAAGGACAGAGTCGATGTGACGGCACTTCTGCACGCGGCATTCCGGCGCAATACGGCAATCATGGAGCAGCGCGGTCTGACGCTGAAAGAATCCGGAACATTTATCGTTGAGGGCAATGCCGATATGCTGACGCAGCTTGCGGAAAACCTCGCAGCGAACGCGGTGCAGCATGCAGCCGAAGGCAGCGAGATCACGGTATCCGCCGAAAAGTGCAGGCTGCGCATCTGCAATCCCTATTCCGGTGAGCTTGACGAGAAAACACTCTGCGAACCGTTCCGGCGCGGCGATGCAGAACGCAGCAGCCACTCCGGCAGCGGGCTGGGACTGAGCATCGTGCAGCAGATTGCGGCGCTCAACAAAATCCGCCTGCGCATTACGGCAAGGGACGGCATCTTCACCGCGGAGCTGAAACGGAATCCCCTGCGCAGAACAATCAAAACCAAGAAGGAGCGCCCGAAGAAGAAAGAACGGCTTGACCTGACAGCGCTGCTGCACACCGCTTTCCGGAATCATGCAGCCGCGATGGAAACGAACGGTCTGACACTGAGCGAATCCGGCAGATGCATGCTCACTGCGAATGCGGAATGCTTGTCGGCGCTCGCGGCACAGCTTGCGGAAACCGCAGTCAGGCATGCGGCAGCGGGCAGCAGGATCACGGTCACAGGCAAAAAATACGCCCTGCGCATCTGCACGCCCTATACCGGCACGCTCGATGCAGACACGCTGCTCAAAAATGAACTCGGCACCGCGCAGCAGACCGCATCGCTGTATCAGTGCAAGCTGCGCGTCACGGCAGAGGCGGGCATCCTCACAACAGAGCTGAAACTGAATCCGCTGTTTCAGCCGATCGGCAAACACTGAACCCCGGAGCACCGCACATCCTGCATATCCAACAACTCACAAACAGACGGAGGTATCCTATGACAAGAACAATCCGGCACAGCATGCGGTTTCTCTTTGCAGCAGCGGTTCTGCTGCTGCTGACAGTGATCATCACGCCGCTGAACGCATCCGCAGATGACAAGCAGTATCAGATCAACAGCGCAGATTTCACAATCGAGCTGGAAACAAACGGCGATGCGGTCATCACCGAAGAATGGCAGGTCCAATATGTAAGGGGCAGCTTCACGCGCTTTTACAAGGACATCTTTTATGACAGTTCCAGTCAGCTTGAGTACATTCGGGATGTGCAGGTGCAGAACTGTTCAATCAACGGCAGGGAGGCTGCCGCGCAGAACAATACCGACCGCAATGACGGGCATTACTATCTCGAAAAAAACGCCGCGGGCTATACAATCCACTGGTTTCAGGCTGCGGAGAATCAAACCGTGCAGTATGCCGTCACCTACCGGATTCCCGGCGCCGTCAAGATGGAGGAGAGCGGCAGAGCGGCATTCTCATACCGCCTGATCGGTGAGCGCTTTACCACGCCGGTCGCCAAAGCAGCGGTCAGGCTGACCATGCCTTCTGCGGACAGCTCCGCAAAAGCCGGTCTCACAGGCAGCACAACAGAAATCATCGGGAAAATAATCAGCGGCAGCCGAAACGCATCATCCGGTCTCTGGCAGATGACGCTCCGCATGGACGGCAGCAATTTCGATGACCTGCAGCGGGTCTCCGATGTATCCGTTCCGAAACGAAACGGCACAGAGATCAGCGCATCGGGAATCGGTGCGGTCGCACTGGTGATCGGGGCTGTGATCAGCACGCTGGCATTTCCCGCGATCATCATCTTCCTGATCCTGTGGCTCATTTTCGCCCCGGGTATCCGCGCAAAAGCCATGCTGAAAAAGGATCCGGAATGTCTGGAGCATGCCGCAGAGCATCTGGACAGTGTGAACATCCCCTTTGCGTGGTATGCGGTTCTCAGACCCTCTGCCGCTGTGTTTACGGATAGATTCACGCCGTTTTATCTCGGCATGTTCGATCTGCACCGGCAGGGCATGCTGCTCTTTGCAGAGGACGGCATCCAGCTGAGCAAAAGCACGCCCGCGCAGAACGATATCGAGACACAGAACTGCATTGCGTTCCGCAATCTGCTGGTCAACGGCTTTCCGTATACCGATCAGGGCGACCGTGTGATGATCCCATATGCCGAAATCCGGAAAGCCGTTTCGGATACGAACACGGCATACCAGTTCTTCAAAAGCGTGAATGACTGGCTGAATGATTATAGAAATACTATCGGCAGCAGTCAGCGTTATCAGGAGCTGCTCGCCGCGGGGGAAATCGAGAAAATCAAGCAGGATCTGAAAATCTGGTACACTGTCGGGAAAAAGGGCAGATACACAAACAGCGCCTATGACTGCATCCGGACGCTCATGCGCAGCGGCGCGCTCCGCAGTCTGGATGTGCTGCCGTTCATGTTCCACACGGAGAATGTGCCGGGCAATTCGCCGGAGGGCAGCAATCCGCTGAATGACATGGTTTATCTGCTGGGCGTTGTCAAGCCCTATGATCCCACGGTGCGGAGCGATTCGGGCGGATCAAGCTGTTCGAGCTGCTCGAGTTGTTCAAGCTGTTCGAGTTGTTCGAGCTGCGGAGGCGGCGGTGCGGATTAAAGGGGGGCGTCCCCTATCCCCGCCAAAGGGGCACTTTGGAATCCCGCTTTTTATGTTTAGATAAGATGAAGCCGCTCCGGTCAATGTTGATTGGGGCGGCTTCGGTTTTTAGCTTTTCGTTTTTCACTTTTCTCTATTCACTTTGAAGCTGGTGCGGATTTTGTCTCTTTGTTCTTATCCTTTGTCCGAATGTTTAATTTTACTGGGCGCGGGGCGCGAATGCGAGGGGAAGAACCATAGAGAGAGGGAAGTCCTCGCTGAAGCTCGGGTCTCCCCTCTCCCTAAGGTTCTCCCCCTCGCGCTCCCTCTTTCCTTACCCTCTCCTCTCTGGGGGCGTGAGCCACCTGTTTGACAAAAGCCAATTGTTTGAGCGTAAGACTTTCACAAAGTAAGTATTGCTCTAAGACACAACCTGCGCCGAATGAGTGACGTTCGCCCTAAGGGGGTCAAGGAATCAGGAAAAGGGAGCGCGAGGGAAAAACCTAAAGGGGATAGGGGGAATGTGAGCTCGCGAACCTTCCCCCTGTCCTCTTTGGGTTGTTCCCTCGCA
>JAFWUX010000025.1 GCA_017523995.1 Oscillospiraceae bacterium | reverse complement strand
GCAAGCGAAGTCTGAAAGGTCGCAGGCGGCTCATTCCGAACCAGATATACAGTATCATTGTGCGGCATATCTGCCGTGTTGAAGATGAGCGCATCAATCTGATCTGTAAACTCGCGCTTTTTCGCGTTGACTGCAGTTTCAAAGAAGCCCTTTGCTTCTGCAATTTCATCTGGAATGTTCTCGCCAAGCGCAACCGGCGTCGCGTATGCCTGCTGCTGCGCATTGTTATCCTGCGCGGCAACACCAGTCAGAATGATGAGCAGCGTCATGAGCAGATAAACAACAAAGCCTATTGCGATGATCACCCATGTAACCGGTGAGATCAGCACGGCAACTGTATGCACGACCAGATGATGCAGGACATTCACCGTTGTTTTCGCGGCGCGGGCAGTCTTGACGGCAGTATCTTTTGCCGCCCTGACCGCCCGTTTTCCTTTTTTCGCTGCGTCCACACCGAGCCGGACGCTCTCAGCGCCGGTATCTGCTGTATCATGCAGGTTGATCTTCCGCATGTACCGTCACCGCCTTCTGTGTCTCCCCGAATTTGGTTGTGATTATTCGGTATATATCCGTGTCTGTCGGGAACGAATTGTCAAAGGGAATCACACCATAGTCACCGGCATAGATCATGCCGCAGCCAGCGCCGACGCCGTTCAGGTAGGTGTCCATCGTTTCTTTCGGGATATGCAGCAGATTGGCGAGCTGTTCGCGGTCGGTCTCATTCTGACCGAGCATTACCACAAACTGCGTGTTGGAGATCATTGTCCGTGCCAGTTCCGAGCGCAGCAGGTCGTCCACATTCTGGGTGATGCCGCAGGGAACGCCGCCCCATTTCCGGGCTCTCTTGTAGAGTTCATAGAAGAAGTTTGCGGATTGTTCCGACTTGAACAGAAGGTAGAGCTCATCACAGAAGATCTGAGTTTTCACACCTTTCGAGCGATTCTTCGCAACTCTGTCCCAGATGTTTTCCAGAACGATCATCATGGATAGTGTCTGCATATTTTTGCCCAGTTCTTTGATGTCATATGCAACGATCCGCTTGTGAATGTTTACATTTGTCTCATGTGCAAAGACATTCATCGAACCGTGAACATAAAGGTGCAGCGTCTGACGGAGATATGCCGCTGCCGGTCGCGTTTCCTCACTCGCTTCCTGCTCATATTTCAGCAGTTCATCGTAATACTCCTTCAGCGTCGGCTTCGGGTAATTTCGGTATGCGCTGTGCATCACGCTGTCGATGATCGTTTTCTGAATCGGCGTGATCTCTGCATCACCCATGATTGCGCTGAAAAAGGAAAGCAGGAAATCCAGCTTTGCCTTGACAGGGTTGTACTCCTTGTCGTCGCTGTCCGGATTCTCTGTGAGGTCAAGCGGATTGATATGTGTACCTGAATTTTCGCTCATGTAAATGACCTCTCCGCCCAGCAGCTCAACCAGCGCTGCGTACTCTCGCTCAGGGTCTACTATGAGGATTTCGTCATTTTGCGAGAGATAAATGTAAAGAATCATCAGCTTTGCCAGCATGGATTTACCGCTGCCCGGCATACCGAAGATAAAACTGTTCGGGTTGTTCAGCTTCATCCGGTCGAATAAAATGACCGAACGGGAAAGCCGGTTCTGCCCGAAGTAAATGCCGTTTTCGTGCATGAGTTCGCGTGACTGAAACGGCATAAAAATCGCTGTGCTGTCAGTGTCAAGCGTGCGGCGCATCTGCAAGTTCTGCTCTTTGTCAATGCCGCAGGAATTGCCGATTGGCAGGCAGGAATCAAACGCGACTTCCTGCCGAAGCGGTGCGGTAGACATTTCAATCTGTCGTCCGCGCAATACGGAATTGACCTTGTCCGTTGCAGATCTCAGTTCATCCATACTGTCAGCCAGGATCATCATGAGGAACTGTACGCGTGTCATTTTGACGTTATGGCCTTGCAGCTTTTCAAGATATGCTTTTGCTTCGATGATATCCGTTTCCAGCGCCGTGCCTTCGATCGGGTCAATGTTCGCGCCCTTTGCTGTTTCCGCACTCTTGCGCTTTTTCGTGAGTTCCTCCTGTTTCATGTCAGTCAGTTTTCGCTGTACCAGTTTCAGAGCCTCCGCCTGATCGACAAAGTCAATGTTCTCGGAAATTACCGATTGAAGATTGAGCTCCAGCAGTTCCGGATAGAGATTGTCTGTGACCTCAGAACCAAGCCGCTTGATATAGATACACCGCGCGTATTTGTCGCCGATCATAAACCAGTCTTTTTTGAATTCAAAGGAATCCGGACAGCAAAGCTGCTTTTCTGCCTGTCGGTCAAGCTCGGAGCGGGATACAGGAGAAATAGCTTTGTTCGGATCACAAAGAATATCTGCCATGAGCCGCACGCGGTCATTGGCTGTCAGGGGTATCGCTTTTGTCCCGATCACAGCAAGGCTTCGGTTCAGCCGCTGCTCAAAGTTATATAGCCGGGTATTTGCGGTTTCAAAGTCTACCGCACAGACCGTTACCGTGATAATCTTCCTGCATTCCAGTCCTTTCTGCCTGTCCATGATCTTGCCTCGTATGACAGAATTAAACTCCTGCCGCTGATGATCGTGACCGTCTCCGCGTGCGTGAAGCATCAGGCTCTCAGAGTCGGCTGTGTTCATCGGCAAATTGACGAGCGATATCTGTACCGAAACCGT
>JAFWUX010000221.1 GCA_017523995.1 Oscillospiraceae bacterium | reverse complement strand
GCGCTGCCCCATACCCCGCCAAAGGGATACTATCCCTTTGGAATCCCATTTATGTGAAATATAGCAAATACGTTCTTTTTCATATTGTTCCAAAAAAGGGATTCTTAAGGGCTAGTAGCCCTTAAGCGGGAGTTTGAGGGCGGCGCCCTCAATATAAATCCGTCGGAGACACTTTATCTACAGACTGACAGCAGTGCCGTGACTGCTGCGCCTTTGCTATCATTTTACTGTGCAGAATTTGCAAGCAGCAGATCCATTGCGGAAGCATCCGCGGTGAGATCTGCGATCTGCACGCTCTCGGAAACCGCGCTGCTGCTGCCGAATGCAGACATGTTCTCTGCAAGCAGCATCGTTTGCAGATCGGTCAGATCCGAAGCGTCCCTGCCGCCGAGCTCCGCTGCTGCGTGCAGCTCCGGCAGAACGGATGCATTTGCAGCAAGTGCAGTCATCGGTGCTTCAAAGCCGTAGATCGACTCGAGCGCATCTGCGCCTGCCTGTTCCGCATCCGGCTCCTTTGTCAGCACAAGCTCCCATGTGTTTTTTTCGACATAGCCCTCTGCGCCGTCTGCGAAGCGGAATGTGAACGATGCCTGTCCCCACTTGAAATTGCTGATTGTCAGGACATCATCCGTACCGTTCACGGAAAGCAGCAGATTGGAACCCCACTGATCGGAAACCGTGACCTCGTCCGAATTGATGTCGGTCAGCTCCACAATGCTCTGATCGCTGCCCCATTCATTGATCGTGTCGTGCGCATAGCCCTTTGCAAAAACATAGGTATCCGTGCCGTTTCCGCCGCTGAGCGAATCATCGCCTGCGCCGCCGTCCAGCAGGTCATTGCCGTCATTGCCGTTCAGCGAATCATTGCCCGCATCGCCGTACAGCGTATCATTGCCGCTGCCGCCGCTGATGCCGTCGTCGCCGCCGAGACCGTGGATCTCTGCATCGTCCGCCGTGTAAATGCCGAGCCACTCGCCCGCTTCCGTGCCGTAGACCGGCTCATACTTTGCCGTAATCTGATCCTGCGTAAGCACCGTGCCGTCATCGAACACGAACTGCATGCTTCTGTTTGCATTGAAATCGAAGAAATGATCGACGATCAGGCAGTCGGACGCATCCGCGCTGCCGAAATGAATGATGAGATTGTTGTGCAGATCGCGCGTGTTCACCATGTCCGCCGCGGTATAGCCGTGGATCAGAACGGTGTTGCTGTCCGCGGACGCATTGATCGTGTCGGTGTCATAGCCCACGCCGTAAACATAGGTATCATCGCCGTGATCGCCCTGCAAATAGTCATCGCCGGCGCCGCCGTCCAGAATATCCGCGCTGCCGCCGCCGTAGAGCCGGTCGTTGCCGTCGCCGCCCTCAAGATGACCGGCATCGTCGCCGTTGTACAGCACATCATTGCCCGCGCCGCCGACCAGATGATTCTCGCCGTTGCCGCCGTAGAGATGATCGTCGCCGTCGCCGCCCTCGATGTAGTCGCCGTCGTTGCCGCCGTAGAGGTGATCGTCACCGTCGCCGCCGTAGATCAGATTCTGACCGTTGCCGCCGTTGACCGTATCATTGCCGCTGCCGCCCTCGATGTAATCGCCGAGCTCGCCGCCGGTGATCTGATCGTCGCCGTCGCCGCCGTAGAGATCATTCAGACCGTTTCCGCCGTAGAGCACGTCATCGCCCTCGTCACCGAACAGATAGTTCAGGTCATCGCCGCCGAACAGCGTATCATTGCCGGCACCGCCGCGGAGCGTATCGTTTCCGCTGCCTGCTTCGAGATAATCGTCGCCGTCCCCGCCGAGCAGCGTGTCATCGCCGTCCCAGCCAATCAGGGTGTCGTCCCCTGCTTCGCCGTAGAGCGCATCATCGCCGATGCCGCCGAGCATGACGTCATTGCCCGCGCCGCCGTGCAGAATGTCATTGCCTGCACCGCCGTCGAGGTGGCTGTCGCCGGAACCGTCGGTGATCTGATCGTCGCCGTCCTCGCCGCGAAGGACATTCGGTCCCTCGCCGCCGTTCAGGATATCATCGCCGTCGCCGCCGTAGATGAAATCGAGATGTTCGCCGCCGGTCAGCGTGTCATTGCCCGCACCGCCGCGGATGATATTGAAGCCGCTGCCTGCGGTGATCACATCGTCGTCATCCGTTCCGGTGAGCACCTGTCTGCCGGAGCCGCCGCCCGGGATCTGCGCTTCGCCTGCAAACGAAAATTCGTAGTATTCCGGCTGATCCATGAAGTCCGGGATCGCGACGGATTCGCCGGTTTCCTGATTGACCAGCGAAATGCCGCTGCAGTCAATTTGCAGCTTGTAATCATCCGCGCTGAGCCCGTCGCCGAACACAAGCGTTGTCGTGCCGGACGTATCGCGCACCGTATCATTGCCGTGCTCCGCACCGAAATAATAGGTATCATTGCCGCTGCCGCCGATCAGGGTATCGTCCCCTGCTTCGCCGTAGAGCGCATCGTTTCCGTAGCCGCCTTCAAGGATATCATCGCCGTCATTTCCGTGCAGGATATCATCGTCATCATCGCCGGAAAGGAAGTCGTTGCCGTCGCCGCCGTTCAGCGTGTCATTGCCTGCGCCGCCGAAAATGCGGTCATCACCTGCCCCGCCGTTCGCGGAATCGTCGCCGTCCTCGCCGTACATGGTCTCGTTCAGACCGGTGCCGCTGATCGAATCATTGCCGGCATCTGCATAGTAAATGGAAAGCTCGCCGTTGCCGCGCAGCACATTGCCCTGTTCATCGCCGAAATACGCGTTCTTGCCGGCTCTGTCGATCGCCTTGAGCAGCTCGAAATCGCCGTACTCCTCGAAATATGCACGGTAATCCGCAAAGCAGCCCGGATAATAATAGGTATCGAGATACCGCAGATAGGACGCAGCATCCGCGATCAGCACCGCGCCGTCATCGGTGAATGCGTTCGTGCGGCGCAGATATGTGCTGAACACAGAAAGATCCAGCTTCGGCTTGCTGCCGGAATCATTCACGAGAATATACGGCAGAACATCCGCAAGCGTCGTCTTTTCGATCAGCTCGCAGTAATACATATCCACGATCGTATCAAATGCAGCGTTCAGGACAGGTCCCGCGGCGGAATTGGGGTTCTCGCCGTTCACGCCCTCAAACTCCTGACCGAGCAGGCATTCCAGCGCATGCAGCTTCTTTGCGTCCATGTACGGACCGCGGCTGCCGTCTTCGATCTCTGCGGCGCCGGTCATCAGCATGAGCATCTGCACGATCAGATCCTTGCGCGCGGTCTCGCCGGAAGTCTCCGTATAGCGCTGCACGAGTGCTGCGAGCGCGCCGGTCTCATCGAGCGCCATTGCCTTGTGCAGCGAATAGACATTGCCCATGCCATTGACATTCGGGAGCGCTGCGATCTCCTCCGGGATCTCGACCGGATTGGTGTCCACGGTATTGAACTTCTGCGAGAGCACCCAGTATTCCGCCATGCGCGATTCCGAGCCGTCCGCAAACCGGAACGAGCCGACATTGCCGAACACCGTGCCGGACTCTGTGCCGGAGTTGATCTTTTCATGGTCAAGCGAGATCGAAACAATGCCGACATCTTCCAGCGAGATCAGCTCGCCGGCATCCGTGCCCGCATCGCCGTTCGCATCCTTCCAGACGACCAGATCGCCGAAATGCTCGTCCTCTGCATCGAGAATGCCGTCCGCATTGGAATCAAGCTCTGCGAGCGCAGCAAAGCCGTTTTCCGCCGGCTCACCGGATGCAAGCAGCGTGTTGTCGCCGAATACCTCGGTGCCGTCATTGATCGCGCCGTCGCCGTTGCGGTCATAGGCAAGGATCGCGTCATCGCCCTGCACCCAGTTGATGCGCTCCGCCATGCCGTTGCCGTCCAGATCGAAGTTGACGCCGTCCGCAAGCGTGGTCGGATTGAAGCCGTTGTTTGCAAGGTCGAGCACGATCGGATCGACGCGGCTGGTCTTGCCGTTGTTGAACTGATTGTTCGCGGAGCTGCCGCCGCCGGACGAATTGCCGTTTCCTTCGTCCTTCTTGCCCGGCTCATAGGGCTTGCCGCCGGAATTGCCGTCGCCGTCGAGATCCTGATTGGTCTTTTCCTCATAGTTCTGGAAGGCAGCCTGCTCCTTAGCAGACTGTTCCTGAAACGCCTGCAGCCTATTTTTCATATCCTGATTCAGGAACGGTGCAAGTGCTTCACCCGCTTCGCAGAGCACCTCTCTGCCCTCAACCTGATACTGTGTCGGCTCATCATAAACAAGCTCATCGCACGCTCTGTCAAGCGCCTTAAGCTTATCCACATAACTGGAGAACAGATCAATGCCTCTTTCCAGAACAACCGCTGCAGTATCAAGCGTAGCCGAGATCACATCTCCGAGAAGACCGGGGAGATATTCAGAACCGACGGCAGCGGCTTCCAGAATCTCTTTAAATCCGTTTGCAACTGCTGTATTTCTCTCCGAAGCATCCTCTGCACTTTTATAATCTTTTATAGCATTCGCAATGCCGAACACACTGTCGGCTAATTGCAGTCCGACTTCAACACCTTCTGCGATTTTGTCAATACCGTTAATATATTTCTTATACTTATCATACTTTGCGCTGTTTTTACTGGCAAGATCTGCCAGCAGATAATTCGCATTCCGTTGACGGTTCGTCATACCTTCTGTCAAAAAATTCGTCAAATTATCACAGGTGACGCCTTTGGAGTTCTGCACATTCAGGATCATCTTTCCGATTTTACGTCCACCGCCGACAACCATTGCCCAGTCATCACCGCTTGCCACATCAAACCATTCGCCGCTTCCGATTCTGCCGCTCAGATCCGTTACCTTTCCGGTTGTCTCATTGATTTTAATGACAACTTCCAAATATTCTTCTAAGACTTGACTCATTTCATGTTCCTCCTGATTTTAATTGGGATCATTGTTCTCCGGATGTGCGGATAGCCCGATTTTGTACATTTCTCCGCCTGCCTGCGTATATTTCAGATACTGCCGGTCGCTCAGCTGATACAGCCAGTATCCGAAACCGTCTTCGTCAAGCATGTACTCTGTCGGATCCCCGTACACTTCCGGAACCTTGTCTGGCGGATCAGTGATCGAGATCCCGCCGACCGTGATGTCCTGTATCCAATCCGGCTTGTTGTAGATAAAAATATTGTAAAAGGTCGCAGTTTCAAGCGTTTTCTCATCCAGCTCCGCGTTGCCGTCATAGGTCACATAGCCAACTTCCGTCCCGTCATAGAAAAGCTTGTAAGTGAGCAAACTGTTCTCAGTGTCCGCAAGCGAAAACGCAGCAGAAAAATGGTCTCCCCAGTCCCTCAATGTCCCCGGAATGGAAACCACCGCGTCAGCAATGTGAATGTCCCCGCAGATCTGCTCAAAAACTGCTGCATTGAATTTGTCGTTTTCAGTCCATGCCTCCGCATCGGATACACCGTCGCCGGATGCATCGCCGGATGCATCGCCGGACGCCGCGGGCTCCGCAGACTGCTCCGAAGCAGAGGATACAGACGGAACTGTGCTGTCACTGTCCAGCTGTCCGCAGCCCGTCAGAACCGGAACCGCGAGCAGCACGCATAAAACGCAGGTCAGAAGATTGCGCTTCATTGAAATACTCCTTCCGTTTTACAGAGTTATACAGCTGCGCCGCATAAAAGGATACAGCCGGTATATTATACCATACAGATATACCGGAAGTCAATCGGCTCGCCTGAAATTTAAGAAAAAACGAATAGTTCATTTTTCGCATAAAATACAACTTAAAAGATGCCTTTATCATTCTGTCGGTCAGATCCAAAATTAGCAGCAAAACGCAATTTCGCAAATGGTCAAAATGCGTTTAGCCGCTAAAAAATTGCGTTTATCCGCTAAGATTTTGCGTTTAGATGCTAAAAAAATGCGTTTTGCCGCTAATTGCCGTTTTCGGAAACAGCGTATTTGCGGAATTTTCAATATGAAAATTTTTCCTAATACTTTAATACTTTAGTATTATAGTAAGACATGCACTGCATTTGCCCGATGCAAATGCAGGCAGTGATCCGGAAAAGAAAGAACAGACTGCTGCGCGTGAGCCTGTTTGTGTACTGCTTGTATAGTCTGCGGCGTGAGCCGTCATAAAGAATCGTGCCCGCCGATTTACCGGATATATCAGGGTTATCGGGTAAACCGGACAGCACCGGTAACCGGAATAAACAAGAATGACCGGATAAATTTGGTTTACTCGTATTGACAAACGCACCGGAAGTGTGGTAAAATAAAGGAAAATGACCTATAAAGGAGAAATCCTGACCATGAAAACGCTTTGTTTTGTCAATCAGAAAGGCGGCGTCGGCAAGACGACTTCCTGCCTGAACATCGGCGCAGCGCTGCAAAATGCAGGCAAACGCGTGCTTTTCGTTGATATGGACGCGCAGGGCAGCCTGACCAAGAGCGCGGGCGTCACACAGTTGCCGCAGACCGCACCGACTGTCAGCGAGGTTCTTTCCGGAAAAGCGACTGCCGAGGAAGCCTTGATCCGGCGCGAGGACGTTCCGGATCTGCTGCCCGGCGATATCCGGCTTTCCGGCGCAGAGATCGAGCTGATCGGTGCTGCCGGCAGAGACTTCATTCTCCGTGAGGCGCTCGAACCGCTGCAGGACGCCTACGACTACGCGCTGATCGACTGCTCCCCCAGCCTCTCGATCCTCACGCTCATGGCGCTGACCGCGTCCGACGGCATCGTGATCCCTGTCGCGGCGCAGTACATGCCGCTCGACGGCATCATGCAGCTCATGCAGACGGTCGATATCGTCCGCCGGCGCATGAATCCCGCGCTTAAAATCACCGGTGTCATCGTGACGCTCTACGACTCGCGGCGCAGCCTTGACAAGTCGATTTACGACGCGATCCGCGAGAAATTTGCGGACGAGCTGTTCCCGGACGTTGTGCGCTATAATTCCAAGATCGCCGAGGCGCCGACCTTCGGCAAGGACGTGATCGCTTACGCGCCGCATTCCCCCGGTGCCGAGGCTTATACCAATATTGCTGCGGAAATTATCCGCCGCGAGGGTGCATAAGCATTCGTTTATTCGGTTTACCTGATAACATTTGATTATCCGGCTTCTCCGGATTATCTGTAGGATCTGGTTTATTCAGATTATCATTCGTTTGTGTTTTTCGTTTATACTCCCCTGCCCTATCATCGTGACCAGCAGTGAAAACGCGAATTTACGCGGATTCTCTCAATGCTTCTTTCCGCACAGATTATTCGGTAAACTCTGTTTACCATGGTTACTGTGGACTTATCGGTGCTTGAACATGTTTGTTGCTCGTATACATTCATTGGTGGGTTACTAAGATTATCGAGAAATTTCGGTACATCAAGAAAACCGAACTTATTGGGATTATTCCGGTTATGATTAGGATTCTTTGCCGTCCCCTGTTGTGAAGCATGGGTGTTTGCGCATCACTGCGCATCTTGCTGAACGGTTGGCTTTCTTGATAATCTTGCATTATCCAGTAAACCAAGTATACACCGTTTACCGTCGCATCTGCGCCCGCGCATTTTCCTTCTGTGACAGTGTGAATTTCAGGCTATCAGTGATGCTTCGTAATATTGAATGATCTGGTGTATTCGGTTTACCGGTATAACTGATGCTATGCCGCTGGTATGCAGCCTGTGATTTTTATTCATTGTGCTGGCAGCGATGTGATTCAGACCGTTTCTCGGTTGCTGTATTATGTTTTCTATATTGTATGCGTTCATAATGCGCAATACGAATAATTCCTGTAAACTGGATAAGACGAATAATTCGGATATCTGCAATAATTCAGATAATCTTAGATTATCGAGTAATCCGGATAATCCAAAGAAATCGAATAGTCTGAATAATCCTGATAATACAAGTTTATTTGAAATTCCGGATAAGCTGAATAACTAGGGACTGTTAGATAAATACGATAAATTCAATAAACTGAGTAATCCGAGCAAAGCAGATAATTTCAGGAAACCGGATATCCAGAATAATCCAAATCATCCGGATAACATGGAGAATCAGAATAAGCCGAATAAATAGAATGTACCGAATCAATCGGGTAATTTGAGTAAACCGGATAAGCCTTGCAAATACGCTGTTTCTGCATTGCGGATATCCGGATCATAAACGAAAACAGCAGTCCGCTGCACGAAATCAGCAGGGCAGGGGACTCGAAATTTTTCCAATATGTACGATTAGAAAAGGAGAAAAAATATGGCTTTCAAACTGGAATCGAATCCGCTGGACGCAAATCCGCTGTTCCGGCAGCCGGAGCAGGACGAAAAATCGCCTGCACCGAAAAAAGAATCTGCAAAAAAACAGACGAAAAAATCGGCGGATAAGCCTGCACCGGCGCAGAAAAAGCGTGCCGGAAAGCAGGAATCCGCGGAATCTGCGCCTGCAAAACCGGTGCAGACGGTGCAGCCGGAACCTGTCAAAGCGGATCCGGATGCTTTCATTCGCGCGACTTTCATTATGAGAAAGGATCTGCTGAAAAAGCTCAAAGATTACGCCTATACTGAGCGCCGCGAGATCAAGGACGTTGTCAATGAACTGCTTGAAAATGCGCTGCTCGATGTTGAGCGGCAGTATCGCGCAGCCGGCAAAACGATTCTCGAAAAAATTGAGCGCTGATCCGCGCCGACTCGGAAAGGGGCTTTTTGAATGACTTCTGAACATGGCATGCTGATCCCGCCGCTGCCTACGCCGGACGAGGAAGCCAAAATTCTGGAAATCCTGCACGGCTATGCGGAGCAGATCGCGCTGAATCCGGCTGTGCTCGAAATTTCGGGTTTTCTTGCGATCGTTTTATCACCGCAACAAGATTATAACAGCAAGGAATTTCTGCTGTCCTGCACATCCATGCTGATCTATGTGCAGCAGTTCGGGATGATCACAAATCAGATTGATACAGGCGAAAAACGCGCGCTTTTTTTGCAGGAACTCGAACCCGATGATCTTGCATATCTGCGTAGTCAGGACTATCTTTCGGACGATGAATTTGCGGAGCTGGCAGGGGAGCCTGCGCCGGCAATGTTCCGCTTTCTGTCGGCTTTTCATGTTGCAAGATTGTTGGAATTTTGCATGCGGCGCATCGCGTTTTCTTCACCCTACCGCACGAAGGCGCAGGCGGAAAATGCCGTGCGTGAGATCCCTGCGCAGCTCGCGATCCCGACAATGCAAAATTATACCAATATCATGAGTTTGAAGCCGTTCGGCAATGCTTATATGCAGCCGCTTGCATCGACGGACGGGCTGAAATTCTCGGACGGCAGGATGTATTTTATCGGCAATGAGATCCAGCCGGTCTCCGAGGTGCAGCTGCAAAATATGGTTACAAATGAGGGCATTGAGTCCATTGATCTTGGCATGCTGCGCATCTTTTATTCGATCATTCTGACCGAATTTGAAAAGACAAATTGTCAGCAGATCCGCGACGTCATCACGCTTTATGTGCCTGATCTTGCGGAGAGCATGGGCTTGCAGCGCAACCTCAACAAGGCAGGCATTCAGCGCATCATTGATACCGTGCAGAGCTTCCACAATATTGTCGGAATTATGCACGGAACACGCAACGGAAAGCCCTCGCAGTCGCTTTATCCGGTGCTGAATTTCGAGGGCTATGACGACAAGAAAAACACGGTCTCGTTCAGCTCGCCGTATATGAATATGGTCATAAAAACAGTGTATAAGCTTGCAATTCGGCAGAAGAAAAACGGTGAACCGAGGCTGACGCGCCGCGGCGATCCGGTGCGCATTCCGACGCATTCTTTTCTGATCAAAACCTCGATCGTCAAGGAGCGCAATAAAACCGCAGTTGAGAACGTCATGATCATTGTGCAGCTGATCGAGCAGTGCGGTGACCAGACGCCGCATATCTCTGCGAAAACGCTGATCGAGCGCAACCCGCTGCTGGAACAGCGTATGGCGCAGGCGAAAAACAAGACGACGCTGCTGAAACGGACGTTTGAAGCGACTTGGAGAATCTTGCGCGAGCAGACTTATCTGCTTGAGCGTTATGTCGATATTGCGCTGCCGGATCCGGACGATTCTTCTGTGATCCCGTCTGTCAAGAATGTCGATTCGATCGTGTTTTCGTTCCCGCATGGGGGAAAGAAGAATGATAAGGCGAATCCGGCGGAATAAATGTGTCTCCGACGGATTTTGAATGGGCTTTCAGCCCAAACCTGACCAAAGGGATTGTATCCCTTTGGAATCCCGTTATATGATATAAAATCGTCCCGAAGTGCAGTACAATCGCTTCGGGACGATCATTTTTGATGATTCATTTTTATGGTGCTTGTGTTCGTCGGTGTATGTCTGTTTTGTGTTTGACGGGATGAATGTCAGAATGATATCGCATTTGTATTTCTTCAAAGAAGAATCCGCTTCGCAGTGGGTGATTTTGTGCGCCTGAAAAATACCCCGAAACGAATCATCGCTTCGGGGCAATTTCATGATATCATAACGGGATTCCAAAGGGATTTCATCCCTTTGGCGCAGTTTGGGCGCGCAGCCCATTCCTAATCATCGCGAAGCGATACCTTTTACTCACCGTGCCGGCTCGAAGTCGTCGGTGCGGATGCTGCCGATGATCTGATTGCAGACGTACTGCTCATCGCGCTCGAAGCAATTGAACAGCGCGTAATACCGCAGCCCGATCTTGTCGCCGGTCTGACCGTTGCGGTTTTTCAGGATCTTCACCTCAACATTCCGGATCGCGTGCTGCTTTTCCTGCGCAATTTTCTTCTGATTGTCCTGCTTCTCGTCCATGCCCTGCACCTGCAAGCCCATGAGCACATCCGAGCCGTATTCGATCGCGCCGGACTCCTTGAACGCGCGCATTTCGATCTCACCGATGCTGTAACTTTCGCGGTTCAGGCTGGAGATCACGAACACCGGCAGCCCGCAGTCGCGGCTCATGCGCTTTAATTCCAGAATCGCCTTGTCCGTGTTCTGCTTATCGCTCGCGCGCATGTCATACGGCGCCATGATTTGCAGATAGTCGATCATGACGACCGGCGTGCGTCCGGTCAGGCGCATATGCTCCTCGGTTTTCTGCCGGATCTCCCGCACGCCGAGATCCCCGATGCCCTCGTAATAATACAGCTTATCCGCGTATTTCTGATAGGCGAGCACAGCCTGATCTATCAGCTTCCATTCCGCGCCGGAATAGCCCGGATAACGGCTTTTTGTGGTGATGCCGCGCACCGTTTTTGCCATTTTCACATCGCCGCCGCAGAGCTGATACGTCTGCCGGCTGACGCTTTTTGCGATCAGCTCGTTCGCTGACATTTCCAGCGAAAAATAGAGCACATCCGTCCCGCCGGCAGCGATCTGGTCAGCCATTTGCAGCAGAAACGTCGTTTTTCCGAGCGATGACACCGCGCCGAGAATATACAGTCCCGCGAACAGTCCGCCGTCCAATGCTTTGTCCAGATCCGCAAATCCGGTCGCGATCGCTTCCTGCGCCTTTGCACCGTGGATGCTGTCCAGAAATCCCGCGAGCCGGAACGCACCTGTACATGTCTCATTGCTGCGGCGCGATTCGTCGCGGTCTGCATGCACGGATCGCATGACGGCGTCCGCATTCTGCGCGAGCTGACGGGCAAATGCTGCCGCATCGCTGCGAAAAAAATCGTTCGGATCTTTGCGCAGATCTTCCGCAAATGCGGTCAGATCATAGTCCGCTTCGGTGAACGGAATGCCGAGTTTTCGCAGTTCATCCGCCAGCACCGCGGATGCCTTTCGTCCCGCATCATCCGCATCAAAGCTCAGGATCAGCGGGCAGAGCGGCTTTTTCTGCTCAAATTGCTGGATCAGCTTGCGCGAGCCTGTGCCGCCGACCGCGACCGCCTGAAAATCGCCTGCGGACATGATCGAAATTGCGTCGATCGGCGATTCGCAGACAAAGCAGGGATAGCGGTTCTGATAGAGCGCGTCCTTGTGATAGATCGGTTCCGTTCCGGCATTCTGTACATTCGGCTTGCGGAACGATTTTCCGCGGATGCTGCGCGTCAGATAGTAGGTGTGCCCACTGTCATAGGGGATCACGACGACCTGTTTTTCTTTGTCATATCCGAGATGAAAACGGCGGATCACTTCCGGCGAAAAGCCGCGTACCTTCGTCCAATAATCGGTCTTGGAAACATCCTGCATGCATGCGGTGATATACGCATGAAAATCGTGCTGCGGTTCTGCTGCGGCAGGCGCAGGCGACGGGGCAGGGGACTTCGCAGGCGGTTGTTTTTTCTCATGATTTTTGCCGGAATCGGGCAGGGGAATGCCGAACAGCTCCGAAGCGAACTGCAATTGCTGCGGGAACGTGTCGAGGTGCTCGACGAGCCCGATCAGCGAGAAAATGTCGCCGCTCTCGTTGCAGGCAAAGCAATGCCACTGCGTATTGTTGTTGTACACAGAAAATGCGCCTGTGGACTGCGCGCCACGGTGTGTGCCGCTGCCGCAGAGCGGGCAGTGATAAAGACCGGTGCGCTCCCGCACGGAAATGCGCGCGAGGTAGTCCGGCAGCATTTGCTTGATCGCTTCGAGTTCCATTTTTCGCGTCCTTCCTCCTGATTTCGGGGCTTGTGTTACCCATATTATAGCACATTGAGCCGAAAAGTGCAATGGGAGAGTGCGTATTTTTCAAAAGAAACAGATTGGGAGCAATTTCATCACAGAAGCCGCGACTAGCGGCGTGCAGTAACGAAACATGGGAGAGCAACGCCGCTGCACTCCGGAGGGGATTGGAGGCGGACACTGTCCGCCCCAGTCTGTCGGGAAAGGTATCGCTAACGCGATGATTTAGAATGGGCTGCGCGCACGCTTCGCTATGAGTTTGCAAGCAAACTCACCAAGCCCGCCAAAGGGACACTGTCCCTTTGGAATCCCATTTTTGCGAAAAACAAGCAAATACATATATTTTTTATTATCACACAAAATGGGATTCTTAAGGGCTATCAGCCCTTAAGCAGGAGTTTGAGGGCGGAGCCCTCATTAGAAATCCGTCGGAGACACTTTATATACAAGCTGAGGCGGGTACTGCCCGCTGTCGAAAATTAGCAGCAAAACGCAATTTTACATTTTGGTAAATTGCGTTTAGGTGCTAAAAACTGACAAAAAAATTAGCAGCAAAACGCAATTTTACATTTTGCGAAAATGCGTTTAGGTGCTAAAAATGAATTTTGCAGCCGCGAAAATACGCGCTTTTCTGCTTTGATCGTCCGATTCCGCCGGAATATGCATGTTCCGGCTTGCGTTTTTTAGATATTCTGCACCGCGGCGATTTTGCATCGACCGGAAATGCCATGTTCCGGATCGGGGATCATTTGCATGCAGTCTGATGATGCAGCGGCAGGGCAGGGGAGTGCTGCGAATGCTGTCTGCATGATAACGGTAATATGGAATTATCCGGTAATCTGAATAAACACGATAAACCGCATAAACAGATAAGCGGCATCCCTGCCGGAGATACCGCTTTATGTTTCGGATAACTGCTTTGCAAGATCCCTGCCGCCGTACATGATGCGCATGGTGCTGACCGCGCGGCGATCTTCCTGCGGCAGATAGAAAATGACATATCTGCTGACCGGGAGTATGCGGACACCCTGCGAAAACCACGGCTCATTTTCATACTGCCGGAACCGCATCGGCATTTCATCCGGACTGCGGATTGCATTCATGATCGCGCGCACCTGACCGGCAGCCGTTTCCGGCTCCGATAAGCTGAACGCAATATATTCATATATGCATCGGAGATCCGTTTTGCATTTCCTCGGCGACCGCGTCTTCCGGATACACCCGCCCGCTGCGGATGTCGTCCATGCTCTTTTCCATTTCGGCGTCAAATTCCTCTTTTGTCAGACTGCCGATCGCAGCCGGCGTTCTTCCCGCAGACGGTGCTGCGCTGATCTCAAACGGGATGCGTCGTTCCCGCGCGACCTTTGTCAAAAATACGGTGATCGCCGCGGACATGGTCAGTCCCATTTCGTCCAGTGCGCGCTCTGCCCGCTGCTTGAGATCTTCGTCGATCCGAAAGCTAACCTGTGCCATACAATCAGCTCCTTTCTGTGTACATTATATCATATTGCTGCGCCATTGTCAAGCAATTGCATGACAATGCATACTGCTTACCACCTGTGTCAAATGATACAAAGAAAAATGGAAATATTTTACTTGTGCAATGCGGACGGGTATGGTATAATAGATAAAGATTGTTATGATCTTGCGGAGGTTGAACATGAAAGAACGGACAAAAAGAACACTCTCGAAAACTGCAAGAATGCTGATCTCAGCGATCGCGTTTGTGCCGGTCATCGGGGAGATGGCTGCGAATGCGCGGGATTTTTATGATGATCTGAAAGAACTTGCGCTGGATCAGGCGGCGTTCAATCGGATTCAGGAAGGCATTCGCAGCATTCAGGCGCCGGCATGTATGAATGAAGAAGACGCGCATCGTATGGAAGCGGCGATCACGCATTTGCTGGAAAATGAAAACATGGAGATCGAAAACGGCTTCATGACAAAGGCGGCGATCGAAAAACTGAAAACGGATCTTCGCAAAGCTGTTTTCGGAGACAAACAGGTCGATGAAAGCGTCACAAATTATATATCCGAGGTCGTGGCGTTTATCGGGCAGCCGTATGTGCGGAAACATCTGATAGATCCGGGAGATATGAGCATTGCGCTGCAAGACAAAGTATTGGAACACGAAGATCGGATTGAGAATCTGGAAAACAAGGCGCAGCTTGTGCCGGTCACGCCGGCAGCGACCGGATCCGACAATCAAGCCTATCTGAACCGCTACACGGAACCGCTGTTTCTGGAAAATGATGATGACGAGGATGCAGAAGATGCAGACAAAAAGGTCACGCTTGCGTCCATGTACGTGCCGCCGCGTCTGAACGGCAGGACAGAAACGGCTGCGGACTGCATCATGAATTGGTACCGATCCGCGGGAAATAGAACCTGCATGCTGCTCTACGGCAGTGCCGGCGTCGGAAAGTCGAGCCTTGTCTCGAAAATCCTTGCAGATGCGAACGGGATCACCGATGACATTTCGTTCCCGCTGCTTGCGGATCAGGTGCTTGCGGCAGCCCTGCGGAATCACTGCGACCGCATCGACTGGACGAAAGAAGCGGACGAGATCCTGCTGGCTCTGTTCAAGGGATACACCGCGGAACAGCTGAAAAGCAAGCTGCTGATTCTGGACGGGCTGGACGAGGTCTGCGTGCTGCGCGGCGGCGCATTTGACGGGAGCGAGTTTCTGGAAAAGCTGACGGAGCTGGATGCCGGCTATCATGTTCTGGTGACGTCCCGTGACGCAGAGGGCTATTTTGTGGCGCCGTATGATGCTGACCTGCGGATCGAAACGCTGCAATGGACAGAGCAGGAAGTGAAACAATGGTGCGGCAAATACGGCAGGGTAAAGCATGAAAAGGAAACATGGTGCGCGGAATTTCTTTCGGATTACAATAATCTTCCGAGCAGCAGCGAGAAAGACCGCCGGAGGGAAGCGTTCTGCGTGCCGGTCATTCTGTATATCTGCGGCGACAGCGAAATCAAGCTGTCGAAGCACAGCGATATCGGTTCGATCTATGACGAAGCATTTCGGGGGATCCTTTCAAGAACGCATCTCCGAAAGCAGAGAATGCAGAAAACCCTGACGAAAAAGGATGCAAAGTCCAATCAGATCGCGTGGCAGTATACGAAAGAGATCGCCTATCAGATGTTCCTGCTCGGCACGCTTGATCTTGTGCATGCGAACGACCGGAAGGATCCGCATGCGGTCGGCTTGCAGCATGCAAAAGCGCGGACGAAGACCGTATTGCGGGGAATATTCGGCGCTGATTTTACGGTTTCAGAGAATGATCTTGCGGTCAAAAAGGAGCTTGCGCTTTGTCCGTTTGCCAGAGAAAATGAAGCGGGCGGCATCACCTTTGCGCATAAGACCGTGTATGAATATTTTGCGGCGGTCAAGCTCTACGAGGATTATTTTGCAAAATTCAATGCGTCATATTTCGGCGAAAAAAGTGCAGATGAAGCAGCCGCGGATGTAATCAAAACCGCGATCGCCGCATTCCGTTACAAGGCGATCCCGTTTGAAATGTTTCAGTATCTCTGCGCGATGAAAAAAGCGCCTTTTTCCGATCCGGACAGAGAAGGATTTGACGAGGAAGGATTCAAGGCGGCGTTTGTGCATGCAATGGAAACCGGTGTTCTTGACAAGATCACGATTCCGGATGCGCCTGTCGCAGAATATTTCTATCGGAGCGCGGAAAAGGGAATTGAGAATCCGCTGAATGCGCAGATCGTTCGGGCATTTCGGGCGCTGCTGTGCTTTGTGACCGGTCACGAATTTCAAAATGAAAACAGCAGTGAAGCCTGCAAACGGATTCGGGAAATGCTGGGTGAGTCTGATCAAGTTGTTGATTTGAGCGGTTGGGATTTACAAGGGGCGAATCTGTTTAGAGCGAATCTGGAAACGGCGAATCTAAAAGGTGCGAATCTGGAATCAGCGAATTTGAAAGGTGCGAATCTGAAAGGAGCAAATCTGCAAGAAACTATTTTAGGGGGAGTATATTTGCAACAGGCAGATCTGACAGGTGCTACATTGCTTGGGATAAAATTTAATCTAGCACATCTGCGAGGTGCGATGTTTTGCACAGATCCGGGATTAGCAACAGTTTTTCCTTTTGGCTTCAATCCGAAAGAGCACGGCATGATCGAAGTGGATGTAGACGGCAAGCCGATTAAGTGAAACGGGCGCCCGCATACGCACCGGCGAACTGTTCTATGGAGCATACAGTTGCGCCTGATGATTTTGAGCGGATCCGGAAACTCGTCAATGCCTTGAATGATCTGCTGATGGATGAGGTGCTGTTCGGGTGACTGTTTCAGATTCTAATCCCGTAAAGAGAAAAGGAGAACAGCCGAGAAAGTCGGGCGGTACGCACTTGAGGTGAATGACCGCAGCCCTGCCGGAACCATCGGCGGGGCTGCTTTGTCTTCATTTCCCGGAACAGACGATAGCCTGCGCAGCGGGTTTCTTGACAGCCTGCCGGAAATATGTTATACTCATTATAATATTTCCGCTGCGAAATATCGGACACTTCAAAACCGGAAAGCGAGGGGATCTGCATGAAAAAAACGATCGCTGCCGTCACAGCATCGCTGCTGCTGTGTCTGACCTGTACTGCGCCTGAGCAGCCGGTCTGTGCGGCAGAAGGGGAGAACGTTGACATTGCCTGCATCTGCGACAATGGTATGAACATATCATACCATGATTATTACACTTGGACAAGTCCGATCTGCTCCAATCTGGTACCGCTGGAAGACGGCAGCTGGATGCGCGTGCAAAGCTCCTTAGACAGTCAGGATCAGGTCCGCGTTGAATATTACGATGCCGGTTTTCACCTGACGGAGCGGTTCAGCGTTCCGAGAATGCTGCCGGATTACGGCGGATTCTATCATGCCTCGGACGGCTGCTATTATCTCATCACCGGTGACACCGGGACAACGCCCGTGGGAAAATCGCCGAAGTTTGACATTGCAAAGTACAGCACAGACTGGAAGCTGCTTTCACATGTGCAGACGGTCGGTGATGATGTCATAGAGGCTTTTTCTGGCGGCACTGTGCGCTGTGCCGATGACGGAAAACGCATGATCATCCACACCGCCCGCAAGATGCAGTCATGGCACCAGTCCAATTATTCGATGGAACTGGACATGGAGAACATGAAGCTCACCTATGACGGCGGCGGAAGAGCCTACACGAGCCACTCCTTCAATCAGTTTGTGCTGCTCGATGCGGGCGACATTGTAATGCTGAATCATGGTGACGCGCACCCGCGCACCGTGGTGCTGAACCGCCTGTCCTCATCCGGCAGAAACGCAAGTCTGGACATGGTGTCGAGCTTCAGCGATCTGGGCGAAGCTGATCCCGAAGATATGAGACTTGTGAATTACACCGGCGTTGCGGTCGGCGGATTTGTGCAGAGCAGCACACATTATATTGTAGCGTACAACACGATCAATCAGGATAACTGGTATGACGTTGCGGTTAAGCGGAAGTCTTCTGCTTATGAAACTGCACGGAACATCAAGCTTGCCGCTGTCCCGAAGGACGATATGTATGAGGAGAACATCCTGAATGTGGATGTCACGGATTATCCCGATGACGGCGTGAGAGCGGGCAATCCGTATCTTGTGCCGGTCGGCGGTGACCGCTTCCTGCTGATCTGGTCGCAGGGAGAGATCCTGCACTATGTCTTTGTGGACGGCACCGGCACACTGACCGGTAAGGAATATGAAATTGAGGGACAGCTCTCTGACTGCGAACCGGTCGTATCCGGCGGAAAGGTCTACTGGTATACATGGGAGAAATCAGACATTCGTTTTTACAGTATTGATCTGGAACATCCGGAGAATACTGAAATCGTGCAGCGCAAGGCAGGGCATGAATTTGAGCAGACAGAGCCGGATGCAGAGGGCAATGAATATGATGTCTGCACGAAATGCGGTCTGCGTGTCCCGCACGATGACCCGTTCGGCTATTTCGTGCGTTTTTATAAGATCAGCAGCACGGACGACCGCTGGATACAGACGTGGTTTGATCCGGAAACAGAGTATCTGGAAACCGGCGACAAGTTTGCGGTGTACATAGATAAAACCACCATTGCGGATGACCTGTTTTTCAAGTTGTTCTGGAAAGGTGAGTCAACGCTGGATTATGACATCGCGGCGCGGAACTATACGGTCACCGAATTTGACGCGCCGGTTGTCTTGTTTGATGTACAGATTGATCCGCTTGTCTATCGGAACAAGTCACAGAGAGTCCGGTTTCTGGCAAAGCATAACTATGAGTTTGCAGGAATGCAGCTTTCGGACGGGAATGCAAAAGACTGTATCACGCTGAAATGCACAGACTGCGGACATACCGCCGACTTTGGAAGGGATGCGCTTTCAGGCAGAAACGATGAGACTGTCCGGATTGCACAGGATCACGACAATCCGGATGCGCAGGCGTTCAAAGTGCTGATAACCAACCCGATAACCGGTGAGGAGACCGCGGCAGAATGGGGCGTTGATTATACGACTGCTTCTGTCAAGGATCCGGAAACGGGGCAGTCGTATGCGGTCATTGCCGCGGCGAAGGACAGCGCAAAGCTCAAGGGCTCTGCGGTGATTCCCGATACCCGGCAGGAGCATCTTGCGGGCGATGTGAATGCAGACGGCGCCGTGAATCGGGAAGATGCCGTCCTGCTCGGAAAATGGCTCGGCTGTGCACCGGATACGACGCTCCCCGACTGGCAGGCGGGCGACATGAATCAGGATGCGCTGCTGGACGCAGCTGATCTGACGCTGCTGAAAAAGACTGTATATCACGTTTTGCGGGAAAATGCAAGAGGGGATCTTTTTCATCAGAATACAGCCGATGACGCGCTGATACACTGAACCGGACAGCTTTTTTTTCAAAACAATTGCATTTTCAGTTATTATATGTTATAATTATCCTGCATACGGGTGTATGCAGGATATTTTTGTTTGTGAAAGGGGAAAGAAATGAAAGGCAAAAAATTTTTATCACTTCTTATGGCGTCCGTTTTGTCAGTTACGGGATTCCTGCAAAGCGCTGCGCCGATCGCATCCGCAGAACCGGAAGTATCCTTTCCGTCACTGCCGGAGACAGAAGCAAATCTTGCGTATTCCGACAACACATTCGGCAGTATGGTTGCCAGAGAGATCAATCTGGAACGGGCGCGTCTGGGCGCAACCGCCGTTGTGCACGATGTGGTTCTGAATGAAGGCATCGCACAGGTTTCTCTGGAATCCGCGTCGGATGCGACCGCAGTTGTCTGCGTCTTTTCCGATCCCTCTGGACGGAACGCACCCAAGCTGCTCGGCACGGGCATGCAGGCGTTCACGGCGGATGAAACGCTGATTGATGTGCCTGTTTCGCTGTCGAGCATGCCGGAATATTATCTCGTTCGGGTGTATGTTGTCGGTGAGAATCAGGTTCCGCTGAGCATGGAGTATACGGACTCGATGCACACATCCATGATGCAGGAGGTTCTGCAATCGGAGATCAGCGACTACGAAGGCTATGAGGTGCTGAATCTCGACGAGAACGATGACACGAATTTTGCCGTCTACAACAAGGAAGTGCAGGTTCTGCATTCGGACGGCACGCACGATATCGTGCTGAATCAGGATCTCGAAAACGGCATCTACCTGATCCGGAACTATACCGGTGAGATCAAAAAAGGCAGTGTCGTTGCCATTGATGGGGCAAATCACGGTGCTGCGGTCTTCAAGATCAGCTCGCTTGAAACGGACGGCGATGTTACCACCGTTCATGCGGATCTTTCGTATAACACCGACGATGCGTTTGAATTTGTGAAGCTGGAGACAGATGCTTCCAATAATACGCTGACTTTGACACCGCCTGATCCGGAAGAATCGTATGGGCATGAATTTACTTATTCTTATGATGATGAAGAACAGCCTGCACAGGGGCGCCCCGCACGCGGCGGGATGTCTGCTGCTTCTGCTGAAGAAGACGAAGATGATTTTGTAAATTCCAGTGATTCGGTGCATTTTCGCGTCCAGTTCGGCAAAGGGGTGCAGACTGTTTCAGAGGAAGCAGGAGTAGATCTGAGCGGCTTTGCTGATTTTATTTTTGATTATAAAGTTTCATTTTACAAATCGAATTTTTTTAGCACGCTTCATTTGGATATGGCATTGAGTGTCGAGATCGGTGCTGAGATTAACGTTGCTTTTGAAATGAAGTTCCCATTACCGTACAGTGTTGTCTTCAATCCGGTCAGCTGTGTTAAGCTTGAGCTCGGTCCGTATATTGATGTGTCTATTACCGGACAAGTAGATATCAGCACGGTGTTTTCGGCATCATTTGGCAGCGGAAAGAAATTCACCTATAATGCATCGGTCACAGATCTCAAGCTGACTGTTGAGGGTTTTATAGGTATTGGTATTGGCGGCGAAATGTGCTTTTTGGATAAAAAGGGAGAATTATCTGTCTTAGTCGGACTGCAGGTGGATGTTCAATTGAATTCACCGCATAAAGGCTGCGGGCTCTGCTCCAATATTACGCTTTCTCTTGTAGGAAAGCTGAATGCGAAGCTTGATGTGGGATTCATTGATGTTGGAATTGAGCCCAAAATAGAACTTGAATTTGGGAAATGCTATGCGTCTGACAACCTGGGATTCGGTTGGGGCGAATGCCCGAATTTAAGCGGAAACGGCTCGCAGGATCCGGATGATCCGGATGATCCGGATGATCCAGCTGAATTACCGCCTGAAAGCGGGGATGATGGTCTGAATGCAGAGCAGCGTGTCTGGTATGATTTTGTTAAACTGGAAGACGGTTATGGTTTGACCATGAAAGATCCCCGCCGGATCATTCATGCTTATCTTCCGGATATGCCGACCTATTACAAGGGCGATCCTGTTGTAGAGATCATGCCGGAAGCATTTTCTACGATTTCGTTTATTCATAATATCAAGCTTCCGGGCAAAATCAAACGAATCGGAAATCGTGCATTTTCAACCAATGATCCGGTGCATTGGGGAAGCTCAATCGTGCAGTCATCTATCTATTTCCCTGAGACACTGGAGTATATCGGGGAGCATGCATTCAGCAACGCGGAAATATCTTCTCTGAAGTTTCCGAAATCTCTGAAAACGCTCGGCGATTACGCGTTCTCCGGTTCTTCACTCAATTCGCTGACGGTTCCTTTGTCAGTTGAAAACTATGGAAAAGGTGTGTTTGGAGGCGGAGATATGGAGACAATCTATATTCAGGACGGCATTACGAAGATCGAGCCTTATATGTTTGCAAACTGCTATAATCTGAAGCATGTTTATATCCCGGATACTGTGACCGAAATCGAAGACCATGCTTTTTACGGCTGCAGGGAATGTGATATAGAACTGCCGAGAAACTTGAAAAAGATCGGAGATTTTGCGTTCAATACCGATCACTATGTTCCGGTGGCGGACAGAGATAAGCCGCAGTGTGCGCCTTATGATATGACGGTTCCGTCTTCGGTCAGCGAAATCGGTATCTGTGCATTCGGCACGCGGAAGATGATCAGACGTTTTACGCTTGAGACCGGAATCCCGCAAGGCGTAGGAATCGGAATGTTCGATCATCAGGAAGAATTTTCGCAATTGTATGAAAATGCTTGCATGCGGGAATTTTATTTCCCGCGCAACTGGACATCCATTCCGGATCGCTTTTTCAATGGCATTCCCGTGAATTATGTAAAACTGCCGCCGAACCTGCGTTCAATCGGAGAATATGCGTTCCGCAAGTCCGGACTCAAGCAGATCAAGATCCCGAATACTGTTACAACAATCGGAAAGGGTGCTTTCTACCAATGCACGTTATTGAATAAAGTCACAATGCCGCAGAGTCTGAAAGCGATCGCTGATGATACTTTCTACGAGAACGAGAGTCTCAGATCTCTTACCATTCCCGATCAGGTCAAGTCGATCGGAGAGAATGCTTTTTACGAGTGCTGCGCATTGGCAACCATTGTACTTCCGAAGAGCGTTGAATCCGTGTATTTTAATGCATTCAGCGATTACCACGAAGGCGACTTGTATCCGAACGGAGAGGCAATCATAACAGTGAATGAAGACGGTTCGACCACACGCTCGCAGCCTTTGAAATATTCCGAAAGACGCAAAATCTATTTCTTCAATCCCAATACACAGTTTCTGGGCGATCCGGAAAAGCTGGCTGCTGATTACATTCCGGAAAACGGCTACAGACCGCTCATTGATTACAATTTCCTCACGATCTACGGCTTTACGGGCAGTACGGCGGAGAGCTTTGCCAAGGATCCGAGCCACACATGCGCCTTTATTTCCATGACACCGAATCAGACAGTTCCGACGAACCAGCAGCCTGTTGTCATAGAGACGAACCAAACGCTCACCAAGACCTTCACCGGTCTGAAACCGAACACTGTCTACAACTTCTACGATCTGCTCGGCACGGAGTTCACCGCAGCAAATCTGCTGTATCTCTCGCAGGGCATTTCGGATGAGAACGGTACGCTGACCGTCTGGTATCGTCCGGCAAAATCCGTGGCAAATTCGCAGCAGTTTGTCCGCTGCATGGAGCCGGATGTTTCGGAAACCACTGCGTCTGTCACTACGACAGGAAACGCAGCAACCACGACGACCGCAAAGGTCACCACGACGACCGCAAAGGTCACCACGACAACAGCAAAGGTCACCACGACAACAGCAAAGGTCACCACGACGACCGCAAAGGTCACCACGACAACCAAGACAAATACAACGACGACAAGCGCTGCAACAACAAGTTCCGGCAAGACGACAACGACCGCGAAGACCACAACGAGCGCGACGACGCCTGCTCCGATCAGTTATGTCAAGGGCGACATCAGCGGCGATTTCAAAGTTGATGTCTCCGATGCAGTGCTTCTGGCACGCTTCTGCACCGAGGATAAAAATGTGAAGATTTCCACGCAGGGCGTCCTGAATGCAGATGTGGACAAAAATGGCAATGCAGATTCGGACGATCTTGTTATGATCCTGCAATACATTGCAAGAATCATCAACAAATTCGCCTGATCCACCGGATCCCGCAAAACAACGATCCCCCGACCGGAACTCCTGTTCTGATCGGGGGATTCTGCATGGTGACGGGGGATCAGCCTTCCGGCTGGCATGCGCTGATGCGGTATTGGCGTGACAGTTTTCGCGTTTCTCCCGTTGCTTTTTTTTCAAAAATATGGTATAATGGGCACACATATCAAAATGCCCGCCCGCAGAAACGAGGTGACAGAAAGGGTGGCTGAACAGCTGATTGTAGATCTGTACGGCTGTGCGCCGGAGCTGCTGGATGATCCGGCATTTGTGCAGTCTGCTGCAAGAGCAGCGGTGCAGGCAGTCGGAGCAGAGATTGTAAAAGAATGTATGCATCGTTTTGAGCCGATCGGCATTTCATATATCGCTGTCATTACAACATCACATTTTTCGATTCATACATGGCCGGAATACGGCTATGCGGCTGTCGATATTTTTTCATGCAGCGCCGGTGTGCCGCAGGAAACTGCCGAAGCACTCGGAAACGCATTCGGCGCCGCAGAATGCCGCATCCGCCGGATCGAGCGTGACCTGAAAGGAGGATATGATACTTGAATTTTGAAATTGGCGACGTCATCGCCGTTGAAAACAGAGGATTCCGCGTTGTCGGAAAAATCCGGTACCGGAACCAGAGAGACTACTGCGAATGGGATGAATACCGGCTTCTCGATATGGAAACAGAGCGTGAGGCGTGGCTGAGCATAGACGATGTCTATCAGGAATATTCCATTTCTTATATGACAAATGCACAGCCGTCTTTTTTTCATACATATCATAAGGTTGACGAGGGCGAGGAGACCGTGCTGAACCGCGAAGGCCTTGTTGATGTTGCTTATGGCGACTCTGCGTCGTTTTCGGAATATGAGGATCCGACAGAGGAGCGCATCATCTCCGTCGAGATCTGGTCAGACGGAACGGAGTGGTCTACCGGTCATTATCTGGACAAAGATGAGATCGTTTTTGTACGGAATGATCCGGCATATGCCAGAGCGCAGTGGTTTCCGCTTCTTGCTGTTGTAGGAGTTATGGTTCTGATATTTGCAGCCTGCATGTTCGCCCCGCTCCTTTCTTCGATTGAATTTCAGCCGAAAATCAGCAAGTATCTCAAGCATGCAAATGAATATACCTATGAGACATCCGTTACCGGAAATGACAACCAGAAGGCGAAGATCTACAGAGCGCAGGCGGGAGACACCATCGACGCTGTTGTCGCGGATATTCTCTACGCGATCGACGGCAAAACGCAGTATGTTCAGCAGGATGAGGAAGAAGAAAACGGCGCTGTCGCAATTCTGACCGAAAAAGAATACTGTATCGTCTATCCGTCAGAGGATCAGAACTGTCTGTATGTGCAGGTTTCCAACCGGAAATACGCTTATAAAACGGAAAACGATCTTTACAGAGGTTCGCGGCGCGCATCACATTATTATCATTCGTTCTATCATTCCACGGGATACAATTCGGATTATTCCGCCTATCATCATTCGGCATCGCCTTACAGCTCATACAGCGATTCCGATTTCTCTTACGACAGAAGCAACCGTTTCGTTGATTACGCAAGCAGCATCCGGCAGAGCAGCATTAACGCACGTTCGGCTTCGGGCGGCGGTCTGAATGCCGGAAAATAACAAAATGGGAGGTTCCTATGAACTATCTGAATGATCTTTTTGAAGTGGCAGTTTATTCCTGCGCAGGCATCCTGCTGATGATGCTCGGCAATTTCCTGATCGACCTCATTATTCCGTGTTCATTCCCCGAGGAGATCAAAAAAGACAATCGCGCTGTCGGCTTTGTTTCCGCAGGAACAAATATCGGTGTCGGATTGCTGCTGCGCGCGGCGATCAGTTCACCGGCAGCAGAAGCAGCTGAGGAAACACTTCTTTCCGGAATGCTGAGCAGCGTGATCTACTTTTTGGCAGGCATTGCATTTTTCATGATCGGCTATATCGCGATCCGCTTTCTGCACAAGCAGTATAATCTCAACGATGAGATCGGCAAGGGCAATACCGCAGCCGGCATCATGGTCGCAGGCATTTTCATCGGTCTTGCCCTGACGATCAGCGGGGTGATTCTTTAATACCATGAAGCAATTTCGGCTCCTGATGCTGACGACGCTGATGATCTCGGGCTGTTCGATGGTCTATGAGCTGATCATCAGCGCGGTCAGTTCTTATCTGATCGGCGATTCCACACTCCAGTATTCGGTCACGATCGGACTTTATATGTTTGCGCTCGGCATCGGTTCTTTTCTGTCAAAGTTTATCCGGAATCATCTCTGGGGCTGGTTTGCAAATGTAGAGATCGGCATCGGCATTGTCGGCGGACTGAGTGCGCTCTCACTTTTCCTTGCAAATTTGTATCTGGAATCCTATGCGCTCGTAATGTATGCGGAAATTCTGGTGATCGGCACATTTGCCGGTCTTGAAATTCCGCTCCTGACGCGCATCATCGAATCGGAACAGAAAGAACTGCGTGTAACGCTCTCCTCGATCTTCTCATTCGATTACATCGGCGGTCTCATCGGCTCGATCGCATTTCCGCTGCTGCTTCTGCCGCATCTCGGATATTTTGCGACCTCATTTCTCGCAGGTTCGCTCAATTTGCTGGCGGCAGTGCTCATCATCAACCGATACGGCAGCCGTCTGAAGCATCGGACAGCATACCGCATCGGCTCTGCGATCTTGCTCGGCTGCATGGCGGTCGGCATGTTCTTTGCGGAAAATGTCGGAAGAAGGATCGAGGGCGGACTCTACCGTGACGATGTCATCCGGATCGAGCAGACTGCCTATCAGAAAATCGTCGTCACCAAGCACCGTGACGACATGCGGCTTTATATTGACGGAAACTGTCAGTTCTCCTCTGCCGATGAATACCGCTATCATGAATGCCTTGTCCATGTGCCGATGGCATATGCGGAAGATCGTTCAGAGATACTGGTGCTCGGCGGCGGCGACGGTCTTGCGCTTCGCGAATTGCTGCGGTATCCCGAAGTGAAGCATATCACGCTGATTGATCTGGACAGCGGCATGACAAAGCTTTGCAGCGAAGATCCGCAGATCAAGGCGCTGAACTGCGGATCGCTGACCGATCCGCGCGTCACGGTTCACAATCTGGATGCTTATGAGTATCTGGAGCACAGCAGGGAACTGTTCGATGTAATTCTTGTGGATCTGCCCGATCCGAACAATGAAGCGCTGGCAAAACTCTATACAAATGTATTCTACCGGCTGTGCGCCGGTCATCTGACGGATGCCGGCATTCTGAATGTGCAGTCCACAAGCCCGTATTATGCATCCAGAGCGTTCTGGTGCATCAGCCGGACGATCGAAAGCGAGGGATTTGCGGTCAAGCCGTACCACTTGCAGGTTCCGGCATTCGGCGACTGGGGCTTCAATATGGCATCCGGATCAGAGCTGATCCAGCATCATCCGCTCTTCACGGAAACCCGCTATCTGACAGAAGAAACGTTGCCTGCGCTGTTTGCATTCGGCAAGGATGAACGCGCAGATGACATTGCGGTCAACCAGCTGACAAAGCCTGTTTTGATCCAATATTACAATGATGCCGCCAGAGCATGGACATGATCCTGCTGTGCGGACAGAATCCCATATCATCCGAAAAAACATTGCCCCGAAGCGCAATCAAAGCACTTCGGGGCAATTTCATATTATAAAGTGAATGCTGAATCGTGAAATAGATTTCACATCCCATAATGGGATTCCAAAGGGATGCAATCCCTTTGGGCGGGCAGTGCCCGCTGCCGTTCCCATCCGGAGTGCGGCGGCGTGGCTCACCCAGCATTCGCAGTACACGCCGCTGAACGCGGCTTCTGTGGCGAAACTGCTCCCGACAGGAAAAGTGAATGCTGAATCGTGAAAATAGATTTCACATCCCATAATGGGATTCCAAAGGGATACAATCCCTTTGGTCAGGTTTGGGCTGAAAGCCCATTATAAATCATCGCGAAGCGATACCTTTTCAGCTCGGGGAAACCCACTCGAGCGCCTTGTTCGACTTGTTCACGAGCTGGCGGACATAGCTGCTGCCGTTGTACTCTCTGATGCGGTAATTGCCGGCGTAGATCCGGAGCGAGCTGTTGCGGAACTTGTTTGCGTCAGCGGTCTGGAGATTCAGAACACCCTGAGTCGAGCTTGTGTTCGGCAGCTCAAGGCGAAGGGATGCATTTGCATCGAAAACGCCCGCATTCGTGCCGAATCTGATCGCGTATACGGTATTGTTCGGAATTCTGAAATAATCCAGCGCCGTGCAGCCCTGAAATGCATTGTTGCCGATCTGTCTGAGCGAGCAGTCATTGACGCTGTTCGCGCGGATGACGACCGATTCAAGCTGTGCGCAGGAGTTGAACGCGTTCGCGCAGATCGTCGTGAGGCTCGACGGCAGGTTGATGCTCGTCAGTCTGGTGCCGAAGAATGCATATTCGTCGATCTCATTCAGCTGGGAATCGTTTGTGAATGTGATGCTTTTCAGACTTGTGTTGTGGAACGCCTTCTTCGCGATCTTCCGGACGGTCTTCGGAACGGAGACAGACTGCAGATTCTTGATCCAGATCGTGTTCGGCGCCTGCGGAGCCGCATAGCCGATCTCTGTGACCGTGTAGGTCTGACCGTTTGCCGGATTTGTGACCTGCTCCGGAACAGAGAACGATGTGACATTGTTGTCCAGCACGCCGATGAAGGAAACGCCGCCTTCTGTGTTGCAGCGCGTTGCATAAATGCCGCCGTTCACAAGGAAATCACCTTTATCTTCATAGACTCTGTTCCAGCGGCTTGTGCAGACGCCGCGGCTGCCGTTGACATAGCGGGTGGACTGGAACGCGCTGCCGGACATATGCAGGATTCTGTTATAGTCCTGTTCGTCAATGCGCAGATCGTTGTTTGCGTCAAATGCGCTGTCCGGCGTGTTGCCGATCCTGCCGCCGTTTGTCATCATTGTTTCTGCGAAAATTGCAGCATCTCTGCTGTTGATATTGCCGTCGAGGTTCAGGTCTCCGCAAAGAGCCGGACGCTCAACATAGCTTGCATGCTGACGCAGATAAGCGGCAGTGATCGTCTGATTCTCATACTGTGTGGCATCCCAGTCGATCTCGCACTGATCGTTCGCATTGCACTGCGCGAACGTGACGCCGGAATAGTTTGCATTGGTGATGAAAATGCTGTGATGATTGTCAATGCGCACAGAATCGCCGTTTTTCGGATAATAGGTATGCCAGTTTCCGTCGAGATCCTGATACTGTCCGTTTACCATATCATAACGAATGATATCGCCCGTCTGAAAGATATCTTCCTGCAGCTTTGCGGCAAAAGCGATGCACTGGCTGTATTCTTTCGGTCTGTTCTGCAGATCCACTTCGCGGAACGATTTGTAGGTCGTGGACTCATACTGCGTGAACGGAACCGAGATATGCATGCACATCATGAAGTTGTAGCCGCCGTTGTGCAGGCACGGCGTCTGGGTATAGCTGTTCGGATCGGAGCCGTTCCAGTAGCACTGCTGCCCGTTGACCTTCTCCGGATACTTCTGCTTTTCCTGCTGGATCAGCGAATACCAATTGGACTCGAACTGCTGCTGTGTGTAAAATTTTGTGTTTGTCATTGCGGATGCCGTGAGACAAAAAGAAGCTGAATTTGCTGCGAGCACACCGCCGGCGATTGCAGCGGAAAGCACAGCAGAGATAATTCTTTTGCGTGTTTTCATTTTTCAAAATCTCCGTACTTCGTGTAATTCTATGATTGATGCATCAATAGTTTCAGTATAGCGGATGATTCCGGATAAGTCAATAGGGCATGCGAAAGTTTGTGCGTTCGACACAGAGGAAAATTCATTTTCGGTTGAAAAAACTATCAGACTACATAAAAAATCAAATAACATCAAATTCATATCATGCCATTTTGACCAAATCCGTTAGATTTTGCAAACAAATTCCGTCTCTCTGCGTGCACATCATTTGTATTCTGATAAACGAAAGTCATTGCAGAAAATGTTAATAATCGCACGCGATGACGGCGCAAATCGGCAAACCAAGTAATATCGGTAAACCGGATAATATTCGCGACTCCGGCGAAACAGGAATCCCGTGAAAAGGGCGTGCGGGATCGTTTGATTTTTCACGATTCACTGTTCAGATTCGCTTTTTGTTAAAGGATCCGCATGCAAAAAAATGCGCTTTCCGTCTGACAATCGCAGAAAAATTACATTTTTAATCATGACGCTTGACAAAAAGTCAACAGCATGCTATAATCAACTCATTGGAATATTATCGGGAGATATTCCAAAATAAGAGTAGGAGTGAATGCGATGATCAAAAAAGTGATTGCGGGCGTTCTGAGTGCAGTGCTCTGTTCCACAGCGCTGCTCAGTGAGGCTCCGCGCAGCAGCACAAGCATAACCGAACCTGCGCAGACTGCAAAACAGCAATCTGCCGGAAGCATGCTGGAGGGGAAAAATTCGCTCGGTAAATATCTTGCCGAACAGCAGGAAGCCAGCAAAACACCAACTGCCGAACCGCTTCGGGCAGCTGCGGCAGCAGAACCGACCTATGCGGTGACCAATGTGGAATTTGACCGTGAAACCGGTCTTGTGCGCGTCATCAGCTCGCAGACATACGATCAGAAGATCGTGGTGCTGTTTCTTGACGAAGACGATCCGACGAATGTGTACCGGCTTGAAGCGGACGTCAAAGCAGGAGAATATGTGCGCACGGAGTTTCAGGCGGATCTGACACGCCTG
>JAFWUX010000220.1 GCA_017523995.1 Oscillospiraceae bacterium | reverse complement strand
TGCGCAAACTGTGCCCAAACCCGCCAAAGGGATACTATCCCTTTGGAATCCCATTTTGTGGCAAACACAACAGGAGCGCCGATAAAAATTATGGTCGTGCTATTGGAATACGGCATCCCGAAAGACTTTCCGTAATGATGATTGACTGAAAAGAGGTTTGAGAAAGTGAAAGAACTGAAAGGCGCAAATATGGATATTGATCTGGTCAGCGAAAATGTCGGCTGGGATCAGATGCATTGTCCGTGGAATGATGCGGAACATACAAACATCCATAAATGCGCGGTAAAAAGCATTTCGCTTTGCAGGTATTTTCGGGGAATCCGGTATCCGGACAGTGTGCTCTGCAGTTATCCGGATGATCTTTCCGAAGTTCCCGTGTGAATAGAATCAGAGGTATAAAATATGATAAACTACATCGACATCGGGCTGAATCTGTTTTGCAGGCAGTTCAGGGAGCCGGACCGCGTGATCTCGGCTGCGTCTGCGGCGGGCGTTGCCTGCATCCTGACCGGCTCGGATATGAAAGAAAACGAATCGGTGCAGCGCTATGTGCAGTCGCATGACTGCTGGGGCACCTGCGGCATTCATCCGCACAGCGCCGATCATGCCCGCCCCGAGGATTTTGTCCGCATCCGCGAGATCGTGACGCAGAATCCGAAGATCGTCGCAGTGGGGGAGTGCGGTCTCGATTATGACCGCATGTTCTCAACGCGCGAGAATCAGCTCCGCTGCTTTGACCGGCATATCCGGCTTGCAGAGGAGCTCGGAAAACCGCTCTTTCTGCATGAGCGCGAGGCGGCAAAGGATTTCACCTCGCGGATGAAGCAGCATCCGGAGCAGTGCAGGCGTTCGGTGGTGCATTGCTTCACCGGCGATGCGCAGACGCTTAAAACCTATCTGGACATGGGCTTTTACATCGGTATCACGGGCTGGATCTGCGATGACCGCCGCGGAACCGCGCTGCGCGAGGCAGTCCGGCTGATTCCGCTTGACCGCCTGATGATCGAGACCGACGCGCCCTATCTGATCCCGAAAAATGTCAAAGGACTGGGCAGCGTCAATGTGCCGCAGAACATCCGCTATGTTGCCGCGGAGCTTGCAAAGCACATGCATGTTGACGAATCGGAGCTGACAAAACAGGTGCTTGAGAACACGCGCCGGTTCTTCGGGCTGGAATAAGCCCCGCGCAGGCAGATTTTACTGCCGGAAATCGCACAAATGTGCTTTACATTTCGGGCGCTTTGTGCTATAATAGAAACATATATTCCATAACAGAAAAAGGTGGAGATGAAAAATGAGCAGGCAGCCGAAAACAGCAATCCGCAGACCGCTGACGGAACGCCGTGAGCCCTATCTGCGTGTCTTTTTGCTGAGCTTTTTCATGATGATGCTCCTCGTTTTGCCGGTGATGATCTACACCGGCGGCTATTTTGTCTATTACGGGGATTTCAATTCGCAGCAGCTCCCGTTTTACTATCTTGCGCATGACGCGGTGCAGAACGGAAACTTCGGCTGGAACTGGCAGACCGATCTCGGTGCGAATTTCATCGGTTCCTATTCGTTTTATCTGCTCGGCAGCCCGTTCTTCTGGCTGACGGTGCCGTTCCCGCAGGAATGGGTGCTCTATCTGATTCCGTTTCTGCTGGCGCTGAAACATGCGGTTGCCGCGCTGACCGCCTATGCCTATATCCGGCGCTTTGTCCGCAGCCGGCAGGCATCCACGATCGGTGCGCTGCTCTACGCATTCTCGGGATTCCAGCTTTACAATGTGTTCTTCAACCATTTTCAGGATGTCACCGCGTTTTTCCCGCTGCTGCTGCTCGCGATGGAACAGCGCGTCAATGAGAACCGCCGCGGCGTCTTCGGGCTGACCGTTGCACTGCTCGGTCTCATCAATTATTATTTCTTCTCCTGCGAGGCTGTGTTCGCGGTGATTTATTTCATTATCCGCTGCACAAGCAAGGATTTCCACGCCGATGTCCGCAAGTTCTTCGGGATTGCGGTTGAGGCGGTGTTCGGCACGATGATCGCCTGCGTGATGCTGCTGCCTGCGGCACTGGCGGTGCTCGATAACTACCGTGTCCACAAGCATCTGATCGGCATGGATATGGTCGCGTATACCGACCGCACGCGCGTCTGGCGCATTATCCAGAGCTTCTTCATGATTCCGGATGTCCCTGCAAGACCCAATCTGTTCCGCTCCGATTACGGCAAGTGGTCCTCGATTGCAGGTTATCTGCCGATGTTCTCGATGGCGGGCGTGATCGCTTTTATGTCGCAGAAGCGCAAGCACTGGGCGACAAAGCTCGTTGCAGTCTGCATGGTCTGCGCACTGGTGCCGATCCTGAACTCGATGTTCTACACGTTCAACAGCTCTTATTACGCACGCTGGTTCTACATGCCGGTGCTGATCATGGCGCTGATGACCGCCTACGCACTTGACAATCCGCAGATTCGCTGGAAGGGCGGCATTGTCACCTGCATCATCGTCAATGTCGGATTCATTCTGATCTCGCTGCTGCCGCGCAAGGAGAATGACGAGATCAAGTGGTTCGATTTCGCCGCATATCCGCTCTTCTTCTGGGTGACGGCGGTGCTGACGCTGCTGATGCTCTACTTTGTCATTCTGGTTGCGGTTTCGCGCGGTAAAAGCAGAAAGGTCTATACGCTTGCAATCTGGGCAACCGTATTCTCCTGCCTCTGCACGGGCTTCTGCATGATGTATTTCGGCATCGGGCTCGGCGCAGACCCGACATCCTATCTCAACGCATCCTACCGCGCAAAGGATCAGATTTCCCTCGATATGCCGGAGAATCAGTTTGCGCGCGTCGATATCTCCAAGGATCACGATAATTACCCGATGTTCTGGGGTTATTCCAATATGCGCTGCTTCCACAGCATCGTGCCGCCCTCTGTCATGGATTTCTATGATGCAGTCGGCGTGCAGCGCGATGTCGCTTCGCGTGCGGAGACAACGGAGTTCCCGCTGCGCGAGCTGTTCAGCGTCAAATATTATATCGAGAAAATCTCCGGCAGCGATGCCGAAAAAGAGCATGATCTCACCGAGGATATGCCGATGTTCACGCTCCTCAAGCAGGAGGCGGGCTACCGCATCTACGAGAACGAGGCATATATCCCGATGGGCATTGCATATGACACCTATATCGACCGGGCGGAATTTGACAAGATGACAAATCTTGCAAAGGAAAAGACGATGGTCAAGGCGCTGGTGCTCAGTGAGGAGCAGCGCGACGCATACAGCTCCATTCTCGAGCCGATCACCGGCGAGGAGAAATATGCAATGTCCGATGAGGAATTCATCGAATACTGCAAGGAGCGCGCGGCGGAAACCTGCGAATCCTTCCGCTATGATTCCAAGGGCTTTGATGCGGTCATCAATCTGGAAAAGCCGGAGATGGTGTTCTTCAGCGTGCCGTATGAAAAGGGCTGGAGCGCAAAGGTCAACGGCAGAGATGCACAGGTCGAGCGCGTCAATGTCGGATTCATGGCAGTCCGCTGCGAAAAGGGCGAGAACAGCATCACCTTCACTTATGAGACGCCCGGTCTGCGCGTCGGCATGATCGTCATGCTCTGCGGCGCGGCAGGTCTGGTGCTCTATCTGATCCTGATGGCAATTCTCGATAAAGACACCGTGCCGAAGTATCCGAAGCAGAAGCACTATTATGATTACAACGGTCTGACGGTCTTTACCGATCACGAGCGCTATCTCAACTTCGCTGCCTATAAGCAGCAGGCTTCGCCGCGGCGCAGACGCCGTCCGGCTGAGGAAGGAGAGAGACCGCGGCGGCAGCATCCGGCGGAAGAACCGGAATATACACCGGAAGCCGCAACGCCTGCACCGGATGATCCGGCGGCGGACGATGCAGACTTTGCAGAGCCCGCGAATGCAGAATATCCGCCGGAGCCTGATTATCCGGATCCCTTTGCGAAACCGGCATCCGGCGGTGAGGAGGAACACTATGACAACTGATTTGCAGCCGGCGCCGCATCTGAGAGAGGAGCGGCTCCGTTCTGAGAAAATCTACCGCGGCAGGATCCTCGATGTCTCAAAGGACACCGTCCTGCTGGAAAACGGCACGGAGGCGATCCGTGAGGTGGTGCATCATCCGGGCGGTGCCTGCGTGGTGCCGCTGACATCGGACGGCTGTGTGCTGATGGTCCGGCAGTTCCGGTATCCGCATCATGCGGAGACGCTGGAAGTCCCTGCCGGAAAGCTCGAATACGGCGAGGAGCCTTTGCAGTGCGCCGTGCGCGAGCTGAAAGAGGAGGTCGGTGGCGAGGCGGATGTGCTCGAACCGCTCGGCTCGCTCTATCCGACTCCTGCCTACGATGAAGAAGTCATCTATATGTATCTTGCAAGGCAGCTCAAAGAGACGCATGCGCAGTCGCTCGATGAAGATGAATTTCTCGATGTGATCCGCGTGCCGCTGAAGGACGCCGTGCAGATGGTCATGGATGACCGCATCAAGGATGCGAAAACGCAGATTGCACTGCTCAAGACCGCATTCCTGCTGCAGAACGCGCAGGATTCCTGAGGACGAAAAAAGACTTTCCGGCGTGCATTCAGAACACGCCGGAAAGTCCGGAATTGATTTAGGCTTGAATTCAGATTTCAGGCTCTGCAGCCGGAGCTTCGGCAGCGGTTTCAGCGGCAGGCTCCTCTGCCTCTGTCAGTTCTGCCTCAGCCTGAATCAGTGCAAGCTGTTCCTGATAGGCGTTGAGAATCTGGGATTCCAGATATTCTCTTGCCTGTGCCGAGATCGGATGCACGATGTCGCGGAAGATTCCGCCCTCATCCTTGCGGCTCGGCATTGCGACGAAGAGACGCGTCTCTCCCTGCACAACCTTGATGTCATGCACAGCAAGCATCTGGTCAAGTGTAATCGAGACGATTGCACGCAGTCTTCCGTCAGTCATCATTTTGCGAATTTTCAGATCGGTGATTTCCATGGTAATGTTCATTCCTTCCGTTGAGTGGTATGCGGTGTATCTAATTATCAATCGGTACATCGCCGGAGCCGCCGGAGCTGCGGAGATCCGCAAAGGTACCGCTTTGGCTATATCATAGCATGGAAATGTGTTGATTGTGTGAATGTTTCATGTCAAATAACAATCTTAATTGCATATTTTATTGGAAAATCCTGCATAATCGGTGCGTATAGAAGTGACAGCGCGGCATATTATGCGCATATGTCCCATTTTGTGCCGGAATTATGCATATTTTAAGAGAGGATCGTGTTTTATGAGTTCCATTTTAGAAGGCAAGCAGCATATCCATATGATCGGCATCGGCGGCAGCGGCATGTATCCGCTGGCGCAGGTGCTGCATGCAAAGGGATACTATCTGACCGGCTCGGATAACAACGAGACGGATACGCTTGCGGCGGTGCGGGCACTGGGGATTCCGGTGCAGCTCGGTCAGCGCGCGGAGAATATCGAGGGTGCGGATCTGGTTGTCTATTCGGCGGCCATCGCAAAGACGAATCCTGAGCGCGCGGCGGCAGAGGCATCCGGCGTTGCGATGATGGAGCGCAGCGAGCTGCTCGGGCTTGTCTCGGAGTGGTATTCCGATGCGGTCTGCATTGCGGGCACGCACGGCAAAACAACAACATCCTCGATGCTCGCGCAGATTCTGTTCACCGCAGGCATTGATCTTTCCGCTGTCATCGGCGGCAAGCTCCCGTCGATCGGCGGCAGCGGCAGAGCGGGCAGCAGCGATGTGTTCGTCTGCGAGGCGTGCGAATATGTGGACACATTCCTGCATCTCTCGCCGGATATCGCGGTGATCCTGAACATCGACGAGGATCACATGGAATACTTCCACACGCTGGAAAACCTCAAGGCATCCTTTACAAAGTTTGCGCAGAAATCCAGCAGATATGTGCTTTACAACGGCGATGACAAAAACAGCTGCGATGCGATGGCATCCGTCACCGGAAAGACCATGCTCCGCTTCGGCACCGGCGCGGACTGCGAATGGCGCGCGACCGATATCGAGCACACCGCAGAGCAGACCACAACCTTCAAGGTCTGGCATCTCGGCGAATGCCTCGGCACGGCGACGCTGCTTGTGCCGGGTCTGCACAATGTCCTGAATGCGCTCTCCGCGATTGCGGCGGCAACGCTTGTCGGACTGAACTTTGCACAGTGTCAGGCGGGATTGCTCGCGTTCCACGGTGCAAAGCGCCGGTTTGATGTTCACGCGAATGTCAGCGGCATCACCGTTGCGGATGACTACGGTCATCATCCGGCGGAGATTGCGGCGACGCTCAAAGCGGCAAAGGCTATGCCCTACCGCAGAGTGATCGCGGTGCATCAGCCCTTTACCTACTCCAGAACAGAACGCCTGCTCGATGACTTCGCAGATGCGCTGCAAATTGCAGATATCGTGGCGCTGACGGATATCATGGGCGGCAGAGAGACCAACACGCGCGGAATCTTTACACGGATGCTCGCGGAGAAAATTCCGGACTGCATCTGGTTCCCGCAGGATGAGACAGAACCCGAAAACGATACGCGGAAATATCAGAATTTCGATGCGGTCTGTGAAGCGGTCTGCAAAATTGCACAGCCGGGTGATCTGATCATCACGCTGGGCTGCGGCGATGTCAACAAGCTCTCCAAGCAGATCGCCGATACGCTGCGTGCGCGCGCGGAAAGCTGATACCGGCGGGGAAGGAAAGATTGTTATGCTGAATGACAGGGCAAAAACGATTTATAACTATATCCGTTCGCGGATCGACGACGGCTATGCGCCGACTGTGCGCGAAATCTGCCATGCGCTCGACATCGGCTCCACCTCGACGGTTCACCGCTATATCAACCTGCTGGTCGAGGAAGGGCTGCTCGACAAAATGGATAACCAGAACCGCGCGATCCGGCTGCACGGCAGCACCGTTCGGAATGTGCCGCTCGTCGGAACGGTGACCGCGGGCGTCCCGATTACGGCGGTCGAGAACATCGAGGATCACATCAGCTATGTGCCGGACAGACATTATTCCGGCGAACTGTTTGCGCTGCGCGTGCGCGGGGAAAGCATGATCAACGCAGGCATCTTTGACGGTGACATCGTCATCGTTGAGCAAACCAATACGGCGGAAAACGGGGAGATCGTTGTCGCACTCGTCAACGGGGATGAGGCAACGGTCAAGCGGTTCTTCAAGGAAAACGGCGGCTATCGGCTTCAGCCGGAAAATGACACGATGGAACCGATTTATGTCAAGGAAGCGGCGGTGCTCGGCAAGGTTGTCGCGCTGCTGCGCTATCTGGATCAGTAAATAGAGAAAGGAAGAACAATTATGATCAATCGCGTGAAGGTTGTACTGTGCGGCAGAGAATATGTGCTGCAGACGGAGGATGCACCGAGCTATGTCTATCAGCTCGCGAAGAATCTCGAGAAGCGCATCTCGGATATTACTGAGGAGAATCCGCGTGTTTCCGCGCATTCTGCGGTGATGATGGTCGCGCTCTCCACAATGGATGAGCTGACCAAGGCGAACAACAGCGTTGAGGTGATCCGCTCGCAGGTCAAGGAGTATGTCGATGAGGCGGGCAAGGCGCGTCTCGAGCGCGATGCCGCACTCCGTGAGATCGACGTCCTCAAGGCAAAGATCGAGCAGCTTGAGAATCTCAACAAGCTGAAGTCCCTCAAGGACAGCATCGGGGAAGAGCCGCAGGGCAAAAAGAAGCATGCGCAGGCTGCAACCGCTGAGGAACCCGCAGAAGCACCGGCAGAGCCCGCTGCTGCCGAGGCAGACGGCGAGACCCAGCTGACCTTTACCGCATCCGAGCAATGAGCAGCACGCCTGAGCTGCTTGCGCCTGCCGGCAGCATGGAATCGCTGCTGGCAGCTTTGCGCTGCGGTGCGGACGCTGTCTATGTCGGGGCGCAGCAGTTTTCGGCGCGCGCCAATGCGGAAAATTTTGACCGCGACGGACTCAAAGAGGCGGCTGCGCGCTGTCATCTTTACGGCGCAAAGCTTTATCTCGCAATCAATACGCTGCTGTTTGATGCGGAGTTTCCGGCGCTGGACAGATTGCTGGAAACCGCTGCCGAAACCGGCGCCGACGGCTGCATTGTGCAGGATCTCGGCACGGCTGCGTATATCGCGAAACGGCTGCCGACACTGCGTCTGCATGCTTCCACACAACTGACCATTCATTCGCCTGCCGGCGTGCGGTTTGCAAAGCGGGCAGGCTTTTGCCGTGTTGTTCTGGCGCGCGAGCTTTCGGCGGAACAGATCGCTGCATGCTGCGCGGAGGCGGCGCAATGCGATATGGAAATTGAGGTGTTTGTCCACGGCGCACACTGCATGTCTGTCTCCGGACAGTGCTGGATGTCGGCGGCAATGGGCGGCAGAAGCGCGAACCGCGGCTGCTGCGCACAGCCCTGCCGTCTCCCGTTCACCGCGGATGCAAGGCAGAAGCAGGCGTGTGCGCTCTCGCTCAAGGATCAGTCGCTGGTGCAGCATCTGCCGGAGATGATTCGCATGGGCGTGCAGTCGCTGAAAATCGAGGGGCGCATGAAGCGTCCGGAATATGTTGCCGCCGCCGTGACCGCATGCCGTGCCGCACTGCGCGGTGAATCCTACGATCTGCACGAGCTGCAGTCGATCTTTTCGCGCAGCGGCTTTACCGACGGCTACTTCACCGGCATCCGGAAGGATATGTTCGGGACGCGCCGCAAGGAGGATGTCACTGCCGCACAGGATGTCATGCGCGGACTGCGTGCGCGGTATCAGAAGCCGCGGAAAATCGCGGAACTCGATGCGCATTATACGCTCAGGCTTGGCGAGCCCGCGCTGCTCACTGTCACCGACGGCATCAGCAGCGTGACTGTGACAGGGGAGCCGCCGCAGCAGGCGGTCTCGCGACCGACCGATCTTGCGCAGCTGCAAAAGCAGTTTGATAAGCTCGGGGATACGGTTTATTCTGCGGGGAAAGTCACCGCGGCGCTGGATGATGCCGTGATGCTGCCTGCCTCGGCGCTGAATGCGATGCGGCGGCAGGCGGCTGCGGATATGGATGCAGCGCGCATCCGGAGAAATGCACCGCAGCATGTCTGCGGGACAGCACCCGAACTGCCGCATATGCTCCGGACACGCGCGGAACAGCCGAAGATCCGGCTGCAGATCCGGCGGCTCGCGCAGCTCGCGGAGATCGGCGGATTTGCGGAGGAACTCGATGCGCTGCTGCTGCCGCTGCATCTGGTGCCGGAATATCAAAAGGGGACAATGCCGGTTCCGGTTTCGCGATGTATTGTTGTGCCGCCGCGCTTCATCTGTGATGAGGAGGCGGTCATAAAGCGGCTGCAGGCGGCAAAGGACGCCGGATTTGCTGCGCTTGCCTGTCAGAATGCTGCGGATATTGAAACCGGAAAGGCGCTCGGGTTTGCACTGCACGGCACGCTCGGTCTGCATGCGGCGAACAGCTATGCCGCCGAAGAACTGCGCAGATTCGGGCTTCTCGATGCGCTCTGTTCACCGGAGGCGCCCCGCATGCCCGCGCAGATGCTGCCGCTCGGGATTTTTGCATACGGCAGGCTGCCGCTGATGCTGACGCGGAACTGTCCGGTTCAGGCGCAGATCGGCTGCGCAAAATGCCGTCACACGCTGACGGACCGCAGGGATGCTGCTGTTTATACCGACTGCACGCGCCTGACCGAAAAGCCGGATTATGCGGAGCTGTTCAATGCGGTGCCGGTCTGGCTGGCGGACAGGAGAACGCAGCTTTGTGAGGCTGCGTACGGGCTGGTTTCCGTGACGGATGAGGCGCCGGAGCGTGTCGGGGAGATTCTTGATGCGTATCTGCACGGGGCGGGCGGTTTTGCGCCTGCCGCCTTTACGCGGGGATTGAAGGTAGTGACTGAGGGGGAGTAGAATGGGGCTTTGCCCCGAACCCTGTTAGATAAAGTCGCTGAATCAGCGTGAATGCGTTGATTTGGCGGCTTTTCTGTTAGCTAAAGCTGATTATAGGTTGATTGTTCTTAGCCTGCGTCCGAGGGTTTGATTTTAGTTTTGGGGTCAATGGTTCGGCTTTTGATTTCTTATTCTTTATCTTTTGTCCGAGTGTGTGATTTTACTGGATGTGAATGGTCAGGCTTTTGTCTCTTGCGCTTTATCTTTTGTCCGGATGTTTATTTTTGCTGGGCGCAGGGCGGTCGGCAGTGCCGACATCCATCTTGCTAAAGCTGATTTGGGGTTGATTGTTCTTATCCTGTGTCCAAGTGTCAGATTCCGCTGGGCGCGGGGCGCGAATGCGAGGGGAAGAACCATAGAGAGAGGGAAGTCCTCGCTGCGCTCGGGTCTCCCCTCTCCCTAAGGTTCTCCCCCTCGCGCTCCCTCTTTCCTTATCCTCTCCTCTCTGGGGCTGAGCCACTCATTTGACAAATGCTGCTTGCTGAAACATACCCGTTTGATTGGCGCGAGCCTTGCAATTTGGCACAGGTCTGACGTTTGAGGTTTCATTCTCTCGCAAATCAGCCTATGCATTAAGACGCAGCACAAGTCAAACAAGTGGCTTACGCCCTAAAGGGGTCAAGGAATCAGGAAAGGGGAGCGCGAGGGGAAAACCTAAAGGGGATAGGGGGAATGTGAGCTCGCGAACCTTCCCCCTGTCCTCTTTGGGTTGTTC
>JAFWUX010000219.1 GCA_017523995.1 Oscillospiraceae bacterium | reverse complement strand
CGGGATCACGGCGGTGCAGGCGCGGAGTGCAAGTGCGTGTGCATGGTTATGTATCGGTGCAAGCTCGCGCAGCTCGTCGATCTTGTCGATGACCTCCGGTGTAACGAGACACGGCTTGTCAAAGACCTCAGCGCCCTGAACGATACGGTGGCCGACTGCGGAGATCTCGTCCATGGACTTGATGACAGCAGCATCGCCGGTGGTCAGAACCTCAACGAGCTTTTCAAAAGCCTCGGTGTGCGTCGGGAAATTGCAGTCTGCATCGACTGTTCTGCCGTCAGCGGTCTTGTGGGAAACATGGCCGTCGATGCCGATGCGGTCGCAGTTGCCCTTTGCGAGCACGGACTCATCATCCATATTGATGAGCTGATACTTCAGCGAGGAGCTTCCGGCGTTGACTACGAGAATTAACATAAATCAATCTTCCTTTCGGTTTTCAAACTTTTGCAGACGTCCGGTGAACGGACTGCCTATCGCATTCCTTATTATACACGATATTTCTGCAAGTTGCAAGGGGAAAAGCAAAAAATTTCGCTTGTCCTCTGAGACAATGCGCATTTGTCACAATATTTCCGTATTTGAAAGCACATTATCAGTATTTCCGCATTATATCCGAACAGCAAGGGGGCTTTGTCAGCATGAAAATCAGCGGAATCATCTGCGAATACAATCCGTTCCACAACGGGCATCTGTATCACATCGAGGAGACACGAAAGCACGGCGCAACGCATATTGTCGCGGTCATGAGCGGCAACTTTGTGCAGCGCGGCGATGTGGCGGTCATCAACAAGTTTGAACGCGCCAAGGCTGCGGTGCGCTGCGGTGCCGATCTGGTCATTGAGCTGCCGGTTGCCTACTGCCTGAGCGCTGCCGAAACTTACGCCAAGGGCGCAATGTACATCTTAAAGGGACTGGGCTGCGTCGATGAGCTTTCGTTCGGGAGCGAATGCGGTGATCTTTCGCTGCTGACCGCGGCGGTCAAGGCGAGCTATGCCTGCGCGAAGCGTCCGGAGCTGGAGGACCTGATGAAGCTCGGCAACTCCTACCCCAAGGCGCTGCAGATTCTCATCCGCCAGAACTACGGCGATGAGATCGGCATGCTGTTCAGCCACCCGAACAACACCCTTGCAATCGAATATCTCAAGGCGATGGTCGCCGTCAAGCTGAAGATTCAGCCGTTTACCGTCAAGCGGGAGGCGCCGCATGATTCCATGTCCGTTGCGGGCAGGATCGCCAGTGCATCGCTGATCCGGCAGCTGATGGAGAGTCAGACCGATGATTATGACGATCTTGTTCCGGAGGATTCCGCCGATGCGATCAGCGCATGTGCCGCTGCCGGTATGGTTGCACGCTTTGAAAATCTGGAACGCGTGCTGCTTTACCGTCTGCGGACGGCGACGCTGGAGGAGATCGCCGCACTGCCGGATGTCGGGCACGGGCTCGAGAACAAGATTCTCTCCGCGCGCAACGAGACCTCGCTCGAATCCATGCTGCTCGCGATCAAGAGCAAGCGCTACCCGATGGCGCGGCTGCGCAGAATCCTGCTTGATCTGCTGATCGGCATCAAGCCCGGCGATACGGATAATCCGCCGCCCTACGGCAGAATCCTTGCGCTTTCCGAGCGCGGCAGAGATATCCTCACCGCGGCAAAGCAGGCGGGCACAACGCTCCCGTTTGCGACCTCGCTCGCAAAGCTCTCCGAGCTCGGCGGCGAATGCAGAAAATGTGCGGAGCTCGAGGCGCGTGCAACCTCGGTCTACGGTCTTGCACAGCGCAATATCAGTCCTGCCGATGCCGATTACAAGCAGATGATCGGCATGGTGAAATAACAACAGCGGAAGGAGAATCACAATGCCCGAATGCCCATCCTGTGGCGCCAGCTACAGCGGCAGCTCCTGTCCCTACTGCGCCCGCAGTGTCAGAGACGGAAACAGCTACATCGAACCGAAGGAATATGACAGAAGCGGAAGCCGCCGTCAGCGCCGGTACGGCGATCTGGGGTTCTATTCCTATGACGACGAACCGCAGATCACGCATCCGCCGGTGACTGATGTCCCGACACACGGCTATATGAAAGGCAAGCCGGAAAGCGGCTCAAACCCGATGCTTTCCCGCCTCAGAACGTATAATGAGGAGGCGAGCCCGCTGAAAACAACGCTCGCAATTCTCTCGCCGAAGGCATCGGAACAAATGGCACGGCAGCATGATTATCAGCATGACTACCGCTTCGGCTACCGCAGACCTGTCACGGCAAAATCTGTGCTGGGATGCCTCATTTCGGTCGCGGCGATCATTGCTGTGATTGTGTTCCTTGTCAAGCTCTTCTGATTGATAGGAGTGGACATTCGGGGGGGATTGTTTCTCATCCGGCGATGTCAATATAAAAGTTTCGCTCAAGCCTTTTCAAAGGCTTGCAGGTCGAGGGCAGCGCCCTCGTCGAGCTCCGCAGAGCTCGAAACTCCCCCGGCGTTCAAGAGCTCGGGGGCTTGGGCACCTGCGATAGAGGTGCCCATTCTGAATAGCATCCGCGAAGCGGATTCCTCTTTTTATTTGTTAATTCCCTGCTTGAGCCACTCCCTGATTGATCCCATAAATACGGAGATTTCTATGATCGAATTTACCACAGTCGAAGCGCCCTGTGAGGGCAGCATCACCGAAAAACGCTCGGAGTTCATCGCGCAGCTGTTCCCCGCAAAGACCGCGGAGGAATGCGCGCAGATCATCGAGGCGGTGAAGGCAAAGCATCACAAGGCGCGTCACAATGTCTGGGCGTACCGCCTGCGCGAGGGCGGCGTCACGCGCTACAGCGATGACGGCGAGCCGCAGGGCACAGGCGGCATTCCGGTGCTGAATGTCCTGCAGAAATCGGAGCTCGAGGATGTCTGCTGCGTGGTGACGCGCTATTTCGGCGGCGTGCTGCTCGGCGCACCGGGTCTGACGCGCGCCTATTCATCCGCAGCGGCGGAATCTGTGAAAAATGCGAAGCTGCTGCATTTCTGCGAAGCGTACCGCATCCGGTACGTCATTGATTATACCAATTACGGCAAGGTCAGCTATCTGCTGCCGGAGTTTGAAACGGTCGATGCCGGCAGCGACTTCGGCGAAAAGGTCACGCTGCTCTTTGATATCAAAACAGCGCTTTATCCGGCGCTCGAAGCAAAGCTCACGGAGACATTCAACGGCAGACCGGAGCTGGAGCAGCTCGAAACACATTTTGTCAGCTTTCCGTGAGGCGCATTATGCGAATCTCATTTGATCTTGATGATACATTATTCGTCGCGGCAGAAGACGGCTTCAGGCTCGAGCCCGAACTGAGATTTCCGCTGAACCGTATCTATAAAGAACGTCTGCGCGCCGGAACCGTCCGCCTGATGCAGCAGCTTCGTGAACTGGGCTGCGAAATCTGGGTGTATACGACTTCGTTCCGTTCGCCGTTTTATATCCGCTCGCTGTTCCGGTGCTACGGCATCCGGATTGATGAGATTGTCAACGGCGCGCGCCATGAGAAAGAGGTGCAGGCGGATCACAACGAGCCGATGCCCTCGAAATATCCGGCGCATTACCGCATTGATCTGCATGTTGATGATGACAAATCCGTGCTTGCAAACGGGCAGTATTATGGGTTCCGCGTGTTTCTGATCGGTCCGCCGGACGAGAATTGGGCGGAGAAGATTTTACAGGATGTGCAGAAACTCATGCAAAAATAATAGGCATATCTGAAATCGGAAAAGGAGCGTGATTCTGTGACTGAGAAAACATGTGCTGTCTGCGGCAATCCGTATAAAGGAATCGGAAATAGCTGCAAAGACGGCTCCTATTGCGAAGCATGCAGTAAAAAGCTGCGGCTTGTGTGCCGTGAGGACGATGCAGAATTCATGTCTGCATCACAGATTCGCAAAATGCTGAATCGGTACGCTTCGGAAATTGAGGCATACAATACTGTGCAGAAACCGGAAACCTGTCCGCTCTGCGGTAAAAAGCTGCCGAAACTGCTGAATCTGCGGATGCTGGATGCCTATATCTGCGCTGAATGCGGGAATCGTGCTGCTGAGATGCTGCATACGGGATATGATGCAATCGGATACAAGTGCTTTTCGGAGATCGCACCGCTGTTCTCACAGGCTGCGGTACAGGGCGGCAAAGAGGATGCATCCGGCAGGTTTCATGATGCAGATGCGCTTCGCATTGTGTATCCGCTGATCCGGACGCTGCGGGAGGATCCGGAAGGCGGCTATGATGTCGAATACATTGATCCGCTTGATTCACTCAGTGATGCGGAACTCAGAGCGGCAGAGGGACTTGCTGCGCAGCGGAGAGAAGCCCTGAAAACGCAGTATGGAGAACATAAAGCGCTGTTTGAGGTCGATGATATCACAAAACTCTATCATGAAAGCAAGGGACACCGAACCTACCGTAATGAATACCGTATTGCAGGTCGGGTGTTGCTTGGCAGCATAAACCGCAAGGATACGGCGGCAGTCACCAGAGCAGATGGCACGCAGTCATTCTGTATCAAAAAGCTCGGAGACAGCAGAAAATACAGCAATGATCTCAAAGAGTTGAAAGAGGGCGCAGAGGGCGGACTCTTCATCGAAGGTACTGTTTCCTGTATCTATCCGGGCGATATTCTGCTGATTGACTGAGCGAAAGGAGTGCAGTATATGGCAAAAAAAACGATCGAACGCGGATTCTGTGCGCTTTGCAAACGTGCGCTGCTTTCGCCGGAAGGTATCTGCACACTCAGCGACGGCAGTCAGGTCTGCAGCAAATGCATCCGCAGACTGCGTGTGATGCTTCCGCTGATCGTCTCAGTAGACAGCAACGGAATCATAAATCTCCGGAATGACACGATGCAGAAGCTGAACATCGCGGAAGCGGAGCAGAAAATGCAGAATGTGATCGCTTATACAGAGAAACTGCGTGCGAATTATCAGAATGCGAATGCCGTGTTTACGGTGGAACAGGTGCAGTCGGAAAAGGGCGGATTTCTGAAGCCCCCGATCTATTACGCGACCGGCAGTGTGATCTACGGATATTTTGATCCTTCGGATCAGGTACAGCTGAAGCATGGCGGCAATGCATTTGATCTGGAACTGGAGAATGTATTGAAAATCGGAAGTATCGGTGCCAGCATCGGAAACAACACGGTGCAGGGAATCGGTGGGACGCAGTGTGTGCTGCAATTCAGCGGCAAAGGCATCGAATGCGCCCCCGGCGATCTGATTGTCAGGAGATGAAAAACAAGGAATCCCCGAATCACGGGGATTCTCAGGCTGTCGAAAAAGGTATCGCTGCGCGATGATTATAATGGGGCGCTGCCCCATACCCCGCCAAAGGGATACTATCCCTTTGGAATCCCATTTATGTGAAATATAGCAAATACGTTCTTTTTCATATTGTTCCAAAAAAGGGAT
>JAFWUX010000218.1 GCA_017523995.1 Oscillospiraceae bacterium | reverse complement strand
GAGTCCAGAGGCAGCGCCTCTGGTCGCGCTCCGCAGAGCGCGAAACTCCCCGGCGTCAAGAGCTCCGCAGGGGTGAATCCGATAAAACGATCCGGTGGATCGTTTTTCGGAGAGGGGCGCCCTGCGATAGAGGGCGCCCCTAAGTGAATTGCAGAGCAATTCACTTGGAAACGCAACACCTTAAGCTGTTAGCATTGTCTGCCTGAAAGAGACAGGGCTGCTCATAGGGGACTGCGGTCTGACGCTCCGGAAAACCGGCAGGGCGCTGCTGCCGGAGATCGGCTTCCATATCCGCAGGGATCAGCAGCGCAGAGGCTATGCCAAAGAGGCGGCAGGCGCCGTCCTGCAGTGGGCGCTGCAGAACACGGACTATCCGGCGTTTTATTCCTATTGCAAATCCACGAACACGGCATCCGTCAGAACCGCCGAAGCGATCGGCATGCGGTTTGACAGGGAATATCCCGATGCAGTCAACGGCATCACGCATGTATCGGTGATCCGGCGCGCGGATGTGAAAGGAGCAGATCATGGATATTGATGTTTATCAGCAGTATTTTGCCGCAGAGGGCAGCTTTTCCGGCGTCCGGCGGCGCGGTGCGGCGGTCATGCTGACGGCATCCTCCGGCGGCGGTGAGATTCGCTATACGCTGATGGTCAGCTTTTTCCCGCATAAGGATGCAGAGGACTTCGGCATCTCCTATGATGCGGCGTTTACGGAGGTGCTCTATGCGGGCAGGGGCAGACGCTCAAAAAAGCGCGAGCAGGCACTGCTGGAGACGCTCCGTTCACATGCGGATGCGCTCGCGGCGGAGCAGCATGCGGTGATCTTCTGGGAGCAGCCGCTCATCGAAGCGCGATTTGACAGATGAAGCCTTCGTATTATCACAACACGAAGGCTTCTTTTAATGAATGAACAGCATGGCAGCCCAGATAAATGGCAGGACAATGCTGAGTATGATAACCCTGATGCGCAATGAGCGTTCTTTCAGGGTGTCATCTTCAATGACGGATTCAACCGGATTCTGTTCACGGTACAGCACACCGATCTGCCCGCCCTGATGATATTCACGTTTGCAGCGCTGAACCGGCATTTTCATCATGCGGGTATCATAGGTCACGCCGCTGACCTCGAATTCCGCAATCACACGGACTGTTTTATGGTCACGTTCTGTATAGACAATGGTTCCGGTGCTGCTTTTCCCTTTACGGACGATTTTGTATTCTGACCAATAGGAGAACCAGCTGAACAGAAGTATCATTGGAAATTCAATATAATCGAAGAATCTTCCCCATGCATCATAGACATTGCTCAGCATCAGACATACCGTGAAAATATACAGCAGCACTACAAAAATGATCAGCATGCGCACATCACTTTCCGGCATTACGCGAAACAGATCTTCCGGAAAAGCAAGATTCGGTTTATCGGGATGGAAGATGATTGGAACGGTCTGATCTCTTTGATATTTATTCGGTCTGCAATACAATACATGTGTGTATTTCTTTCCGTCAATCGCATAGGTTATTTTGACGCGGTCAGATGCCTTGTTTCCGGCTTGGGTGATATCAATGACTGTGCCGGAAACCGTGTGCCTGTTCTGTGCCATGAACAGCATATCCCGCCGCCGCTGAATGAATAATATAATCAGCAGCACAAACACCGCTGCCAGAGCAGTCAGTAATAGAATCATAATCGGTGACATGTGCTTCCTCCCGTTTGATTTGTTAAGAGCATTATAGCATATCAGGCGATGAAATGCAAGGTGAGAATGCTGCGCCGTTGCACTTTTTGGCTGACTGTGGTATAATAAATGCAGAATTTTATGCTTACAGGAGATCAGGGATGATTCAGGATATTTCACCGAGCCGGCTGCTGAACAGCTGGCAGCAGATGCAGCCGCAGCCGGACAGCTTTGTCATGTGCTTTTGCGAGGGAAAGCTGCTTGCCGCCCTCACAGAGGAAGGTCTGCAGTTTCCGCGGTATCGGGAATGCGGCAATGCGGCATGCTATCTTTTTTCCGTCGATGATGAGGCGTTCTTTCTGGGGGATGCTGCCGGACTTGACGGCTTTCAGTTCTATTCGATGCGCGATCTGCGCGACCGCTGTGCGGGCAAATATCTCTATGCGGCGTTCACGGCGTATCATCTGCATCTGTGGTATCAGGATAACCGGTACTGCGGCATCTGCCGCGGCAGCATGCGGCACGATGACAGCGAACGCGCACTTGTCTGCACAGAATGCGGACACAAAATCTATCCGCGCATCAATCCGGCGGTGATTGTCGGTGTGATCAGCCGCGGGCGACTGCTGATCACACGGTATCGCCACGGCTATGCACATAATGCGCTGGTGGCGGGCTTTACGGAGATCGGCGAGACGCTCGAGGAAACCGTGGCGCGCGAGGTCATGGAGGAAACGGGCGTGCGCGTCCGGAATATCCGCTATTATAAATCGCAGCCGTGGGGCATGGCGCAGGATATCCTCATGGGATTTTTCTGCGAGGCGGAAGGCAGCGACGAGATCAGAATGGATGACAGCGAGCTGAAATCCGCGTGCTGGTGCAAGCCGGATGAGATCGAGCTGCAGCCGCAGCAGCACAGCCTGACAAACGAGATGATGCAGTTGTTTCGCGATACAAACGGGCATCTGCCGCCGGAGGTCTTTCCGCTGACGCCGCAAGCTGCTCCGCAGAAAACGCGCATCTGGTTTACCCGTCACGGCGAAACAACCATGAATGTCGCGGATCACATCAGCGGCATTACGGACTGCGAACTGACGGAAAACGGGATCGCGCAGGCGGAGCAGCTTGCGGCGGTCTGCGCAGAGCATCCCGAAATTGATCTGATTCTCTGCTCGCCGCTGAAGCGCGCACGCAAAACCGCGGAGATCTTTGCCGCGCAGATTCATGTGCCGGTGGTGACGGATGAACGCCTGCGCGAATGGGATTACGGTTCCTATGAAGATCAGCCGCGCGGTGCAGCGCCGGAGTTTCAGGCGGCAAAGCGGGAATTCGGCGTCCGCATGAAGGACGGAGGTGAATCGCTGCTGCAGCTTGCACACCGTGTCTACAGCTGCATCGACGACATCCGGAAACAATATAACGGCATGACCGTGCTGTGCGTCTGTCACGGCGGTGTGTGCCGCGTCGCGGAGACCTATTTCAGGGATATGTCTACCGATGCGTTTTCGCATTTCTTTATGGGAAACTGCGAACTGCGAAAATATGAGATCTGAGCAGAAATCAAAACGGGAACCGCGGTGCTGCGGTTCCCGTTTTTGCAGGACGATGTTTTTTATGAGAGCGGAATCAGCAGCGTGACTGTCAGACCGGGGAATTCGTTTTCCGGATCATCCGAGGCGGCGGTGCAGAGCAGCTCGCCCTGCATCTTCTGCATCAGGACGCCGGAAATATACAGCCCGAGACCGCTGCCTTCCTTTCCGGCGGCGTTTTTTCCGCGGTAGTATTTCTGCGTGATCCGGCTGAGCTCCGCTTCCGGAATGCCGCTGCCCTGATCCGAAATTGCCATGGAAAGGAATTGATCCGCATATGCATATTGTATCTGAATCGGCGTATTTGCGTATTTATAAGAGTTGCTGATGATGTTTCCGATCACCTGCGAAAGGCGGTTTTTATCCGTATGAATCAGGCACTCCGGAATCGCGCCCGCCTGCACGAGATTCCGTGTGTCATGTTCCCTGACAAGCTCTGCAAGCGCTGCGGACGGCAGATCCTGACAGGAGACATTCAGCTCCCCGAGCGTATCAAGCGAAGTGCTCAGCAGATCGCCCGCGAGCAGATGGATCTGTTCCGCCTTGGCGCTGATGCTTTCGATCTTGCCCTTGAGATAGGCATCCTCTGTCCGGACACAGAGCAGCTCGCAGATCAGCTTGATGCCGGTTACCGGCGTTTTGATATCGTGGCTGAGCGCAGCGATCATTTCCTTTTCGCGCTGCTTGAGTGCCGTTTCCCGCTCTCTTGCGGCGCGCAGCTCCTCGCGCATGATATCGAAGCTTTCGGTAAATGTGCCGAAGAGATTGTTCTGCTCTGCCATCAGCGGCTCATCTAAATTCCCCTGCGCGATATTCTCCGCAAACCGCTGCATGTTCCGGAACGGCGTGATCACTCTGTGCTGCATCCACAGCCCGACCGCCGCCGCAAGCAGCAGCAGAACCGCAAACAACGCCGCGGCGCTGATGATCAGGATGCGGCGGTATTTTGTCAGCGCGGCGGATGCAGGATCGGGAATTGCCGCGGTGATTCCGTATGTATCGGGAATCGGCAGACAGAGCCAGCCGGCTGCCAGCGCATCGGAGCGCGTTTGGATTGCATCCGGTGCATCCGGCGAAGCATAAATCAAAAAGCCCTCCTTGCTGAAAACGAGAAGGGCTGTATCAAGCGGGACGCTGTCCAGCGTTTCCGGCTGCTCCAGATGTACGCGGACCGTCTGCATCAGGTCATTGAGCATCAGAACATCGCGCTGAGACTGCGATTTTGTGATGAACGCGAGCAATCCGATGCAGATGAGAAAGACCGCAGCCGCAGCTGCGATGATATTCCGGTAGCGTTTCAATTTGATTCTCCTGTGTCTTCGATGAGATAGCCGACGCCCCAGATTGTCCTGATGACCGCCGGTGCATTGACATCCTGTTCAATCTTCTCGCGCAGATGCCGGATATGAACCGCAAGGGTCCCTTCGCCGACAAAGGTATCCTGCCAGACATTTTGCAGGAATTCATCCTTTGTGACAACCCTGCCGCGGTGCTCCAGCAGATAGAGCAGCATTTTGTATTCCATTGCCTTGAGCGGAACAGGTGCGCCGCTGCGGATCAGCTTATGCTGTGCGGTATCGAGAAAAATCTCCTCCGATATGGGGATGCGCTGCGGAAGCGGCATTTCCGGTGTTTCCGGCAAAGCCGCGGAAGCAGCCTTGACTGCCTCCGCCGCCGATTCGTATCGCTTGATGATCGCCGTTGCCTTTGCGAGCAGGATATTCAGCGAAAAGGGCTTTGTGATGTAATCGTCGCCGCCGATATGCAGCGCCGCAAGAATATCATTGTCGCTGGTTCTTGCGCTGATAAACAGGATCGGCATATCAAACTGCCGCCGGATCTCCCTGCAGAGATCATAGCCTGATTTTTCTCCGAGATTGATATCGAGCAGCAGCAGCGAGACCGTGTTCTCTCTGAGAAATGCAAGCGCCTCCTCATAGCCGGTGACATAGGCTGTTTTGATATCAAACAGATTGAAATATTCTGTTGTATTCTCAGCGATCGTGATATCATCGTCGATCATCAGGCATTGATAGTTCATGGATGTCCTCCTGTGCTTACTGCCGGACGGCGACAACTTCGCCGGTTTCTCCGACAAACACGATTTTGCCGCTTTCGGGGAGGGAAACCGTATTGCCGTATGCTTTGGCAATGCTGGAATAGATCACGCGGCCGCGGCTGTCATAGACATAAACGGCGGCATGCTCCGGAATATCCAGCAGAATGGTTCTGAACGGATTTCCCTTGATATTATACCACGATGCGCTGCCGGTTGTCAACGGAACCTCGCTGATTTCTGCCGTAAAATCGGGGATTGCGTCCTCGGAGATATATCTGCCGCCTCTTGCTGTCGGACAGAGGTATTCCGCGCCGTTTTCCGTGATGAATTCGATATCGCTCTGGTCGCGGCTGGCGCTGGAGGGAATGCTGATGACCGTTTCTGCATGTGTCGCGTCTTTGATTTTCAGACTGCCGGCATAGCCTTCGGAAACCGTGCAGGATTCCTGCTGCTGGCCGTTATAGAATGCAGAGGAATACCGCTCGCTGACGATGTAATACTGCTTTCCGTTTCGTGCAGCCCATGCTTTCTGTACGCTGTCGCTGAGCGGATTCGGCTCGGCTTTCTGAGCGAAATAGCTGCCGGTTTTCTCATAGCCGAGGTTTTCATCGCCGTACCATTGCTCCATGATGATATAGACCTTGCCGCCGCGCTCCTGAAAGCGATAGAGTTCCTGCGGGGAAGCCTGCGCGGCTTTTCCTGCTTTGATATTGCCCTCTGCCCTGACAAACCAGCCGTCTCTGGTGTAGAGAAAATTGCTTTCCACAGTTTTGTTGTTCTGAACTGTCTGTACTTCCATATATTTCATGTCCGGGAAAGAGAGATGCATCAGTTCGGAGCCGGTGAGATAGAGCCCTGCATATTGCTGATAAACATCCGGAACGGTATCGAGTGTTTCTTTCGGTTCCGGTTTGCCCTGATGCTGCACGGTGATGCCCTTTTCGTCAAGTGCAATCTCCATGAGCGCTGCCGCAAGCTGCTTTGCAGCGGTGCTGCTGCCGCCTGCGCAGGTTACGCCGACGCTGATGTTTTCATCCGGCGCGACATAAAGTTCCGCATGCTGATGCAGCAGGTCGCCGCCCTTGCTGACGACCTGCACGCCGGCTGCTGCAAAGGCATCATCGTTTACCGTATCCCAGCCGAGACCGCAGGCATCTTCGTACTCCGCCTTTGCGTAATTCTGTTTCATTTCATCTTTGGATTTTTCAGAGAGCAGGAGATTGTTTCCCGTAAAGAATGCGCTGCCGAATTTTGCAAGCTCCGGCGCAGTCGAAAGGATACCGCCGCCGCCGAAGGTCATATCAAATTCCGGCGGGAACTCTGTGCCGCTGCTGAAAACCCGCATTTGTTCATTGGTCATAAATGCGTTCCACGGGGTGCCGGTCTGCTGCATGCCGAGCGGTTTGCAGATGTGGTTTTCAAGATAATCGGTATAGCTTTCGCCGCTGACGCGCTCTGCAATCAGTTCCAGAACATCAAAGCCGTCATTGCAGTAGCAGCCGAAGGCGCCGGGCTCTGCTTTCAGCCGTTCACCGCGCAGATTTTCCAGCAGATTGTCATGCGCCAGATTGTTTCTGTCCGCATAGAATATGGAATCCGCATAGTGCGAGCCCATGAGCCCTGAGCTGTGATTCATCAGCATGCGCACTGTGATGTTCTTGTAACGGCTGTCCGCCATTTTGAAATCCGGAAGATAGTCTGTCACCGGTGCATCGAGATCGACCTTGCCCTGATCTGCCAGCTGCATAACAGCCGTGACCGCAAACATTTTGCTGACGGATGCAACCGAGGAGAGCGTATCCGTTGTCTGATACGGTTTGTTGACCGGAGCCTGTTCCGCACCTGCCGCAGCAATACCGGAGACGGTATGCAGAAGCATCGCAGAAAGCATTACCGCTGCAGCAGCAGTAAAAATAATCTTTTTCATAGAAACCTCACTCTGTCATCAGTTCGTAAACCGAGATCTTTTTGATTTTTCCTGCGTTGAAATAGGCACAGCCGAAGCAGAATGCCAGAATCACCGCATCGACGAGCAGCACGGCAGGGATGTTGAGCGATACCGCGCCGATCAGACCGGTAATGAGCTTTGTCAGCAGGACGCTGAGCGCCGTTCCGATCACAACCGCGAGGCATACCGGCGGCATGATCCGGAACGCAAGCTGCAGCATCAGCTCGCGCGAGGTATAGCCCATGCTTTTCATGATGCCGAGGTCTTTGCGCTGCCGCCGGATCTCCGATTCCATGAGAATTGAGAGAATCAGCGCAACAACGATTGCTGCGATCGCCATAAACAGTTTTGTCAGAATCGAGATCATGCTGACAAGCTGGGACATGACCGATTGCAGCAGATCAAAGAACGTGGCGGAAGAACGGATGCGGATTGCGCTGCTGTTGCCCGAGATCACAGTATCGCCCGCCTGAACGGAATACTCCATTTGTGTAATGTCTTCCTGCTGCATCAGCGCGGACATGACCTCTGCGGCACGGCTGCGGATGCGTTCTTCATAGCTGCTGCCGGCATCGGAGCTGCCGCTGCCGAGCTCCGAAGCCTGCTTGCCGTAGCGTGAATCGAGAAGTGCGCAGACCGCATCGTGATCCACGCCTTCTGCCGCATAGATTTCCAGAAGATTCGGCTGATAGGTCGGGCAGAGCCGCTGATACCCGTCTGTTGTGAAGTAGACGGCTTCTGCATTCATCAGCGATGTCACAAGACCGGTGATGAGATATTCTTTCTGTATGCCGTTTGATTCCAGCACAATGCTGTCACCGGTTTTGCAGCCTGTTTGTGCAGACATGGATTTTGTCAGCATGATCTCATTGTCATGCTCCGGAAAGCGTCCGTTCATCGGAAAGATGTTTTCCGTCAGGCTGTAATCGTCAAAGACATCTGCCTGTGCGTTGATATGTTTCTCCGGTATATCGACAAAGAAATGCGCTGTGGAACCCGAGCAGAGCACTTTCCGGATCTCCGGCAGGGATGCAAGCTCTTCGGCAAATGCCGGACCGTCCACACCCGGCATCAGTGCAATCTGAACCGTGGAAATCTCATGTCCGGCAGTAGTCCGGATGACATTGAGTCCCTGTCCGAAGTAACTGGAGAGGATAAAGCTCAGCACGACAGCGATTGTCGTTATGCTGATGACGACGGTCAGGCCGGCGTTTTGCTTGGCGTGATCTGCAAAGCCCTTGAGTGCGAGCCGCAGATGCACATTCTGCTTTGTATTGCGCAGCGGAAAATGCGATTTGCCGAAGTGGTGATTTTCGATGCCTCTGCGGAATGCCTGCACCGGCGGAATTTTCCGGACAGCGCGTGCCTTCCGGAATGCGAGCAGCGTCACCGCCAGCAGAATGATGCCGAAGATCAGGAGCAGTCTGCCGATGTCGGGGATAGCACTGACGGAAAAGCCCTGAAGATTCTCCGATATTCCGATGAGAACCCGATACAGGATCACACTGCCGAATGATCCGATGATGCAGCCTGCGAGTGCGACAAGGAAATATTCTGCCGCATAGGAAAGCGATATTTCGATTGAGCGGTAGCCGAGCGCTTCCAGAACGCCGATCGAAACGATCTGCTCCCCGATATCGCTGATAATGCGGGAACCAATCATCACAATCACGGAGAGGATAATCACCGCTGCCATAATCTCAATGATTTTGAGCGTGAAATCCATATCTGTGTTGAAATTTCCGCGCTTATCTATATACCGTTCGATATAGCAGGATTCAAGTTTTCTGCCTGCTGTTTCGGTACATTTTTGCACGAAGTTCTCATGGATTTTGTCTGCATCATCCGGCTCCGGTGTGTTGAAGCCGATGATGACTTTACTGATCAGCTGTGACTTCATGGAAGCATAATCCGCATCGGAAATCACAAGCCGGGTTCCCAGTTCCCACGGTGCTTCATAGAAACCGGCAACCGTAAAGGAGAATTGCTGCGAGCCGAGCTTCAGCGTCAGCGTATCGCCTTCCTTTAACTGATATTGATTCTTCTTGCAGCGCGGAAAATATACCGGATGCGCCATTGCTGCGATTTCCGCTTCGGAAAGCGTGCTCTGCGGCTCAAACAAGCCGGCGCGCTTTTGTTCATCCGCTGTCAAAAAGGAGACAAGAAAGGTCTGCTGCTTTCCGTCCGGTTTGACATATTTCATGTAATCTTCAGAGATCGCGTGATATACATCAAATGCCGTGACGCGCGAATCTTCTCCCAGATACGAAAGATATTGCGCATCGTATTCGTTTTCAAGGAAGGTGATCTCATTTTCCCATGCACCGGTGCGCTTCATCATTTCCGGAAACAATTGACGGATCTTCTGCTCTGCTGTCAGCGAGCCGCCGGTCAGCAGCATACAGAGCAGGATGAGCAGCATCAGAAACAGAGATTCTTTTTTGTGCCGCCGGATATTGGCGAGGCTCAGTCTGAAAATTCTGTTCATGTCACCACCCCATTTTGTCGAGGAATGCCTGCAGGTGATCTCTGCGTGCAGTGAGATCGTCTGTGCCGTATTCCGGCATCTCATAATCGCCGGTGACAGCGCCATCGCGCAGGAAGAGCACGCGGCTGCCGCGGAGCGCGGTTTTCAGATCATGCGTGACCATGACGATGCTCTGCCCCTTCTGATGCAGCTCTGTGAAAATATCAAGCACATCTGTGCCGGATGCGGAATTGAGCGAACCCGTCGGCTCATCGGCAAAGAGAATCTTCGGCTCGTTGATGACTGCACGGACAATTCCGATACGCTGACATTCGCCGCCGGAGAGCTGATTCGGATATTTCTTCCACATCTCCTCCGCAATGCCGACCTTGTGAAGCAGTGTTTCGACTTTTTTGATCAGCTCCGGCGAATTCTTCTGCGCGACCAGTGCGCCGGTCATGATGTTGTCAAAGACCGTCATGCTTTCAAGCAGATAAATGCTCTGAAAGACAAATCCGCAGTTCTGACGCCGGAATACCGCAAGCTGATCGTTGGTATAAGCGGAGATTTCTGCATCGCCGAACCAGACCTTGCCGAGCGTCGGCTTGTCCATGCCGGAGAGTGCATAGAGCAGTGTGGATTTTCCGGAGCCGGAAGCGCCCATAATGACCGTGAAATCCTCCTGCCGGATCTCCAGATCAAGATTCTTGATGATGTGCTGCTGCAATCCGCCGTTGGAGAAAGATTTGCAGAGCTTTTCTGTACGAAGTACCGTTGCCATAGAGACACACTCCTTTTCAGTTTCTGACATTATTATACACCGGATCGGCGGAAAAGTCTTTATGGATTTCCTGTTGAATTCTTATCAATTTCTTAACTGCCATAAAGCGATTCAGAGAAAAGCACTGAACCCGCCTGCGTTCAGTGCTTTGTTGATGATCCCTGTTCGCCGTATCAGCGCATCTGTGCAGAAATCAAAACGGGAACCGCGGTGTTGCGGTTCCCGTTTTTGTGAATCATATCAAGTGAATGCGGCGGATTTCTGTTTGTGGCGGATATGCGCATACTTTGCCGGAGATCAGCGCGCTTTCTGAAAAAATTGAACACCCCGAACCGGAATCGAACCGATGGCCTGCTGCTTAGGAGGCAACAATATTGCATCCTTATATCTCCACCTAATCGTGCATTTTCCAGAAAATGCGCGATTTTCTTGTCTTCTCCAATCCCGAATTCTCCAAATAGTCTGCTTATTTCTAGCTAGTTTGATTTGGTAATCTGGATTCGATGGGAAGATTTGGGAAGATGAAACCTACGATTATCTCGCGTCAATCTTCGAAGATGAGTATTCAATTTGAGGAGGTAGTGCGCGTGTTCAGAACAGGTATTCCTACCTGCGATCAGCTGAGAGAAATCACATTCAGCGGTAATGTCATTCCGCAGATCTGGTATCGTGTGTTCGTCAAGTCTGACCTCAAGCATCCGAAACCGCATCTGCTGGCAATCAATATCCTTGCGGACATTGTATACTGGTATCGCCCGCGGGAGATCCGAGATGAAAGCAGCGGCCAGATCATAGGTTATCAAAAGAAGTTCCGCGATGATTTACTCCAGCGCAGCTATACACAGATCGCAGAACAGTTCGGCTGTTCTCCCAGGCAAGCAAAAGACGCAGTAGTCTTTCTTGAGCAGATGGGTGTTGTTCGCAGAGTGTTCCGAACGATAGAAGCCAAGGGAATGGTCTATAACAATGTGCTGTATATCGACCTGGATGTCAAGCGACTTCGGGAACTTACTTATCCAACGGACGAATCAACATCTGCGGACACATCAGATCACGATACCCCTGTGTCGGAATTTTGTCAGAGGGGTGACGAAATTTCGTCAGAGCCTGTGTCGGAATTTCGGCACACAAATACAGAGAATACTATACAAGAGATTACTACAGAGAATTCTATCAATCTATCTTCGCGTGACAATGAAGAACGGATGGATGGATTGGTGGAGTCTCAGATCGCAGAGCAAGTGATTTCTGAAATCACAACATCACAGCAAATCCCATACACCTATTCGCAAAGTCCGAAAAAGATGCAGGCTGCAATTCGCTGGCTCTGTGAATACGACTTCTACATGAAGTATCCCTGTGAGAAAACCGATCTGAAAACAAAAGACCGATTCGACAACTTCGTTCTTCTGGTAAACAGTTTGGTCAGCATGGCAACAAGAAACGGTACGCAGACCTACTCCGGCGAACAGACCAATGCCTGCGCCGTGATTGACGCGATCAATGCTGCGTCAGAATGCTGCGGGTGCGGAACACTCTCTGAGATGATATTCTCTGCACTCGACGACTTCACCGATGCGCTCACCTCGACGCATATCAAGAACTATGCCGGCTACGCAAAGTCAGTTCTTTGGAACAGTCTGAACTCATATAGGGTAAAGCTGAACACAGAACTTGCAGTGATCTGAAAAAGTTATTGCAGATGCGTATCTGACCATATTCATTATACCATACAGCAGCGCTTCATGTCAAGATAAAGGGGTGTCCAAATCGTTCACCCCTTGCTGCACAATCATCAGGAGGGATATTATGAGAAACAAAAAGCTCGGTCCGATTGAAGTCTATCTCACACGCGATCAGGTCAACGCGATGCTGACCATGCTCGATACCATGATCGTCGGCGGTTACGAATGCTCATTCGGTGACATGGCAAAAACGATCCGCGACAAAATCATCAAGTACGGAAAGCCAATCAGTCGCGGCGACATGGAAGAAGTGCTGATTTACTTCTATGACAACGAAGCAGAGAAACTGATCGCACTCAGCAGTCTCTACCTTGCACTCATCGCAAGGGACACACGCGACTACTATCCGGAGATCGGTCAGCGGTATCGTCAGGGTTTGGGAGAATCCCAAGCAGCGGAGCAAAAGGCAGTCACCCAATGAGCACAGCGGTCTGTAGCGCAGGACAGGAACGGTCATGCACTACGGATATTGGGTAAACAATCCATAAAGTTTGCTCAGCAGCAAAATTCGCTTTTTTTCACAAAACGAACACACGGAAAAAGGAAGGAGGACAAATGGAGAGATTCAGCATCAGCGTCACGCTCGGCAAGGCAAGCAATCCCCACGGCGCAAACCTCGAACACAACAACCGAAACTTCATCGCGCAAAATGTTCACCGTGATCAGATCCCGCATAACATTCTGTTCAAGCAGCAGGATGTTCAGGAAGCATACGCGGAATTGTTCGGCGCCGCAGTTGAGGAGTATAATGCAAAACAGAAACAGCCCTGCCGGCGAATTCAGGATTACTTCAAACACATTTCGTCAGGCAAGCGCGAGGAACCTTATTACGAAGTGATCGTCCAACTTGGTGATTGCAAAGATACACCCTGCGGAAGTCGGCGCGCAGAGATCGCACAAAAGATTTTGACGGAATACGCGAGGATGTTCCAGGCGCGCAACAAAAACCTTCATTTGTTCAACAGCGTTATGCATCTGGATGAAGCTTCGCCGCATCTTCATATGACTTCATTCCATTCTACACGCAGGGAAGACAGCGCGGATTGAGCAAAGGCGTCTCGATGAAAGCTGCTTTGAAGGAAATGGGAATCGTGCCGAAGAACAGCGGCACGAATCAGCTGGTGATCTGGGAGGAACGCGAGCGCAGAGAACTGGAACGATTGCTTCTCCGCAGAGAGTTTCAGCGTGAAGACAAGCACGCGACACATCCGCATCTCACAGTTGAGGAATACAAAGCGTGGAAAGACGCGCGGCGGTACATGAGTGTTTTCAAGGAGCATCGTCAGATTCAGCCGGAGGAAGTCCGGAAAGCGCTTCATATGAAAGAGCAGATCGAAGCGCTCACGCGCAGAAACGAATCGCTGGAACAGAAGATGTATTCGCCATATAAATCGTTCTTCTATCCGCATCCAGACAAGCAGGCATTTGTACAGGCGGCACTCGACCGCGAACGAATCCCGTATCGCGAAACCGACAATGGCTTTGAGGCACAGGAGTGTTATGTCGATGCAATCCGTAAAATTGAAGTGCAATACAAAGAGCCGCCGCGCTCACTGCGTGACAAACTCCGCGATGATATTGACCGGGTTCTGATGATGTCGCGGGACTTTGATGAGTTTCTGAAACGGCTGGAAGCGGAGCGGTACGAAATCAAGCGAGGCAAATATATCGCAGCGAAACCGGAGAATGCGCAGAACTACATTCGGCTGAAATCGCTCGGCAGTTGGTATAATGAAACCGCGCTGCGAAAAAGGCTCGGACTCAAGCAGGTGTATGAAAACGATCTTCTGCAAAAGACAGAGAACGCAAAGAAAAGTCGTGCTCCCGGATACACCGTACTGATAGTCATGCAAAACTACATCCTCTACTTTTCAGAGGGGTACTTCCCGGTTCGGAAGAAGAATCCGAAAGGTTTGCTGACATGGGAAAATGATGCGGTGCTTGACAAGTTGACCGCGCTGAACGAAAAACTCAATCAGGGTGCGACAAAGCTCTCGCTGCGGCGGGATGCAGATCTGAAACAACAGGAGGTTGAGGAGCTGAAAGAGCGGTTGCAGCAATATGACGGCTACATTCGGAATGATACCGACTTGCTGGAGTGCGCGCAGGTCCTATTCCGCGGCAAAGAATCTGCACGATTTACACCGGCACAGGCGCGGGAACGGCTAAACGGCTCGCCGTTCTCTGCAGGAAACTGGCGCGAGCTCGAACGCAAAATCGAAAACACGAAAGCATCGCGGCAGTATGTCGCAGAATCGCTGAACAAAGCCGAAGCGGAATTGCGGACAGCAATTGACTTGCTCGAAACCTGCGATCAGGTGCTCGGTGGCTCATTCCTGCAAACAATGGCACAGGAAGAGTTGCAGCGGCGCAATGCAGAGACTGGCGCTGTTCCGAACGGCCAGGCGGATGCCGATGCGCCTCCGGAGAGGGTGCAGTTCACCCGGCGGAGAAGATGAAAGGAAGGTTTTTATGAGCAATCAAACAGAAATCGCCTATTACGGCAATGCATGGATGAGCTTTATGGAAGAGAATTATCCGAAGCAGGCAGCACAGATGCAGAAGCACGGCGTTTTTGAGAATGTGGCACAATCTGTCAATCACAGCGCTTGTGAGTACTACAAACTGCTTGCCGATCAGTATTCGCAGCAGAATCCACCGCCGGACGATCCGGAAGCATACCGTTCATGGAAGTTCACCCGCGACTACTATATAGGTGGTACAGTGATGCGGGAACGGGTGCTGGTGCCGATTAATCAGGTGTAATGGACAAACAAGGACCGGCTTCAAAGCCGGTCCCGTCTCATTTTTGTATATGCCAAGGCTGTGATGTTCTAGAAGAATGCTATTTCGTTAGACATGCCTTTATATCCAATCTTTATTTTTTTGCGATTAAAGCCCAATGCATCACATATCCCATTATACAGAAGACATGAGAGGCCGTAATAAAAAGGCATATAATCCTTGAACATCGAGTCCAAATCAGCTCCGCATGACATTGATCTTAAACCGGTTTCTTTGTGCTCAGCCACAATGCTATCTCTGCGAATATCAGGATCATACGAAAATGATAGCTTACTATCGGTGTATTTTTTGTATAGATAGCCAAAATAGCCAAAAGGAACAGCATCTGGAGCAATCTCCGCCCTAAAATAGTATTTGTATCTTACCTTAAAAGTGTTGCAAGTAAATAGTTTATCGGAGGTTTCATCATATAATGAAGCAAGTTGCGAAATCCATGTAGATGTTATGCGTTCTATTGCTTCGGCTTTGCTGTCTCGTGGCATTGTACATATGGAAAACCAATCATAATCCCAGATAAATGGAATCTTTTGTACATTTCGATGCTCAAGTTCTTTGAGAACATCGAAATAAACAAGATAGTCACGTGTAATGTACAAATATAGATGAGGGTTAATTATGGGGGGAGCTTCTTCGAAATTACTACAGTAACTAGAGAAAAAAGGTACAAAACGTCTTTGTGAAACAATATCAAAAAAGAAGATATCGCCTCTATTAATTCGATTGTTAGCAAGCAAAGTAAGATTCTTTTCTTCATCATTCATGGGAGAATCACCCAAAAGATACTGCATGTATCCTAGAATTAGTATATAGCGTTTTCTCACTTCCTCTATTGATAGTTCATGCGAAGCAATGCTCTCAAAAAATACGTTGCTTTTTCGAATAAAGGTATTAATGATCTCAAACAATACTATATCAGGAAGGTATTTAGCTGGAATACCTTTTTCAAAAAACATTACAAGGATTTTATTAAGTGATTCTTTGCTATAATCTATTAAATTAACCTGACGGCCGAATGAGAGATGATTGAAGATGTTTTCATCTTCCATACTATATTCATGGAGCCCGCTATCATTCTTTCCTTTTATTTGAGGATATAGAGCAACAGCACTTTGACACGCAACAGCATTTCCGCTTTGGCCTACACTAATTGTTATTCCAGGATTATCCGATCTTTTTATCCCAATTCTCCACAATTGGGGAAACACACTTTCTTTAATAGCTTTTAACTCATAATCTAAATGGTGATTCAGATAATCAACCGCATCTTGCATTTCTGCAATTTCTTCTTGGGTTTTATTGAGAAAAAGTTTGTTCCTTTCTGTTGCGATTTGATGAAGGCTCATGGTAAATGATGAGATTTCAGACAGAATATTTTCTTCAGTAAATGCATACGAGATCTTGCTTTTTCCTTCAAAATTCAAATTCATGAGCGCTTCGTCTGAAAGATACAGCCAGAAGATACGTTTTTCTTCAATGTCCACCACAAAATATATAGCAGGACTTTCTGTAACCTTTTGCTTGATATATTCAAGGAAATTGGTTTCCATGCTATACACATATTTTCCTTTATTGGCCCCTTTTACATTCTTTTTGAGTTTCTTTGTTTTTTTAATCTGTACAACAAATTGCTTTTGTGGCGCTGATGAATGGTCGATTAATTCAAAGAAGCCATCATGGTTTGGCGTTCTATCGTTTTCTTTGAAAAAAGTTTTGATTGTTCCGCGGGATTCAAGAGTATCCTCTAACAAACGTATAGCTGCCGCTTCATCAAACGATTCCTTTGAATGGATGGCGACTCCCATTTTAACACCTCGTTCCTTCATAGACTTTTAGGAATAAAGCAATATTCACGATTTCACAAATTTCTGCTCCCGGCTCTTTGGTTTCTCCGGAATAGTCATTTGCAACAATCCCTGTTCCAAAAGTGGCTTGACAATATGCGCCATTGTATAATAGCGCGAAAAGCCTGTGAATTGCTGCAATTCGTCACGCGTTCTCGGAACAGAGCAGAATTCAAGAATATCCTCTGTATGCGAAGTGCCGTTTTCTTTCAGCTCCGATTGATAGGAATCGTTCTTGAATGTAACAATGAACTCGCCTCTGCGAACTGCAAAGATCGGCGCCGGCAGTCCCGCTGCCTGAAATTCGCTCCGAATTGTCGGAATGCCGGAGTATCTGTTTTCAGTCACATCCAGAACCTCCAGCATATTTGCAAGGGCTGCATTTCTGGTTTCTGGGCGTACTTTGCCCAAGGAATCAATGGAGATTCTGCCATATAACCCGCCGCTGTTGATGATTTCCATGCGGTCCTCGTACATTTCAATGCGGACAGGCACATTCTCAGAATGGATACTGTAATCACGATGCACCAGTGCATTCAGCACCGCTTCACGAACAGCTTTCAGCGGATATTCTTCTTTGTCGCAGCGTTTGCCCTCTGCATTGATAATTGTTTTGCTGCGGGAATTCCGGCGGACAAAATTGACAGCTTCATCGACCATCTCATGAATCGGGCCGGTAATACGTCGATTATCAATGAAGCGTTCCTCATCGCTGCCGGTTTCACCGATTTTCTTGCCCGGAACACGAATTGCGGTAATGCACAGCTGCGGAAAATAGCCCTGCGGATAAACAGAAAATACCATAACGCCGGCTATTGTTGGTACGCTGTCAACCGTGACACCCATGAGCTCCAGCAACTCCTCATCGTTCACATGTGCAGAGAGATTTGCGCTTCCCTTTCGCACCTCTTTTATATATTTGTCAAGGCGGTCTGCATCCAGCAAAGACTGCTTACCGCCTGATACCGGACGTAGATCATCACGAATGCGTTTGCGGAAAGCCTCATAGCTGTAAATCTCATATTCGCTCATTCTTTCGTCCGCATCACCAACCCGGATATAAGAGCCGGTCAGTCTGCCCCGTCCTTTGTAGAATACGGGGCGTTCAGAAATGTCAACGGACGGAATTTCAGCAGATACAACGATCATGCCGTCAATTTCAGCGACAGAGAACAATGCTCTGACCTGCGGTTCCATTTCCTTGCATTGCTCCGCTACCTGTTTTTGCAAATCCTGCGGATCATATACGCCGACGGTTTTGAAGCCATTTGATTCATCAAGACCGAAGATGATCGTTCCGCCGGTATCTTGGTTGGAAAAAGACGAAAGCGTGTCATAAAGCTTCTGAGGACAGCCCTGGTGAGCCGCTTTCACCTCAATTGTCTGCATTTCACAGTGAAATGTTTGTATCTGTGCAACAAGTTCGCGCAGTGCTTCTGCTTGCATAAATCACAACTCCTCTCAAAGAATCGAAACTCTGTTGGCATAATTATAGCATACTAGTTTCGATTTGTCAACAGAATAGAAACAAATCGGCGTAAATCGCAACAAAAAGAATAGAATCGCAACTAGAATAGAAATTAGTTGCGATTCTGTTGCGATTTTCACAAACCAATGGAAGAATAAAAGGATAATACAACGCTGATTATTCCAACAACTAATGCATTAAGACTTCTTTGCGCAACATTTCCCGAACAACAGATCCAGCTTGAAACATCTCTCTATAGCCAAATGCTACACCGCACAGAAGAATATGATTGCATATTCCGCCCAGCCTATCAGTGTATCGGATTCTATTATACTTTGTTTCCCTAGCTGGATAAAATAAAATCCCAGTTTTAGCTTTTTGTGGTTCAAAAGCGCAATAAGCTAATAATTGATGAATATCAGCACGATGGGTCTCTTTTAAGATATCTGAAGAAGTTGCTTGTGCATAGAAATGCGCTTTATATTTTGCATCCGCCATGAACAATTCTGATCCTAATCTGATCACAATATCTGGCTCTAAGTATTTTAATCCCCAGTGCGGAATGCGGCCAGCGCCATGGATTTTTTCATTGGAAACAACCGATCCAGATAGATTCTGCACAGCATTCTGAACAATCGCTTGAATGTATCTTTCAAACAATACAGCCATATCTACACGCCATGCTGCACATTGATTACTTGTTTGCTGTAGAATTACATTTGCTTGGTTCTTTGTATCCTTGATGCAAACCGGATCACTGGCGTGAAGCAAAATGTTATTTGTGTAAAGCGGACTAATGGTCGAAATCCGGGATGATACAGATGTAAGAATACTGTCATATTCATATCGAATCCTATTCGGCACGCTTGAGTTTTGGATTAAGTCTTTCGCAAGATCAAAAACATATCTCAACTCCCGCCATTCTTTGTGATTGGTAGAAAGCAAGTTATCATGTGACGGAAACACAAGTGACTTGCGCGGATCAAAGCAAGATTTAGCATGCTTAGCCCAATCCGTACTAGATTTCGGATATGAATGATCCTGTTCTCGCACATCAAACTTCAACCAAGGATGTTTGCATGCTTTTTCAAAAAGTGTCACGTATTTTGCGGCTTCATAGTATAGAGGCGGACGCAATTGCATAGGAGCGCAAAGTAATTCATCATCTAAATATTCGGGTTCAATTGTGTGCTCCAAACAACTTAGTAATTGTGTTAATTCTGAATATGCCTCTTCCTGATTATCAAATCTGGGTACGATTTGTATATCTTTATGTTTCATTCCATCATAAGGTAATTTCACAGGAATTGCTCCGATCATATTAGATGAATGAAAGGTAATGGCAAGATCGTTTCCTGTACCGTTTAATTCGATATCTAGTCCCAGAAAGCGAAACGGTTCTTTGTTAAGATTTTGAAATTTTTGAACAGCACTCTCCAAATATCTACGGTCACATTGTTTGTCAAACAAATATTCATGAATCTCTTTGCCCCTAAATGTTTTGAATGATTGACAAGGCAACCTAAGCATTATACCACGCATTATTTGTATAATTCCTCATTAACTCTTTGGCGGAAATAGTTCACAAATTCATCTTTCGCTCGTGATAGTAATCCATCCGCTAGGTATTCTTTGATTAAAGGCATGATTTCATATTTCATTCGATTCTTCATTTGGTATTCAGCGTGATCTTCTGAAACAATGAAGTATGCTTGTCCGGGCTGAAGATTTAATTCCTCGTCAGTTGCGTATCGCTCAAATATATCCGCTATTGCTCTATATTCGTCATTGCAAAAATGCATTCCCGAGTCTGCTTGAATTGCCTTCGGATACATAGTATACCACGCAAATCTACGCCTTAAGGCAAAATCAACGACAGCTAAGCTTCTATCTGCAGTGTTCATTGTAGCGATTACATATAGATTGTCTGGGAGTTTTGCTAATGATAATCCCGGACATACCTCTATTTCAATATTACTATCTCCCATAGTGGGTTCAAACAAATAAAACGCAGTTCCAAGCACGTTGGATAGATTTGCTCTGTTAATTTCATCGATAATTAGAAAGACTTTTTCAGTTGAGTCGTGCTGGAGAACCTCGTTTGCCTTCTCTATTGCTTTGACAAATACCCCTTTTCTTTCACTATACTTCAGTTCATTTGCTTCAGTATTGGGGATAATGCCATAAACAAAATCGCTATACGATGTTTCTGCGTGAAATTGCGTGAAAAACACATTCTCTTTTGGCGTATCTACAACTAATCCCTTTGCCATCCTGGTTTTCCCTGTTCCTGGTGCGCCCTGCAAAACAAGATATCTCCGCAGTTTCAGCAGTTCCATAATTTCTTCTTTTTCATCAATCACGTCTATACGCTTCGATAGTACTTTATCAATGCTTTTCTTTTGTGCTTTATTGGGCCAATCTCGTAACAAAGAATAGATTGCTAAATACGATCTGATAACAGTTTGGCTTTGTTCATAATCATTCGGATCAAGCAATGAACACACAAGCAGCACTTTACCATAATTCTTAACGGCGTTGTTGAGCGTAACAGGAATATCATTTTTATCGCAAAAACCAGAAAAACCGATTTGTGATTCAATATCTAAAAAATCAGTTTTTATGAAAGAATCCTTTCCGAGATGTTTGGCAAATAGTCTTCGAGTTCCTGGGATAGAAGCCAAGTGATAATCATTCTTATAGCCGAGGCTTCCAACTCCCAACGCAATTATCCATCTGTCGTCAGTAGCATTATTCTCATTACTCGGAAATACAACAATACTTAGGTCAGAATATGGTCCAGAAGGATCTTCCGCATCGCTTATACACCCAAAATACGCTCCTGATTCCGGAAAAGGAGAGCCGATGTTTTTTCGTAAAACATATCGCGACTTTCCGCGGATTTCACCGCCAAACGCTGAAAGCGTTTCTGTAAAAAATGGTACATATTTTTCCTGCAAATCACTTGTAAACATACAGATTCCTCCCTTTCTTTATTAGAACAGATACTATTTTGATCACGGCAATTTATCAAATTGGGGATTGAAAGATTTAAATAGTCGCTAATCAATTTGTATGATTCAATCCCCTATACTATACAAAATCCAATTGTTAGTTGTGGAAAAAGCTTAACAAGAATAGAATCATCATTTTCAAGTATAGCATGAATCCTCAAAAAAATCAATAGAGTACTTTTGTGGGAATAGTCTTAGCTGGTTCTTTGAAAGATTAGAAAGAAATACTGTTTCTCTCGTGTTGGATAGTGCAGAATGCTAAACCGGCAGAGCACAATAATGCTCTGCCGGCTCTTTTATTTCTTGTCTTGACCGCTGTCATTTACAACAGAATTCATAGAACTCATTCCAGCAGCCGGCTCCTGGGACAGCGCAGCAATCTCATCATCCAGATTTTGCAGCAGGTTCAGTTTCAAAGTCTTGAACGAATCCACGGTCTGTGCAGCCTGATCCTGCTCAATCGTGTAGTCAACCTGCTCAATATCGTACATCATAATAGCACGCAGTCGTTGCAGAGCGTTCAGCGCGTGCAGCCGATAGTCGGAGATTACACCGTCAGGTGGCGCAGTTTTGCGCTCCGGATGCACTTCAACCTCGTACTCCTGTGGAAAAGCATCCTGCCAATTTCGGTATTCATCATCCGTAATTTGCTCTGTCTCCCATAGTTCGCGCTTTTCGCTCCACTTCTCGATACCCTCATTCAGCACCTCGTTCAGCGTGCGGACACCATATGCAGTACGGGAACTGTTTGGATTCACTGGAAATTTTGTGGGGACAACATACCCATCGGCTTCGATTTCAAACAGAATGTGCATAATATCCGAGATGCTTTCGATTTTTCGGTCATAGAGCGCGGATACATCTACACCAAGGGCAGCTGCGATCTCCTGAAGCTTATCTTCTTTCGGCTCGCGAATATCATTCTCATAGTGCCGAATCGCAGCATTTGTCAACTGGCAAGCATCCGCAATATCAGCAGTTGAGATCTGTTTTCGCATCCGAATGGAGCGAATCTTCTCTCCAATAGAATGCTTCGTACTTGATTTTTTGGAAAAAAGCCACTCAAACACAAAAAAACCTCCTAAACCCCCTTGACAGAATCATAAATATGTGATATAATGATAACTGCGATACAAAATTGTATCTATAAATACGATTTTGTTTTCACTATCTGAGAGGTTTACAATCTAAACAAAAGGAAATGATATCACTTCGTGCTCCAACACAGAGGATATCGCAGCAAGAAAAGGGAGGAAACGCAATGAAAAAGACTATTATGCCCACTGAACAGCACGAATGCGTCACGCTGCGTGTAGAGGACTGCGCTAACATCCTCGGCATCAGCCTCTCCTCGGCTTATACGCTGGTGGAACGCGCATTCACCGATCATGCACCGTTCAAGGTGCTCCGACTCGGTAAATCCTACCGCATCATCAAGCAATCATTCTTCGATTATGTGCTTGGCGAGCAGCAAGGAGCGTGAACATGGCCTCGATTCGCAAGGTAAAGCTGAAAAAAGGTCCGCCGAAAGTCT
>JAFWUX010000024.1 GCA_017523995.1 Oscillospiraceae bacterium | reverse complement strand
TATGCTGACCTGGCTGAAAAATCTCCGCGATCAGCATCGTGAGATTACTCATGCAGAAGTTGAGTACACGCATGAGGGTACTCAATATAGTATAGACCTCAATTATGAGGGCGGCGAGCTGCGGGAAGTGCGCTGTGACGGGCATCCGGAAGTGGAGCGTGTATTTGCGGCAGCTCGACGAAATGGAAGCAGCCGCAGAAAATGAGGCTCCGGCAGATCGTGCTGTCAGGCTGATAAACGAATACTGCCAGGCCGAATTTGGACAGGATGCTGACTATTCAGATATGTCCCATGTTGACCTTGCCTTTGTCAGTGACAAGGAAACAGGACTGCCGATTGAAGCCTACGCCGATCTGGAAGCGTTCCGGATTATCCGGACGCTCGGCAGTACGGTCATCAGCGAACAGCAGTATGATTCGCTGGATGACATGAGCGAAAACGCGCTGTCCTATCTTGATTTCAATTCGCTTACTGATATTGACGATTCAGAACGCCAAAAGGCACAGCAGCCGGAAAAGCCTGTGTTTTCCGGTGAGTTCCGTGTCGGTGATCTGTTCCGGTATGAAAGACGGGAAGCAGAGGTTACGCAGCTTTCCGGTCTGAATCCGGGTGAGGTCACGATTGCGATTCACGATACATCCTCCAAACTTGCTTATTCTGTGATTCAGAATATCTCCCGTGATACATTGCTCCGTGAGGGCGAGTATCTCGGCAACCGGAATGAGCTGTCCCCTGCTGCGAAGTATCTGATGAACGAGGATAATATGCCGACATTCGTTGACCGCATGGTATCCGGTGACGAAATGGCAGAAATCGCAAGACGGATTCTGGACAACGGCGAAAATGCAGCGAAGGTCGCACAGGACTTCGTGGATGCTTCCAGATATATCATTTCCGATAACGAAACCTTTGATATGACATCATTCTCCGCTGCCAAAGATGCTGCCGGTGTAACATTAACGGCTGAACCGGATTCAGAGCATCCGTTCAGCGTTTCGTACAGCTGGAAGCAATTCGGCGGATTCTTTCGCGAAGCGGCACAGCTTGTCAGAGATGTTGACCGTGAGGCTGCGGAAGAATGGGAGCGCGAAGTCGCTGAAACCATAGAGGAACCGGCTGCGGCGGAAGAAGAACTTGATCCGGAAGCATTGGCAGCGCGCGCCGAAGAAATCGAAAGAACGATTCAGACGCTTCAGCGCAGAATTGAGAATTATAATCCGGAGTTTCACACGCCTGAGAGATTGCAGGAATGGAAAGACACACTTGAATATCTGCAATCCGATACCCCCGAAAATATTGAGATTACAAGCGAAGCATTGCAGGCATTTCTCGAAAAGCGGAATCAGCAGAGCCGCACTGAGATGCAGTTTACCGGCACACAGGCCGGATTCGATGCTGTCATGCGTACAGCAGGAACAGCAGCATTCACAGATGTCGGCACTGTACCGGCATTTGACGGTGAACCCCTTGTTAATGCAACGCTGACTGAAAACACGACGCTCTCCGATGTGCAGAATCTCATTCGGATTGCAGCAGAAAACGGCTGTTATCTGACACCGGGAGCTGCCGAACAGCTGAAAGAACGGTTCGGGGACGACTTCATGCCGGAGCTGCCGCTCAACGGCACATTCCGTGTGCCGCAGTCAGACCGTCAGATTGATATTACTGCCGTCGGCAGCTTTACAATGTCGAATACATACGGCGAGTATGAGGGCGGTATCGACAGCAGCGGCCACGAACGCATGGACAATTTCTCCCGTCGAACGGAATCAATAAACTTCGCCTATCAGGGCGGCGGCATTGTAGAATCGCAGCACTACTCCGGAAGCGAATTTCAGCAATACCCGGACATCGAAGTCTATAACATCTACGATCCCGTGCAGCGGGAACGGATGATTGCGGATATTCAGGAGTTTGCTGACAAGTCCGACTATTTGGTGACAGACATTCAGCCGGCTTGTGGCAACTATATTAATCACATGGAAAAAAGAATGAGGTGGAACGATACCAAAACATGGAATGGATTAGTATTGGAATACGGAAAAAAACAGGACAGTTTGTTGGTGAAAAAACCTCAGGCTTTTTCGATAAAAATGGTAAATGGGTATCAATGGCAATTCATTGCCCAGTTGATGTTGAGCTGCTCGATGAAAATGGAAAGTGCATCGCATCAATAATTAACAATGAGGTCGTTAAAACAGATTCGACAGATATTTTGGTTATTGCATGGATAGAAGGCGATGCCAAGTATATTTCTGTTATCGGAACAAGCAATGTCACAGTGAAAATGATCGGAACAGATACAGGTTCGATGGATTGTTATTTCGCAAGCAAATCTGAAGGGGAACTTATGACTGAATCGTATATGGACTTTGAGTCCGTGAAATTGGAACAAGGAAAACAAATGAAACTTGAATTAAGTTCCTCGTCAAATAATACAATCTCGGTCTTAGATTCAAACGGTACAGAAACAGAAAAAATAGAGCCGACGCTGCATCTACCTGCTTCAAAATACGGCGACCTTAATTTGGATTCTTCGTTATCTGTTGCAGATGCAGTTATGATGAATCGACTGCTTGTGGAAGATAAATCTTTAGAACTATCGCAACGAGCACTTCTAGTTGCAGACTATAACTGTGATGGGTATATTGATCTTCTTGATGTTATGGAACTGCTCAAATATCTTCAGACGCGCCCTGCAATATAAAGGCGTAAACTGAAATATATATAAAGCAGGGGGCATTTTGACCTGCCCCCTGTCAAGTGGACAGAGCAAAAAAACATAAAAATCTATGATTTGCACAATAACCCGTAAAACTAATTGTGCAATTGAAACATTCCAATTTAGAAACACAGAGCCGCCGGTGTGTTACATGCACACCGGCGGCTGTTGTTCTGTGGCTTTATTTCATCAAATCTTCAAAGCTGATTTTCTTTGCAATGTATTGCAGAATCTTGGCTGCGTCCTGCCCATCAACGTTTCCGTCATGCGTGACGTCTGCGTTCTTCCTGCCCTGATCGGTCATGGTTGCTTCTCTGTCCTCCGCCGCAAATCTTGCGATGAGTACCGCGTCCGATACGTCAATAGAGCCGTCACAGTTTGCATCTCCTGTAATTTGAAGTGCATTTTTACCAAGAGCAAGCATTTGTTTGTTCAACGCAGGATCAAATGCGCCCATTGGCGATAGGCGACTGTCGTACAGGTTTTCTGTTGTCTGTGGAACAATCCCGAGTTCATGATAGAGAAGGACAGCCAGTTCAAAATGCTGCCGGAAGTCCATGCTTTCATTCGGAACTACATAATACATCACTGCATTCTGCCGTTGTTCTTCCTGAATCGTACAGGTAATACCGTTTGTATCAAGATAGTTCTGAACCTGCTCCGGTTCGAAAACATTTTCTTCCTGTCCGGGATGATAAATATAGCCGGTCAGATAAGGTATGCTGAGTGCTTTCTGATAGTAAACCTGATCGGGATAGTAAAACGCTGTAATCAGGTTTTCGGCCGCAAGATCATGATATACAGCATCCAGAGTTGCCGTTGTTTTTTCAGGATTGCCGTTGTCCATCTCGTCGCATAAGATAAAGAAGCTTTGATCTGTTGCATACTGTATTCTTTGAATGCTGCCATCGAATTCTTTTTTCAGATCGGAGTACATTTCATAGTTCAGATTATTGCGTGAAAAGTGCTTTTTGAAGATCTGAACAGCGGCGTCATTTTCCGCATCGCTTTTTGTGAAAAAGACAGCATAGTTCTCACATGGAAGATTCAGATAAAGTGTCAGTCTTTTTTGATTATCCAGCATGTCCGTGGAGTTATAATCCTGTATCCAAGCATTCTGTTCAGCGGCCGTAATATTCGTGGAAATGAAGTAATGACTTGCATTTGCTTTTTCAGCGAAAGACTGAAACAGACCGTTGTCATCAAGCCGGGATTCGTTCCACAGCGCATAGTTGTCTTTCATGGACATTGCATCCCCGTTGGCTTCTGCCCAAACAGGTGTACTGCAAACCGCAGCAAAACCGCAGGCAAGAATCAGACCTAATAATCTTTTTTTCATTTCAAACACCTCCCGAAATGAATCATGGGTTTTCTGTGAATATCAGCTTGTCATCTTTCAAGGTAATGCTTCCGCTTACCTTAACAGGAAGACTGGACATCATGGTCGCCGGATGTGTTGTTCTTTCCGTCAGAAGCACCCCGTCCTCGAAACGCAGTCTATAATCATATATGCCTTTTATCAGCGTGTTTTCTAATTTTCTGTCAGGCTCGCAAATCATCTGATTGATTGGGTTATATACAACAATTCTGTCAAAACTCTCATAGTCAAAAAAGCCTTTTTCATCCTGCTTTTGTGCGGTAAACCCGACACAAAGTTCCGGTATGCCGTCAGTATTCAGATCTGTGAAAAACACGTTTCGGATTGTTGTATTCTCAATAACCACGACAGATTTACCGTCACAGGCTGCTTCCAGCCGGTTTTGCTGCATATCCCATGTGAAAACAGTTTCTGTACGCGACGGAAGCAGTACCTTGTATTGAAGCGGATCTCCCGATGTCCATTCGTATACGTCCTCTTCTGCTAGACTGATATGCGGAATACCATCATCTGTGGTAATAGTTGTTTGGACCATTGTTTCAGTTTGCACTTCTGTCGTTTCTGCGGTTGAAGTGGGATCGGTTTCAGAGGGTTCCGAAGCTTCTGTGCTAACGATGCTCCTATCCGTAGACGCTGCTGTTTGTGTCTGAACGGTTTCCGCCGCGATTAATGTGGTTGTTTGTTCCTGCGGTATTGTATGTGTTTCAGTCTTTACAGAAATATCCGAGTACACTGCTGTGACTTCCTGAATCGCAGAATCATCCTGCGAGCTCTGTGTCATTATGTTATCCTGATGTCCGCGGAGCAGAAGTGCACCGACGCCGACCGCAAACAACATACAAGCAGCAAGTGCCGCAGCAGTAATCCAGCGCGGGGGATGCTTCACGGATGCGTCTGATCTTTTTGGGGTGACAGTCCGGTCAGATGCAGAGAAGGACGCTGACTCCGACTCCTCTTCTGTATACGGTGAAAACCGCTTTTTATACGCAGTAACAAGCATTTCATCCGGCAGCGTATTCATCAGATCCATGAAGGTTTCAGCATTCAAAGCAATCCCTCCTCTCGCAAATATTTTTGTAGCCGCTTGCGCAGCCGAGCAAGCGTGACCTTGACATGGTTTTCCGTCATACCAAACCATACAGCAAGGTCAGCAATCGCTTCAGACTGCCAGTAACGGTAAATGAACAAATTACGCTGCTTTTCCGGCAGTTTTTTCAGAAATACCGTGACTGCATTCATCAATTCACGTTTTTCCAGTTCTTTTTCGACATTTTCTGTTGCCGGGAAAATCTCGGACAACTCGTCAAGTGCCTGTTCTACTTGTCCATTGCCGCGTTTTCCTCTGTGCCGAGCTTTATACCGATTTAGTGCGATATTACGGACTGTTTTCATAAGGTACGCACAATAGTTTTCAGGATGCGCCGGAGGAATTGCGTTCCAGATTTGCAGAAGCGCATCGTTCACACATTCCTCTGCGTCTTCATCATTGCCAAGAATACTGCGTGCAACAGATCGGCAGAGCACCCCGTATAATTGTACGGATTCTTTTAGCGCCTGTTCATCTCTGTTATTCAGCATCAGAAGAATTCTTTTGTCTTCTATGGCAATCACCGCCTTTCATGTTCCCTTCACCTATTATAACAACGTTTTTGAGAAAAGGTTACATCTTTTCTGAATAATTATCTCATTTGGTAATTCTAATTTATTCTCCTTGTTTTCAGTATAGCATAATTCGGATTGTTTTTCAATATTGATTCCTTTGCCCTGTAAAAAGGCATCTGCCCCACACAGACTGTGTGAGGCAGATACTTATTATAAATAGTGGTTTATCATGCCCTTATTTTCATGCAACTGGATAGAACATTCTGTCTCCGAACCGGAAGGCTGCGACCTCGTTCACATCAATGAAGCCGCACCAGTCCTCCGGGCTGTCAAACGAAATGCTGCCTGTCACATTTTCGCTGCCGATCACATCATGGGTCGGAACTGCAAATTCGCCCCATGTCACAGCGGGCGCACCGGATACCTGATGCGATCCTGCAAAGTCACCGTGTTTGATCCGCTGTGTTTCGCCGTTTTTCCATGTGATCTCCAGACGCCACCAGTCGTCGTGCTTTGCCTGATAGCCGGTCATGTAAAGTTCAAACGGGGACAGCGTCAGTTCTTTGCCGTCCT
>JAFWUX010000023.1 GCA_017523995.1 Oscillospiraceae bacterium | reverse complement strand
GTCAAGCCGTTCCACAATCCGGCGGCGCGTGACTTCATTGAAAATGTCCGCCGCTGTCATGAGCAGATCATCGACAATGTGAACCTCGACAGCGTGACCTTTGCCGGATTCGACACCGATCAGGAGAAGCACGCAGCGCAGACGATCACCGATTTCCGCGCATTTATTGAGGAACACAAGGACGAAATCCTTGCGCTGCGCATCCTCTACGACCGGCGCTATCAGGATATGCCGATGGCGATCGGGCAGCTCAAAGCGCTCTATGCCAAGCTGAAAGAACGCCGCATCACGACGGAGCGCCTGTGGGATTGCTATGCGATGCAGCAACCGGAAAAGGTCAGGCGCGGCACCATGGCGCAGCTCACTGATCTGATCTCGATGATCCGGTTTGAGATGGGCGCGTGCGACCGCCTTGCGCCGTTTGCGGATACGGTCTATCAGAATTTCCAGCAGTGGACGCTGAAACGCAATGCCGGATCAGTGCATTTCACGGCGGAGCAGATGGAGTGGCTGCGGCTGATCCGCGACCATATCAGCAGCTCGCTCAGCGTGGAGCCGGAGGATCTGGAGCTCTCTCCCTTTGACCGCATGGGCGGACTCGGGCGCTTCTATGAGGTGTTCGGTGATGAATATGAGATGATTTTGATGGAAATGAATATTGAGTTGGTGGCGTGATGAATGAACAATGGAATTATTCTGCTTTTTCAGAAATATTTGAATGGCGTGGAAAATCTACGATAAAATCTGGTGATGGTAAACAACAAGGTAGATATAAGATGTTTGTTTGTAGTGATACAGACATAAAAAAATATGACAGCTTTCTGGAAGACCAAGAATCAATCGTTTTTGGAACGGGCGGAAAACCAAGTTGCCATTATGTAAATGAACCTTTTGCATATTCTACTGACTGCGTTGTTGCTCAAGCCAAAACAAAATTACATGTGAAATTCTATTATTATTTTTTTCGTCAAAGAAATCTGGGGTTACTTCAAGATACCTTTACTGGCAGTGGATTGCAACATACATCAAAGAAAAAAATAGAGAAAATCCTCGTTCCGGTTTTGTCATTGCCAGAACAAGCCCGCATTGTTGCGCGGATTGAAGAGCTGTTTTCGCAGCTTGAAAGCGGCGTGGAAACGCTCAAACAAACCAAAGCACAGCTTGCGGTGTATCGGCAGGCGGTGCTGAAAGAGGCGTTTGCTCATATTGAGAAGAAAGCCTCTATTCGAGATTTGACAACGCTTGTTACAAGCGGTTCTCGCGGTTGGGCGCAGTATTACAGCGACAGAGGCGCATTGTTTATACGCATCGGCAATCTGACACGGACAGGTATTGAAATCAACTTTGACGATATACAGAATGTCTCTCTGCCGGATAGAGCGGAAGGTTTGCGCTCGCGGTTGCAGCCGAATGATGTTTTGATTTCTATTACCGCTGATTTGGGAAGCATCGGTCTTGTTCCTGAAACAATTCCAGAAGCATATATCAATCAGCATATTGCCGTTGTTCGTTTTCAGAACTCAAATCAAGGCAAGTTCATGGCTTGGTATCTTCGCAGTGATTGGGGACAGAAGGACTTGCTGAAAAACAAACGCGGTGCCGGAAAAATGGGGCTGGGGTTGGACGATATCAGAGATACACCTGTTCCTGTGGTATCAGATGATGAAGCAGCAGAAGTATTAGCAGAGATCGAATCCCGTTTATCCGTATGCGACCAAATCGAACAAACCGTAGATGCCGCCTTGCAGCAGGCAGAAGCCCTGCGGCAGAGCATTCTCAAAAAGGCTTTTGAGGGAGGACTTTAACCATGTCAGAACAAACCGCAAGCATCATATCAAAGGTCTGGGGAATGTGCAATCCGCTGCGCGATGACGGCGTAT
>JAFWUX010000217.1 GCA_017523995.1 Oscillospiraceae bacterium | reverse complement strand
TGCACTTCAGACAATCGACATCCTGCATGATATCCGCAGAGCTGACATTTGCGCCGCTCATCGGATTTGTGACCTTCATGCGGCGGGTTTCACCGACCTTCATCGGGGAATTATCCCATTTCAGCGACGGTGCGAAGTCGGCAACGGTTGTGATGACGGTTGTTGCAGCGAGCGTTGTGGTGAACAGTGCTGTGCCGGATGTGACAGGTGCAGCGGTTGTCTTTGCAGCGGTTGTGGTGGTCGGTGTGCCCGCGGTGGTTGTTCCAATGGCAGTTGTGGTGATCTCCTTGTCTGTCAGGACAACCTCACCTGCCGAGCAGGATGCTGTCAGGGTGTTGATGTCTGCATCGAGGAAATCGAATTTGTCAAAGGTGATTGCGACCGTTTCGGGTTTGACGTTTTCCGCTGCGGTAAAGACCAGCGTGAACAGTGTGCCGGTGCCGGTGAAGTTTTCGGTTGCGAGATAGTTGCCGAAGCAGACGCGGTAGCTGCCGCTGTTCTTGACAGGTGCCGGCTGATTTGCCGGTGCAAGCTTTTCGTTATAGCGGACTTCCTTGAGCACCAGTGCATCCGGATTCCAGTGTGCGGTCAGCGAGCCGACTGCATAGCCTGCGTTTTTGGAGGCGATGACCGGCACCAGAATCTCGGCATCCGAGCCGATGCGGGCGACGGTTTTGCCTGCCTGCATGATCATCTGGCTGTTATCGGCGGTTGTGGTGCCGGAGACCGTTGTGGTCGCCGGAATTGTTGTGCCGACGGTCGGCGTGGTAGTCGGTCTTGCGGTTGTGGTGGTGGTGACTGTTGTAGTAGTCGGGATTGTAGTGCCGACGGTCGGCGTGGCGGTCGGTCTTGCGGTTGTGGTGGTGGTGACCGTTGTAGTCATATGGGTTGTGGTACCGGGGATCGGTCTGGTGAAAACTCTCTCGGTTGTGGTGGTGCAGACCGTAGTGGTCATATGGGTTGTGGTACCGGGGATCGGTCTGGTGAAAACTCTCTCAGTTGTGGTGCCGGATGCCGTAGTGGTCACATGGGTTGTGGTACCGGGGATCGGTCTGGTGAAAATTCTCTCGGTTGTGGTGGTGGAGACCGTTGTGGTCATATGGGTTGTGGTACCGGGGATCGGTCTGGTGAAAACTCTCTCGGTTGTGGTGCCGGATGCCGTAGTAGTCACATGGGTGGTTGTGCCGGGAACCGGTCCGGTGACAGGTCTCACGGTTGTGGTGACCGGAACCGTGGTGCCGGCGATCACATCGGTGGTGGATTTTGCGGTTGTGGTTTCCGATTCAATGCCGGAGGTCGCGGGTGCTTCTGTTCCCGTTGTGGTGGCTTCGTGCAGATCGACCACGCAGCCTTCAACATTGACCTTCATCGGATTGATGTCGCAGTCGAGGAAATCGTAGTTGTCGAAGGTGACAGGATAGCTGTCTGCCTTTGCGCCCTCTGCAACCTCAAATACCATTTTGAACAGTTCGCCGGTGCCGGTGAAGTTCTCTGTTGCAAGATAGCTGCCGAAGCAGACGCGGTATTTGCCGGTGTTCTTGATCGGGGCGGGCTGGTTTGCAGGCGCGAGATCACTATTATATTGTATCTCTTTGAGAATCAGCGTTTCCGGATCCCAGTGCGCGTCCATTGCACCGACGGCATAGCCGGGGTTCAGCTCCGCGTCCACGGTGACATCGACCTCAAGACCGGGCGTGAGGACGCCGTAGCCGCCGGTTGCCCGCATCTCCATGTCGAAGATATCCTCGATCCTGATATAAGAGGACTGGATATCCGTCTGAATCTTTTTGACGTTCTGATCGTAGATGCCCTTGTCGGTCAGCGTGACCGGATAATCGCCGGGCTTTGCGCCTTCTGTGACGGTGAATTCCAGAACGAAGAAGTCGCCGCCCATCACGAAGGGCTCCTTTGCGAGGTAATCGCCGAACGCAAGCCGGTATTTGCCGGATGTGCCCTCGATCGGCGCGGGATCATTTGCCGGTGCAATGTCTGCATCATACTTGACATCGGTGAGCGTCAGCGCGGTGCTGTCCCATTCGACGTCGATGATGCCGGCGGCATAGCCGGAATTGACCGTGCATGTGACCGGCATTGTGACTTTGTTGCCTGCAGTGCATTTTGTTGCTGCCGGCTGGGCTTCGAGTTCCAGATCGGCGGCGGCAAATGCCTGCAGCGGTGTGGCTGTCAGCAGGAGTGCTGCGGCTGACAGCAATGCGGTAAGACGTTTTTTCATAATCATTCTCCTTCACTGCTGCATAATGCATGGTGTCATACTGTACGGGATATCACGGAAAGCCGTACGCATATTATTTTAACTTGTTTTATGGCAATTGTCAAGAGATCGGAGCATATTTCGGCATTCTGTGCGGTGAAATCTGCATGTTATGCAAAAATACACTTGCATTATGCATTTCATCGTGCTATAATAAAAATGATATACATTTTCGTATATCGCTGACACAATCTGTTTTCACAAGGAGGAAAAGATGAAACGTACTTTTGCATTTTTGACATCTGCTGCGATGCTGCTCTCGTTCGGCGGTCTGATGCCGGAGGGTTACACGCTGCCGGTTTCTGCCGTACAGCGGATCAGCACAGCAGCGGAAGAAGGCCTGACCTTTGATGAGGAGACCGCAACGCTGACGCTCAGAGGAAACCTTGAGAACAAGAGCGTGAAGGATGCTTTGACAACCTATGACACCAAGGTGAAGCATATTGTCGCGGAGGAGGGAACTGTGTTTCCCAAAATTTGCCACTCGATGTTTTGCGATGAGGAGCTCTTTTCTGAGCTGGAAACGGTTGATTTATCCAAGGCGGATACTTCCGGGGCTACCAATATGGATCTCTTGTTTTGGGGCTGTACCAATCTGAGAACGGTTGATCTCAGCAGCTTTGATACGTCCAATGTCACCAGCATGGCGCATATGTTTTCCAACTGCCCATCTCTGACGGAACTGGACCTCAGCTCATTTGATACGAAGAATGTAAAAGAAATGTCCAGTATGTTCCGTTATGATACAAATCTGAAAACGATCTATGTTTCAGACAGCTGGAGCACGGTAAACACCTCAAATAACATATATATGTTCGAGGGAGCTTACTGGCTGACCGGCGGAAACGGTACAAGATATTCAGATGCGCATATCAATATCGAATACGCGCGCATTGACACCGAAGATGCACCGGGCTATTTTACTGAGAAAAAGCTCGGTATCGAATATGACGAGGAGACCGCAACACTGACGCTCAGAGGAGAGCTTGAAACCGGCAGCGTAAAGGATGCTTTGCAATCCGTAAGCACAAAGGTGAAGCATATTGTCGCGAAGAAAGGAACTGTGTTCCCGAAATCGTGTCACGGGATGTTTGGCAATGACGATTGCTTCTCTGCACTGGAAACGGTGGATCTTTCGCAGGCGGATATGCAGAATGTGCAGGACTGCAGCCGGATGTTCATGGCATGCAAAAAGCTGAAATCCGTCAAGCTTGGCGATACCGCGAAAACAGCTATGATGAAAAATGTTTCAGAGATGTTTTCCGGATGCGAACTGCTGAACGATCTGGATTTCGGCAGCTTTGCTCCGACGCTGCAGACGCAGAGCATGTTCGGCATGTTCCGCGGCTGCGCATCGCTGAAATCGCTGAATCTCAAGGACTTTGTGACAGCGGAAGTCACCGATATGGACTACATGTTCTCCGGCTGTGACGGGCTGACAGAGCTTGATCTTTCTTCGTTCGATACATCTTCTCTCAAGACCGCCAAATTCATGTTCTGGAGCGATTCCGCGCTGAAAACGATCTATGTTTCCGACAGCTGGACGATGGAGAAGGTCACAGATTCCGCTGAGATGTTCACCAATGATACTGCGCTGACCGGCGGAAACGGTACAACCTATGCAGATGCGCATGTTGACGGTGAATACGCGCGCATTGATACCGCGGATGCACTGGGCTATTTCACTGCTGCGGTGCCCGATGCCGAATATGATCCTGAAACTGCGACGCTGACGCTCAGAGGTACTGTCAACGGCATCAAAATCGAGAAGGCACTTGCAGGGCAGGAGACAAAGGTGGAGCGCATTGTTGCAGAAGCCGGAACAGTCTTCGAGAACGGCTGTTCATATATCTTCTCAAATGAAGACACTTTCAGCGATCTGAAATGGGTGCTGTTCCCTGCGGCAGGTATCAAATTTGAGGGAAGCTGCGCAGGCATGTTCAAGGGCTGCAAGAATCTGCTTTCGGTGGATTTCAGCGGTGTGGATACATCCAAAGTGACAAATATGTCGTATATGTTTGACGGCTGCGAATCGCTCGCAATTACAAACTTCACCGGTCTGGATACCTCGAATGTGACCGATATGTCCCATATGTTCGCAGGCTGCTCGATGATGCGGGAGCTTGATCTCTCCGCATTCAATACATCAAAGGTCACCAACATGGACTGGATGTTCTGGGGCGATCTTGATCTGAAAACGATCTTTGTCTCCGACGGCTGGACAACGGAGAATGTCAAGAAATCGGATGAGATGTTTACCTTTGACAGCGCGCTTGTCGGCGGAAACGGTACCGCCTACGCAGATGCGCATGTCGATGCGAAGTACGCACACATTGATGCTGCGGATGCGCCGGGCTATTTCACGGCAGCGGGCGCGGATGTCTGGTCCTGCGCAGAGCTGGATGAGGAAACCGGCGTGCTGACGCTCAGCGGCAACATCATCGCGGCAGAGGTTCAGACCTATGCAAATAAATTCACGGTCAAAAAGGTTGTCTGCAAGAAGGGCGCCGTTCTTCCGGTGAACTGCGAAATGCTGTTTGACAGTTTCAAGGCGGAGTCGATTGACCTTTCCAATGCAAGTGCTGCACAGGTTACGGATATGTACAATATGTTCAACAAATGCAATAAGCTGAGTGAGGTGAACCTGACAGGACTGGATACTTCCTCCGTGAAGAATATGATTGCGATGTTTATGAACTGCATCTCGCTGAAGACACTGGATCTGTCCGGACTGGATACATCCTCGGTGCAGAAAATGCAGCTGATGTTTTGTAATTGCAGCGGTCTGAAATCGCTGAATCTTTCCGGATGGAACACCTCCAGGGCGGAGATCATGCAGGGCATGTTCATGAACTGCACAGAACTGAAAGAAGTGAATCTCTCCGGCTGGGATACCTCCAATGTGACCGATATGATTGCAATGTTCGGCTTCTGCGAGCAGATCGAAAAGCTGGATCTTTCGAGCTTTGATACATCGAAAGTTGAAGGCACGTCAAATATGTTTACAAACTGCAAGATGCTCAAAACAATCATCGTTTCGAGCAAGTGGAACATGGATAACGTGACGAAGGGCTGGGATATGTTTACGAACTGCGCGGTGCTGACCGGCGGCAACGGAACGGTTTATGACGGCAGTCATGATACCGTCACCTATGCGCATGTCGATACGGAGAAAGACCCGGGTTATCTCACGCTTGATCCGAATGAGGTTGTGGAAACCACTACCACTACCACAACAACTACGACCACAACAACCACTACAACCACAACAACCACTACAACAACTACTACAACCACATCGACTACCACAACCACCACATCAACTACCACCACTACAACTACTACCACATCGACTACTACCACAACTACAACCACTACGCCGACTACTACAACCACCACATCGACCACTACCACAACTACAACCACTACGCCGACTACTACAACCACCACATCGACTACCACCACAACAACTACTACCACGCCGACTACAACAACCACCACATCGACTACTACCACAACAACTACTACCACGCCGACTACAACTACTACTACATCGACTACTACAACTCCGACTACCACAACAACAACATCGACTACCACCACAACTACAACCACTACGCCGACTACAACAACCACCACATCGACTACTACAACTCCGACTACCACAACCACTACATCGACTACTACAACTCCGACTACCACCACTACAACATCGACCACGAGACCGACCTCCGGTATCGGCACCACTACAACCACCACGCCGACCACCACGAGACCGACCTCCGGTATCGGTACCACCACAACCACTACGCCGACCACCACGAGACCGACCTCGGATATCGGCACCACCACAACCACCACGCCGACTACCACGAACGAGACCTCCGGTATCGGCACCACCACAACCACTGCGCCGACTACCACGAACGAGACCTCGGGCATCGGTACTACTACCACGGCTCCGGTCACCACGAATGAAACCGAAGCTGAGACCACTACAAACCAGACCACAACCGAGCCGACCGTCACAGAGCCGACTGTCACAGAGCCTTCTGAGACGGATACGGTCAAGGGCGATGTCAACGGCGACGGCGAAGTCGATACCGGCGACGCAATGCTCTTAAAGCGCTTCATCAACGGCTGGAAGGACATCGACATGGATACCGACGCTGCCGATGTGGACGGCGACGGCGAGATCACCATCGCAGATGCGATGATCCTCATGCGCTATGTCAACAGCTGGAAGGGCTATGACGAATACTTCAAGTAATCCTGATGCAAAAAGCAGCCTCATCGGAATGCTCCGGTGAGGCTGTTTTGTTTGCCGAAAAAGGTATCGCTTCGCGATGCGCAATCATGGACGCTGCCCAAACCCGCCCCGGCAAAGCGAGGGGCGTTTGTTTTGATCCGGCGGAGAGGCTTTCTTCGGCAGCAGCCGCAGACATGCGCCCGCTGCGATGCACGAGAGCACAGCCGCCAGCATCCCGAACCGGATGCGCAGCAGAACAAGCTGCTTTTCGTAATCCGCGGCGATTTGCACCTCGGGATTTGTAATGTGCAGCCCGAGCGATTCGAGTGCGGCGGGCTCCGGCTCCGTCATGCAGATGCGCAGTTCGGATGCATCATGCAGCGCCGCCGCCGTGACCGCCCTTACCGCAAACGGCTGATTCTGCGGCAGCGCATCCGTGCGGAGTATCTCTGCGGAGAACGGGACGCCGTCCAGTGTGCAGTCCGTTTGCAGGGATTGTGCTGCCGGATCCTCGGCAAGCGCCGCAAATGCAGCATCGTTTGCAAAGACCGCGCGCTCCGGTGTCAGCGCATAGCAATCGGAAATGTACGCAGCGGAAAGACAGGTGACGGTCAGCGTCCGGTCATTCTGCGAGAGCACGGCGGTCTTCTGCGGGCTGTATCTGCGGACGGATTCCGTCTGTGCAAGGCGCGGCAGAATCAGATCAAATCCTTCCGGCGCGGTGCAGATGTATTCTGCCGGTGTGCGCAGGAGTACGGCATATCCGGCGGCTGCGCGGATGCTGTAACCGGTCAGAAATGCCGCCAGCGCAGACAGCATCACCGCCGCCTTGACGCTGTCATACTGCCGCAGCAGACGCAGAAATCTCATGGCTGCACCCGCTTTCTGCGCCGGAAGATCAGATAGCCCGCGAGCAGCAGAATCCCGCCGCCGATGCCCGCCATGATCCAGACCCAGTATTTCGGCGATGCCTGCTCCGGTTCGGTTCTGCGCTCGGAAAACGGCGATTTCAGCTCGAGCGCGATCTGCTGCGTTTCGGTGTGCTCTGCGCCCGATTCGTCTGTATACGTGAATGTGATCTGTCCGGCGGTGTCGCCGTAGAGCGATGCGCCGCGCTTTGCGGTGACCTGCACAGGCAGCACGCATTCCGCGGATGTGCCGCCGCTGACCGTTCCGAGGAACGCCGTTCCCTCCGGCAGCAGACCCTCACAGCTGAGCTCTGCGCGGACATTCTGCGCCGCCGTTACGCCGAGGTTGATCGCCTGAATGTGCAGCTCAAGCCGGTCGGAGACAACCGCTTCTGCGGGCAGAATGACCTGCGGGAAATCCATTTTCACAGGCTGCGTCACCTCTATGCTGACATTGCCGCTGCCTGCGCCGTTCATGCCCCTGCCGTATGCGAAATCGAACTGCAGCGGCAGTGTGTATGAACCGGCTGCGGCATCCGGCGGCACCTGACAGACGAACACCGCCTCGAATTCCGCATCCGCTGCGATGCGCTCAAAATAGAGCGTATCGGCGCTTTGCAGATGCACCGGCGCGGCTGCCGCCGCTGTCACGGTCAGATTTTGCAGCGGCTCTGTGCGCGAGGTGTTTTTCAATGTGATATGCAGCGCGGCGGAATCACCCGCCTGCACCGTGCTGCCGGTTACGCCCTGCACGAGAATTTTCGGCATCAGGATGACCGGCGGTTCTGTCTGCACCGGCTCCGGTTCATAGACCGGCTCCGGCTCCGGCGCGGGCGTCTCCGCATGCGGGTTTGTGCCGTCCGTGATGTTGACATAGACTGTGTACGCGCCGGATTCCGCGGTTTGCAGCAGCACCGGATAGCTGCCGTTCATGCGCTTGGGGTGCATCGCAAGGCGGAATTCCGCAAGATAGATTTCATGCTCCGCGCCGTCTGTATCGGCATGCATGGCGAGCGGGACGGTCTGCTCATAATTGCGGACAATGAACGGCGAATCCGGCGTGACCTTTGCGGAAATGCGCACAGATTCGGGCTTTTCGTCATCCTCACAGCAAAGCGGCAGCATGATCACCGCTTCGTCGCCGTCGATCAGCGGCTCATAGCCCTGCGCGTAGCTCTGCGGCATATCGGGATATGTATGCGCGTTGTCGATCAGCAGCACCGGCGCGGATTTTGAGACACTCTGCGGGATGTCCGTCCGGGCGGGGGATTCTTCGGCGGAGGCTGAAAATCCGAGCAGACACGCGGATATCAGCACTGTCAGAACCGGCAGGAGCTTCATGAGACATGCACCTCCATTTCGTGAACATGGTCGCAGAGCGCGCGGATATCCTCCGCGTTGTGGCTTGCGAGCAGAATCGTTTTGCCCTGCGCTTTCAGATCAAGCAGCAGCGTGCGCATCTCCGCGACTGCCTTTGCATCGAGCGCGTTGAACGGCTCATCGAGAATCAGCACATCGGGATTTTCCATGATCGCCTGCGCGATGCCGAGCCGCTGCCGCATGCCGAGCGAATACTTCGCGACGGATTTGTGACGCGCTTCACAGAGCCCGACGCGCCGCAGCGTATCCATGATCTCCGCTTTGCCGATGCGCCCGCGCAGTGCCGCAAGCGTCCGCAGATTGCGGTATCCGGACATCGCCGGAAGAAAGCCCGGTGTCTCGATAATCAGACCGAGACTCTGCGGAAAATCGCAGTCTTTGCCGATGCGCATGCCGCCGACCGTGATCTCGCCTTTTTCCGGCCGCAGAAATCCGCAGATGCACTTCATCAGGACGGTTTTGCCGCTGCCGTTGTTCCCGACAAGCCCCGCGATTTCGCCGCGGCTGACTGTCAGGGAGACATCGTGCAGCACGGTCTCCTTCCCGAAGGATTTATAGACATGGGATACCGAAATCCCTGCATGTTCGTTCATTTTCATTTCTCCGTTCCCGTAAAGCAGAAGGTGTATTTCTTTGAGCGCCGGAACGCCAGCGCGAAAAATATGCAGGCTGCCGCTGTGAAGATCAGGTATGAGGTTTGCAGCCGCGGCAGATTGTCATAGCCGAAATTGTGCATGTAATAGGTCGCGTGATTGAGCGGCGAGAGCCAGCCGGTCAGGATGTTTGCTTTCCGCGACTGATAGACCGACAGATGAAACCAAGCCGAGATGATATCCGGATTCAGGAACAGCCCGAAGCCGCTGTATGCGATGCCGAGCACCATGCCGAGCCGCGCCCGCAGCAGATTGCCGAGGAACAGCAATCCGGCAAGCGTCATCGAATATCCCAGCATCAGCAGGAAAATATGCAGCGTGCAGGGGTAGGGGAAGGTCAGCTCCAGCACCTTGATAAACGCCGGAACCGCGATCTTCTGCCCGAGCGGCGAATAGCTGAGAATCGCGGCGGTTTCGCTCCAGATGTTTGCCGGATAGCCGGACTGCGCGCAGAGGATACAGCTTGCGAGCAGCAGAAATGCCGTGAAAATCAGCGTTGCGAGCGCGAGATACAGAATCTGCGCTGCCATCCAGCGGCGGCGCGTTGTGCGGATCAGCATCAGCGGAACCTCTGCGCCGAGGCTCGGCATATCCGCAAACAACAGCAGCAGGCAGAGCGAGATCAGCAGAATGGATTTCGCGTCGCCGAATGTCCAGATGAACGGCTCGAACATCTGCAGGACTGTCTCATGCGCCTGCGCGAACAGGACGGTTTTGTTCGTCAGCAGAAAGCACGCGACAAACCCGAGCCCGAATGCAAGCCAGATCTGCGGCGCTCTGCGCCAGCGCCGGAAATTGACCGCCGTCAGCAGCAGAATCTGCCGGATTGCTTCACCCATGCGAAAGCCTCCTTTCCAGAATACAGGCGTACAGGAGCCCCGTCAGGACGGTCATGCCGCCGAGCATCATCGCGACGCTCTCCTGCCCGAACAGCCATGTACACTGCGGCGTGAGCCATTCAAACGGGTCGAGATAATGGCAGGATTTCCAGTAGCGCTCGTGCAGGATCACAAGAAAATAACAGATGACAAATGCGCCGCCGTATGCGGAATATTTGCTCTCTGAGGCAGCCGCGAGCAGTGCGGAAAGCCCTGCCCAGAATGCCGCGCACCAGAAGATCAGCGGGAGATTTTCAGGGGCTTTCGTTTTGCTCCATGTGCAGAATATGACCGCTGCAAGCCATTCTGAGAATCCGCCGGAAACCGCGCAGGCAGTGAATTTTCCGGCGATATACCAGAATACGGATGTGCGGTGCAGCGCAAGGCGCGTGTAGCCGCTGCGGGATTCATCGAGCCATGCGCAGGAGAACGGAAAGGTGCAGACCAGCGGCACGCTCATGCGGTAGAGCTCGCTCGCAAAGCCGCCGTACTGCAAAATCAAAAGCTGCAGGATCACCGCACAGAGAAACGGCAGCGATATGACCGCACGTTTGAGGTCACTGAATAAGCTGTTCACGCATGCACCTCCCAAAACAAAAATCTGCTACCATAATGATAGCAGATTCTTGTTCATCGAGTATTCAGCGCGGTGTAAACAAGTTGTAAATTGATGCGGGTTATGACGGGAACTGCAGCCGGATTTCCGTGCCTTTGCCGACTGCGCTTTCGATTGTCATTCCGGCGCCGTGAAGCTGCATGATCTGCTTCACAATCGACAGCCCGAGCCCTGCACCGCCTGTGCTCCGGCTGCGTGACGGATCGACCGTGTAAAACGGCTCGGTCAGGTTTTTGATCTTCTCCGCCGGAATGCCGCAGCCCTCGTCTTTGACGGTGATGCTGCCGCTTTCTGCACGGAGCGTGACGGTCTGTCCGGCGGTGCTTGCCTTGAGCGCGTTCTCCGTCAGGTTGCAGAGTGCATCGTGCAGCAGATCAAAATCGCCGGTGACGGTTCCTTCGCAGTGTTCAATCCGCAGCAGGATTCCGTGCTGTTCTGCGGTGGGCTTGCAGGTTGCAGTGACGGCATCGAGCAGCTTTGCACAGTCGATCTCCGTCATTTGCAGGGAGACCGTGCGGTCAAGCTGCATCAGCCGCATCATTTTCTTTGCGAGACGGTCAAGGCGGCGGCTCTCCGAATAGATATACCCGAGCGCTTCTGCTTTGTCCTCCCCGGAGAGCTTCACGGTGCGGAGCGTCTGCGCATAGCCGGAGATTGCGGTCAGCGGCGTTTTCAGCTCGTGGGAAAAATCTGCCATGAACATCGTTTTCCGCGCTTCGGAATCCGTGAGCGCGGCGATCTTCTCCTGCACGGCATCCGCCATTTTGTTGAAATCCGCAGCAAGCTCCCCGATCTCATCCCGGCTGCTGACTGCGGCGCGCTGTTCATATGCGCCTGCCGCGATCTGTCTGGCGCTGTCCGAGAGCACGCCGAGCGGCTTCATTGTCCGGCGCAGCAGCAGATGCAGCGCGATCACCGCCGGAATCCCGACGCCGAGCAGTACCCCGAGCATCCCGAGCGCGAGCCGCCGCAGACGGCGCGTGACATCCGCGAGATCATGCACAACATATATTTTGAGCGCGTCCGGCTGCTCTATTTTGGTGATCAGCAGCCTGTGCCCGCGAATCTGCAGTTCCCCGACTGCGGCGGGCTGTCCGTATCGCGGATTGCTGAGCTTCACATTCTGCAGGTCTTCCGGCGTGAGAACGGTCTGATTGAAAATTTCCTGTTCGCCGCGCAGACAGATCACATAATCGCTGCCGTACTGTTTGAAGAAAAACCGCCGTTCCGCATCGTGCAGGCTGCTCTGATAATGCATCTGGAATTCCTCATATTTTGACTGCAGCATCACCGTCTGCCCGAAGACGGTCTGCTCCGCTTCGCCGAGCATCGAGCGGCGGCAGATGCTCCAGATTACGCCGTCGCTGACCGCCGCTGCAATCAGGATGACAAGCGCTGCTGCCGCGGTGATTTTTGTGCGGAGTTTCATGGATTCTCCTCCAGACGGTAGCCGATTTTCGGGACGGTGACGATCTGCTTTTGCAGCCCGAGCTTTTTGCGGAGCTGCCCGATGTGGACATCAACCGTGCGCGTTTCGCCGAGATAATTGACGCCCCAGACCATTGCCAGCAGATCCTCGCGCGAGATTGCCGTGTTCTTGTGCTTTGCCAGTGTGACGAGCAGCTCAAATTCCATCGGCTTCAGCGGGATCTCCTGTTCGCCGCGCAGGACGCGGTGTTCGTCCAGACGCACCGACAGCCCGCAGACTTGCAGCGTGTCTGCGGGCTTTTGTGTCCGGTTCATGATCTTTTCCATGCGCACGAGCAGCTCGAGCATCTCAAAGGGCTTGACGATGTAATCCTCTGCGCCGTCCTGCAAGCCGGTGATCTTGGAATCGAGATCGTCCTTTGCGGTCAGGAAGATGACCGGAATGCCGTAGGGCTTGATGTCCTCAAAAAGCGCAAAACCGTCCTTTTTCGGCATCATGATATCAAGGATTGCAAGATCGTAGCGGTGATCGGCGGGCAGAGACATCGCCGCTGCTTCGCCGTCCGGAAAGAGAACCGGCTCCATGCCCGCCGCTTTCAGATTCATCGCGATCAGCCGCGCGATTGCGGCATCATCCTCCGCAATCAGAATTCGTTTTGACATAGCGCCTCCTTTTAGAGGTATCTCCGATGGATTTTGAATGGGGACGCTGTCCCCAAACCCCTGCTGGGGACATTGTCCCCAGACCCCGCTTTTTGAATAGTGGGTAAATATGTGCTTGTGGGTTGTGCCGCAAAATGGGCAGAATATCTGCTTGGGTGTACCGCGCGGTCAATATCCCAATATGCTGTCAATCACCGAGCCGTCAATTGCATTGATTGCCATTTGCGTGGAATAGGTCGGATTCATCGGATAGCCCTCGGAAACAAGAAAATCCTTACTGGTGCCGCGGAATCCCCATACCGGTACCACAAGTCCCGTATCAAAGCTGTCCTTTTCGCTGATGCGCGAGTAGGTCAGTGTCACGCGGTCGATATTGATCTCCTTGCCGAGATTTTCCGGATCATTGCTCGCGCCGGTCATCGGCATCATCTTCTCAAAGGTGTCGCGAACCTGCTCAAACGGCTGCAATGAAGCATGATCGACCACGGTTTCCATGATTTCGAGCGGCGCATTCCAGCTGAATCCGACAATGCCTGCATCATTGATCATGAATTCGATCGCTTCGCCGCCCCATTCCTGCTTGCGGTAGCTGCCGCCCTCCCAGTCTTCCGCAAATTTCATGCCGCTTGCCTGATCGAGCATCACGCCGTCAAAGCTGCGGTAATAGTGCAGCACATAGCAGGTCTGTTTATAATGGTTTCCGTCCTTTGTCCGGAGATCGAGGTAGACCTGATACTTGCCGCCCTCGCTGAATGCAAAATCCCCGAGCCCGACCTTTTGCAGAAACTCGTCTGCCTGTTTCTGCGCTTCTTCCTGCGAAAGCTCCGCGCTGTCATTCGGGATCGGCGTGAGCTTGGTTGCCGGATCGAGACCGCCGTCCAGCAGCAGAATATCCGAGTTCGGTTTCTTTTTTGCATTGCGGAGATCATGCCTGTACATGGTGCCGAGGATCGTCATGAACTCCGTTCCGACCGGCGATGCGGAATAACAGAGACAGTTGCCGCGGTCGGGATTGTTCGAGACAAAGAGCGATGCGTGATTGTCGGCGGTGCGCATTTCGACAACTTCCTCGGATTCCAGACCGGAGAGCCATTTCCAGTATGTCTGATTCTCGCCGGACGCGAGCTTTTCTGCGACATTCTGCAGCTTGCCGTTCGTGGGGACAAGCGACGCTTCAAAGGGCGCGTTTTCATATCTTTCCTGTAAAGCATCCAGCGAGCGCTGATATTCCTGCATCATCGTTTCGCGGTCACGCGCTTCACCGTCGGTTTTCGGCTCAAGGGCAGTTACCTCATCGAGCCGTGCCCGCGCATTTGCGATCTGCGGTTCCAGATCGGATTTCGTTTCCTGCGACATGAGAATGCCGTCATAAAGCTGCGCATCCCCGAAGAACGCCTGCCGGAACGGTTCAATATCCGCATTCGTGAAGGTGTGCTGTTTGACGCGGAAAACCGAGAGCTTGTCCGTCTGCGGAATATCCACATCGGCATCTGCATGAACCGTCACATGGAGCGCCTCATTTTCGAGCTCGGCGGTGTAGTGATCGAACTGCTGAAAATCTGCGACCTCTGCCTTGCTTTCGTCTGTCTGCTGTGCCTCGTCGATCAGCTTTTCCATATCCTTGTGGATGATGATATCCGAATCCGGATTCTCTGCGCAGCCAGTCAGGAGAAGCAGCGCGAGTGCAAGAACAGTCATTCGTTTTTTATTCATGACAAATGCTCCTTTTCTTTAGTATATCACATATATCCGGAAATTGCAATTTACTATGGTTATGATACTATACGGAGATACATCAAGTATTCATCATGAGGTAAACAAAATGTAAATTCGGCAGAACGCATAACGGAATGCCGCTGAACGCGCCGGATTTTTCCACAATTGCACATGTGAAATTGTTGAAAATGTATTGACAATCACGCCGGTTTCTGTTAAAATAAAACTATAATTCATTGGCGGACAGGGATACAGGTTGTGAGAAGGGGTGATTTCAATGCTGCGAAGATTCCGTTCTGTTTTGTCGGCGGGCATTGCTCTGATGTTTGCCGCAGAAGCGGCTGTGCAGCCCGCGTTTGCCGAATCGCGGCAGCCGATCGGCATCGTCGAATTTGCAAATGTCAGCACGGCGCTGACCGTCGGGGAGGTGCCGGATTACACGGCGTATCTGCTCGGCGATGCGCTGATGCATGCAGGCATCATCAATGAGGGCTGGGGCTGTGTCTCCGATATGCGCATTCATACGTCAAGAAACGAGAACAATCCTGTGCCGGATGCGCCGGTCGGGGAGCCCTACTGCTATCTGATCGCGCTGCGTGCCGATGAGGGCTGCTATTTTGCCGAGGACTTTGATCTCTGCTATGACGGCGAACCGATCGACAGCGCGCGCTATACCGCAGACATACAGGATGACGGCGAAACGCTGATCCTCTACTGCGATTTCATCCCGCAGGTTGTGCCGCTTGCGCCGGATGCGCAGGCGCTTTCGGAGGTCTATATTCTCGATGCGGCGCTCGATTTCTCCGCAGGGGAGGCACCGCGCTTTACGGCACATCCGGCGGACCCGTCGCTTGTTTCGGTGTACTATGAGCGCTGGGTCGATGCGCTGGATGACACGCGCTTTATCACGAGCAATGCGGAGGTCAATCAGGCGCTCGGGCTGACCGATGCAAACCGTCTGACCGCGTTTGCGGCGAACGGGCAGTATCACTATGATATCTGCGTCAAGGCAAACTACGGCTATGTGTTCGCGGACGATGTCAAGCTGTTTGTCAACGGCGTGCCGTGTCCGGTCAGCGGGCATTCTCCGGATACGATTGCGGTCAATGAGGTGCATGTGCTGCATGCCGGCGAAAGCAAAACCGAAACAACTGCCGTGACCTCGGTCACTTCCGGTACGACATCCACCGCGAAACCCGTGACAACCGCAAAACCGGTGACAACCGTGACCGCGGCGGCATCGACAAAGCCGGTGACAACCCTGACAACGGTCTCCGCGACCAAAGCTGCGGGAACATCTGCGCAGACAACAGCCCTGATCACAACCGCAAAAACGGTGACTACGGAACTGACCGTTCCGACTGCGGTTTTCAATCCGGAGCTGCTTTACGGCGACCTCAATCAGGACGGCAGATGCTCGGCTGCGGATCTTGTCCTGCTGCTGCGGTATCTTGCGGAGGAGGGAAATCTGAATCTCAGCGCGAAGGGCGTTTCCGCTGCGGATCTGAATCTGGACGGGCTGATTGATATGCAGGATGCCAGAAAGCTGATGAAGCTTGTGCTGCAGGCGCAGGGAACGCAGGATCCCGTGCCGCCGAAAAGTGCGGATTTCGGAGAGGATTCTGAACTGACGCTGCCGGATGCCGGAGAGATCGCATGGATCTTCAAACCGGAAGGCGACAGTGCTGCATATACAGAGGAACCGATCACCGGACTGACGGTCAGTGTGCCGGAGAATGCGCTGGAATATGACGGTCAGCTGCGGTTCAGTGAGCTTGCGGACGATGAGGCGGAGAAATTCGATCAGGCTTGTGCAGAGGCGGGCGGGCTGCTGCTGGATGCATGGCATGTGGATGCCGGACTGGAACCGGATGCGCATCTGCCGGGGTGCTATGCCTGCAGCTATGATCTTTCGCAGACAGAGCTTCCGGCTGAAATGTACGGCGATCTGCACCTGCTGCGCATTGCCGATGACGGCACCGCTGAGGAATATCCGATTGAGATCGAGGGCACAACGCTGAAATGGATGAGCGATCAGAACAGCATCACGCTGCTGTCTTTGTGCATAGATACGGCGATTGTTGTTGTCGCCCTCGGCGCGATTGTCAGCGGGGCTGAATACTCGAAATGGATTGAATCCCAGAACGGCTGTGCAGGCTGCTATGAGACCGGTCGCTTCAAAATCTATTATCATGACAATGAGCCGGAAAATGCAAAAGCGGCGCGGAAAAAGCGCCTGAATGAAATCGAATGCGATGCAACGCAGAAGGCAAGAGAATTTGCAGAAGCAAAGGTCGGCGATGCATGGGGCGGAATTGCCGGACTGTTCATGAACTACGCACGCGAGGTCAACCGGATTGCTGCGCAGAAAAAGAATGAGATTCTTTCTGCCGATGCAGAATATCAGGAGCTGCGTGCGCTGGAGAACGGACATCCTTCTGATGTTGTGCTGCTTGCACGGCAGTGTGAAATTGCCTTGGATTATCTCTATCTGCACGAGAGATGCCCGAAGCTCAAAAAGCCGGATATCATTTTCAGCGAGACCGTTGATAATCTGGGCGAGGCAGCTACAAACTATATTCTCAGAAACTATATGCTCGTCAGGCGGACACCGCAGAAGGACAATACGCATATCCCGAAGGACACAGCCTATTCTGAGCTCTATGATTCCGCTGTTCCGGCAGCGATTGCCGATCAGCTCCTGACAACGCTGACGCATGAAATGTTCCACCTGATTCAGGCGACAAAGCTTGCCGGAAAATATGAAGCCAATGTCAAATTCTTTGAAATGAGCGCCATTGCAGTTGAATGTCACAGCGCGCAGTATTACAAGGATTGCGGCTATATCGCGAACCATGTGCTGGATACAGGCGATTCCTACGAGACCTTCGGCTATCCGGCGGATGAGGTCTCCGCGATGCTGACCGAAGCAAACCATAGTTTACAGACGCAGTCCGGCTATGCGCTGGCGCGGTTCCTCATGTATATTGAGAGCATCCATAAGAAGGAGTACAAGGGCTGGGACATGATCTGCGCTTATAAGAAATACGGGACAATCTCCGCCATGCTCAGCCATATCTGCGGATTTGCCGAATTTCAGACGGAAAGCGGAAAGCCCGATGATGTCCTGAATGTTTACTGGGCGCATTTCCAGAAGCAGCGCGCGACCGAAGCCATTGCGCTCGGCTGCGCAGCGGATAATTACAATCTGACAAAGGACACGAACAACCGATTCCCTTCGCTGATGAAAAAGCATAAAATGAATGCGGAAAACCCGACGGTGCAGAGTGCGGTTCCCGTGAAGAATATGGCGTGCACGCTGGTCGGCATTGAGGGCGCGGGCGACAGGGCATGGTCGGTGCTGCTGGTTCCCGCTCCGGATTTCGGCGAACAGCAGCCGGAGCATAAGTTCCTGATTCCGGCAGCAAATGCAAAGCAAAAGGGGCAGGATACAAAGAACGGCACGGCGGTCACCGCTGCGGGTCCGATGATGTATTACCGCGAGCTGCAGGGCTCCGGTGCTGTCGGTGCATCGGCGTATACGATCTGCTATATCCCTGCGCCGGATACGCCGGAGGTCGAGCTTGACCGCGAAAAGGAAACGCTGACCGTCAAGCTGCAGACGTCGCCCTCGAATGCCTCGCAGGCGGGGAAAACCGACCGGTTCCTGATCATCTGCAGCATTGACGGAACGGATGAATACACGGTTCCGGTTGCGTTTGACAAATGGGACAAAGAGATTGTGATTCCGTTCTCGCTGCTGCCGCTGCATCTCGATACACAGAATAAGCTGCGGCTGACTGTCTGCGAAATGATCGACAAGGGCGGCGAATTTGCAGAATGCAGACTTGCGCAGTCCAATCCCTATGAAGCGGAGCTCGGCGAGGCGGAGATTGAAAAAACAATGCATTGCAGCGGAAAATTCGGCAATGTCAGTGTCTCCTCGCAGGCAACCTTCAAGATGCAGATGAACGGCAGCTTCCAATTCACATTCGAGCCGTATTTTCACGAAACGAAGCCGGAGGAACCGGATAACGATTATCAGCCGCCTTCGGGAGGCGAGGGCAATCCGTTTGACGGCGGCGAAGTCGATGTCACACATACGATCGGTTACGGCAAATCGGAGTATTCCGGCTTTACGGTGACCGGCAGAATCAAGGATGAAGATGATCCGCACAACTGGACGGCGGAGATCACATCCTGCTCGCCCGATTCGTTCCGCGCATATTACAAAAGCGTGATCGAGCAGCTGGATGTCGATACCGAAATGGAATGGAAGGGCTCCGGCATGCAGAGCGGCACCGTGCAGCTTTCAACGGATGAAAAAGGCGAAATGAAGATCATGGTTTCAATCGTCACCGCAGAAGGCAATATCTCGCTGAGCGGCTCGTTCCAATAAGGTTTCTGCATGATCTGCGCGATGCAAAACAAAACCCTCACAGATTTCTGATCTGTGAGGGTTTGCATGTTCCTGCCGGCTTTTGCATTCACTGTTTTGCCGGTTCTTCTGTTTCCGCGGATTCGGCATCCGGCTGCGCAGGCATCTGCGCCGGAACCTTTGCCGCGCTGCGGACGGCTTTTTTCTTCTTGATGGCTTTTCCGACCGGAATGAGCAGGAGCAGCACGATTCCGAGCAGCAGGAGATACGGCAGCATCCGGATGATGAGGAACAGCAGTCCTTCGAGGAATTCGAGGAATCTCTGCCATGTTCCCGAGACGGTATTCCGCAGCCGCTGACCGAATGTATCGGTCTGCTCAATGACGGGTTCTTCGGAGTATTCGCGCACCTCGTTGACCGTCAGATTGATATAGGAATACGCAGCATCGTTTTCGATATTGTTCATGCGCGTTTTGATCCTTGCGATTTCAATCTGAATGTTCGTCAGTTCATTTTCAACAGCGATTGCATCGCTCTCGCTTTTCATATCTGCAAGCAGCGTGATGTAGCGCTGTTCCTTTGCTTCATAGATCGAGAGCGTGGTTTTCAGGTCGGAGTATTCCGTGGTCAGGTTCTGCACAGATGCATTTTTTCTGCGCATATCGCCGACGTTTTCCGCATCCTTGCAGAAATCATCATAGGAGGCGCTCGGGATTCGGATCACGGTGCTGAGCGTTTTCCATTTCTGCGCGTCGGCGTACTGCCATTTGGATGTATCACCGCCGTCGGAGTAGTGCTCGCTTTCGATGAAGCCCTTATATCTGCCGATCAGGTCATGGAGCCTGTCCACGGATTCCTCAAATTCCAGTACGTCAATGCTCATGTCGCAGGAATAGACCAGCATTTGCGGATTGATTGCCTTGACATCCGCCTGCTTGTATTCTGCGGCTTCGGCGCTCATGCTGTAATCGCTCCGGCTCTCCTCAGACGATGCTTCATTTGCTTCATATTCCTCCCCGTAATCGTCCGCGGAGCTTTCGTCGCCCTGCATTGCATAGCGCGGGGCATCTGCGGTAAAGGCTGCATTTTCTGCTTTTGCGCCGCAGGATGCGAGCAGGCACATGCACGCAAGGACGGCTGCTGTCAGCTGTGTTTTTTTCATGTTCGGTTCCTCCTTTTTATCAGTATGCAGTGTGTGCGGATATCATCCTCCGCAGACGATGCGGGTTGCTTTGCATCATCTGCTTTCAATACTGATACGCCGGAGCGGGCGAAAATCCTTATGATTTTTGGAAAATTTTTGCGGAATCAGAAAAAACGCTCCGGTCAGCGCTGACCGGAGCGGCTGTTTTGATACACATATAAGCATGCGGTTCGGGGATACTTTTACCGTGACTGGCAGCTCATTTTTTCGCGTTGATGCGGTCGGCTTCCTCCTTGATGATCGCGCTGAATGTCTGCTCGTCAATGCCGCCGCTGCCGAGCGCCGCCTCGGATTCATCCGCAAACGCATCAAAAATCGCCTGCTTGTCCTCGAGCAGTCCGGTGAGCTTTTCATCAACGGTATCTTCGCAGAGCAGCCGGTAGACCAGCACATTGCGCGTCTGCCCCATGCGGTATGCGCGCGCGATGGCCTGATTCTCAATCGACGGCTTGAACTGCGGCTCGCAGAGAATCACAACGCTTGCCGACTGGATATTCAGCCCTGTGCCGCCGGACTGAATCTGCGCGGCAAGCACCGAGCCCGCAGGCGCCTGATCGAACAGATCGACGATCTCCTGCCGCCGCTGCGGGGAAACTGCACCGCTGATCGGCTCCATGCAGCAATCCCCGAGCAGCAGCGTGACCTTGCGGATTGTATCGAGGAAAAACGAGAAAACAATCACCTTGCGCCCGTCCGCGGCAGCTTCTTCGACAAGCTCCTTCAGGCGGATCGCCTTAGAGGAATCTTTGAGATCGGGGACATTCCATGAGACGCGCCGTGCTTCGGTAAAGTTTCCGGAGAGCACCGCCTGCTCATAGAGCGCCTCCTCCGCCGGATTCATCGTACACCACTCGCGGTTCTCGATCAGATCCGGCAGTTCCGTCAGGACATCCTCGCGCCTTCTGCGGTAGTAGACCGGCGCGATCATCCGCCGGAACTGCGGCGCCGAGGAAAGATAGGTCATGCCGCTGATCTCCGAAGCGATCTCCGGCTGCAGAATCCGGATCAGCGCGACCATTTCATCGACCTTGTTTTCGAGCGCCGTGCCGGTCATGAACAGCAGACGGTCTGCGTGCTCACAGATCTCCTTGACATAGATCGTGCGCTTTGCCTCGGGATTCTTGATGTAGTGCGCTTCATCGACAACGAGCATCGCCAGCCGGAACAGATCCGGCATTTTGCAGTACACCGTTGTTTCATAGGTTGTGACGGCGACGCCGCCGGTTTCGCACCATGCATAAAATGACTCCTGTCGCGTGGCGCCGTGAATCTTCACGACCGGCAGATCACTCATCTTGCGGATTTCTCTGCACCAGTTTGTCAGCACGCTCGCCGGACAGACTACCATGAAGTGCGTCGCGCCCGCGTTTTTGAGCGATACCATTGCCGCGATTGCCTGCACGGTCTTGCCGAGACCCATTTCATCGCCGAGCAGCACACTGCCCTGATGCAGGATGTATTTCACGCCCCATTCCTGATAGCGGCGCAGCTCGCAGCGGAGTCCCTCGGGGTTATAGAGTTCCGCCTGAATCTCATGTGCAAGCTCCTCGGGCAGACCGTACAGCGCATCGTCATTGCCCAGTACACCGGGATTGATCTCCTCGAGAATGTTGATGAACTGGATGGAGTTCGCGGTAAAATCATTCCACGCATCGGTGTTGGTGCTGGTTTGAATCGCCTGTATTTCGCTGACAAGCGCTTCGGCATCCGCGCCGTAGGAATCCGCGATTTTCAGATCGGTCAGGCGGCAGAATGCCTCCATTGCCTTCTGCTTTTTGATCTTGGGTGCGAAGAACCATTTGAACATGCCGCGGACGGTTTCCAGATCGGCGACCGCCGCCGTGATCTCCGCGCGGTGCAGATCGCCGAGCTGCGCGGCAGGGGATACAAGCGGCTGTAATTGTCGGTATCGGCTGATTTCTGTGACGAGTGCGGAGTTCTCCGGCGTCTGATTGTCCGTGCTGAGCCGGATCTTGCATCCCTGCCGGACCTTTGCGGACATTTCATTCACAATGCGCCGGATTGCATAGGCGGCATCCTCACTGACACCGTAAACTGCGGTCAGTGCTTCAACGGATGCAGGCGCAAGGTCCGCAATGGTATTGTAGCCGCTGTCATGCAGCGCTTTGAGGCGGAAAATGCGCGTACCGCGGTTGTTGAGCTCCTCAACCGGAATGCTCCGGAGAATATCCAGAACGCTCTGTTCGATCATCTGATCGGAATATGTTTTGATATTATCGCGGCAGCTTTGCAGCGCAGCAGGCACGCTGTCGAGCTGTGTGAGAAGCTGCCGGTGTTCTTCTGTCAGCAGCTTTGCCGCCTTGACATCATACGGTCTTGCCATGAAGCCCTCCTTTCCGATCACGAAATCTGAATTGTGATATTGGCTTTATTATAGCATATTCTATCTGAAATAGCAAGATAAGAAACAGTGAGGAGTTAGAAGTGAGGAGTGAGGAGATGCGGTATCTGCTGCGCAGATGATTTTGATTATTGCGTATCGCGTAATCTCAGCCCATCGCGCCAAATAGCAGAATGGGTCTTCGACAGCTATGAAATAATGGATGCAGGCACTGCCCGCTGCGATTGATTCAAAAACACACGATGAAACCCGCAAACACAAAAAAGACCTTTAGCAAATTGGAGGCGGGCACTGCCCGCGCAAATTGGATGCAGGCACAGCCCGCTGTGATTGATTCAGGAACACACAATGAAACCAGCAAACACAAATCAGACCTTTAGCAAATTGGAGGCGGGCACAGCCCGCGCAAATTGGAGGCAGGCACAGCCTGCTGTGATTGATTCAGGAACACACAATGAAGCCAGCAAACACAAAACAGACCTTTAGCAAATTGGAGGCGGGCACAGCCCGCTTCCAGAAGATTCCTTTGATAATCATGCAGCATGCGCTTATACTACTATCACGGCAGCAAAGTGATCTGCAACTTCGGCAGATGCTCTGACGGCTGCCGAAGTGCGCAGATGCGCGAGAAAAGGAGAGTATAACCATGAAGGGTGAAATGACACAGAAGGGCAAGGAAGCCCTCGAACGCTTCAAGATGGAGTCTGCAAGTGAAGTCGGCGTCACGCTCAACAAGGGCTATAACGGCGACCTGACCTCCCGTCAGGCAGGTTCGATCGGCGGTCAGATGGTCAACATGATGAGTCCGGAACAACAATTTGAGTTTATTCGCAGCGATGTCAAATCGCAGATGCATACAAGGATCCTGACCTATTCGGTGCAGGTCGGGATCTAACCAGTAGAATCATATCGCAATGTACACGCAAATCACAGCTTGACAAATTCATGCGTTTCGGTTAAAATAAGGCGGAAACGAGGTGACCCACATGGAGATTACAAGAGATCAGGCGATCAAGAACGCAGTTGCATCTGCCGAAATGGAAGGCTTACACCCGACCGAGAAAGATATTGCCCGTATCCGGGATTTTTTAGAGAAGAAAATTACGCATGATGAATTGGTTGCAATGATACTTTCTGAAGTTAAAGAGGTATCATAATGGCTGTTTACGATGTATCCGGTACACAGGAAGACTGTTACCCGAATACAACGGTTCTGATCAACCGGTTTGATATTCGGAATCAAAAACAGCTTTCGTTGGTTGAACAGAAACTGTTTTCCGCTTTTATTGCGGCAGCGACCTAACGATATTCAAAAGCAGGAACCGATACAATGACCGGCTCCTGCTTGCCTTTTTTATTTGATTATGCCCGCCTTATAAGCTTCCAGCAGCTGATGCAGATCATTGATCCTGTCATTGATCTCTTTGCCCCTGTCCGTATCGGCGATATTGGCGCGCTGTTCCAGCTTCTCCACAAGATGAATTGTTGGGGTATTACCGTATTCGCCTTCGACAAAAGGCTTGTGTTCAGCGAGATTCAGACTGTGGGAATCGTAGATCAGCGTATATCCGGCAATGCCTGTTGCAGACTGATATGCCTTGGAAATGCCGCCGTCAATGATAAACAGCTTGCCCTCAGCCTTGACAGGGCTTTCTCCGTTTTTGATCCTGACCGGCACATGTCCGTTGATGATATGTCCCTTCTGCGCATCAAGCCCGAAGTGTTCCAGCAGAGAAACACAAACTTCGCATTTTTCCGAGAACGTATAGTAGGCATTATAGTTTTCGGTATGCAGCGATTTGTCTGCAAGCAGCGCACGCTCAAAGAATGCCATCTTGTCTTTGCCATACAGCGGGGATTTCGCACCGCACCAGAGATACCACATAAAATCGCCGGCGTATTCCTTTTCTTCGCCTTTGCTGAAATATGCCTGATTGACCAGTTCGCCGAGCTTGTCCAGAAGTGCCTTTCCGGCATACTGCTGCCCGTGGATGCTGACGCTCTGGAGCGCGCCGTTTTCATCCATCGGTATGCAGCCGTGAAACAGCAAATTGTTGTTGCAGGTCTGATACATCGCGCCTTTCGCGTAAATAAAGCGGATATGCCGCTGCAGCTTTTCGCTGTGCCGGAAGGATGCCCGCAGCACCTTCATCAGTTCCGCTTCGCCTTCCGAGAGCGTCAGCGGTGCAGCGGGGTCAACGGTTGGGAAGCATTTGTCGAGGAGTTCATGCAGTTTGCCGTCAATGCATACGGTGCCATTGATAAAATCGGTTCTGCCGAAAAGATCGCGGTCGGTCATTTCCCATTCCGGATGCTTGGCAATCAGCTGACCTTCCAGTTTCATCTGAATCACGTTGATTGCCTTATGCATTTTGGCAGCCAGCTTCAGATCCACAGGATCATAGACATTATCATCCAGCGCATTCGGCATATATAGTGCACAGTCATCGTCTGAGTATGTTTCTGCCGCGAATACCGCAAGCGCACGGAGATTCAACCCGTATCCATCCTCAAGCACATCAAAATTATTGTAACGCATAGCGATGCGGATAACATTGGCGATCAGGACCGGATTTCCGGCAGCAGCGCCCATCCATGAGATGTCATGATTGCCCCACTGGATATCCACATCATGCATTTTCATGAGCTCATCCAGTATCACATCCGCACGCGGACCTCTGTCGAAAATGTCGCCGATGATATGCAGCTTGTCGATGCAGACTGACTGGATCAGCTTGCAGAGGGAGATGATGAAAGTTTCGGCAATGCCGGTGCTGATGATCGCGCTGATGATCTCGTCGTAATAATAGTCCTTGTTGACATCATCCGTTACGTTGAGAAGTTCATCTAGAATGTAGACCAGATCCTCCGGAACCCGTTTGCGGATACGGGAGCGGGTATACTTGGCAGAAACAGTCTCGCATACAAGAATCAGACGATAAATGGTCAGCCGGATCCATTCGTTTGAAAGCTCACCACTATTCGTCAGCTGTGTCATGATCTTTTTCGGATAATAGATCAACTCGGCGAGCATTTCACGGTCGGCAGCCGATACTGTTTTGCCGAGCACAAGATCAATCTTGCGCTTGATTATGCCGGAAGCGCTTCTAAGCATATGCAAGAACGCGCCGGCTTCTCCGTGGATATCGCTGAAAAAGTATTCTGTTCCTTTTGGCAGACTTTTGATCGCTGAAAGATTGATGATCTCACTGGCAGCGCTTTCAATTGTTGGGTATTCTTTCGCAAGAAGCTTCAAATATTTCAGATCCATTTTTTTCTCCGTTCAAAACTGTGTGAAAACAGGCAATACGGTTTCCTTCTTTTGTAATTGTAACATACTTCATCCGAAAATGCAAGCAGGAAGAAGCAGACATACAAGCAGGATGACTGAATATGTGAAGAACCTCCGCAAAACCATATTCCATCTGTGATGGTTGTCACTTTTAATGGGAGCAATAAGCGTTTCCAATTTCCAGGTGCTTTTGAGCAGGGCTTTCTAAAGATAGTTGAAGAATAATTGTAATCCTCTATTAGGCTCTTACCATCCTTCCATTCTTCTTTGATCTTATATGCAGACATTTCTGCGGTTTTTTAACAATTTATTCATATTTGTTATTGCACATTATATGTACAAATGTTAGAATAAAATTGGTGATATGTGTGTGCATCCCTGGCATATTGCATATCAAGCCGCGGTGATTCCAGCCCGCCGCGGTCAGGCAAAACAGAAAAATGGGAAAACTACATGATTTAAGGGGTATGAAAAATGAAGAAGAAAAGGCGTCTCTTTTCGGTTGCAGCAGCGTGTTCGATCATGCTAACTGCGACGGCCGGAACCGCGCAGATTCCGCTTGTATTCTCCGGTATACAGGCATCTGCGGAAAGTATCGCGTTTTCCTGCAAGCTTCCGCCGAGCGGATATGATCAGGAACGTGCCGACACAGCCAAGGGCAAAGTGACAGAAATCACCTATCAGTCCAAGGCAACAAACAGCAGCCGGACCGCGCTGGTCTATACGCCGCCCGGCTACTCAGCGAAGCAAAAATACGCAACCTGCTATATTCTGCACGGCATTGACGGAAACAGCAGCCATTGGATGGCAGGCTGGGGCGGCAGAGCAAACATCATGCTGGATAATCTGATTGCAGAGGGAAAAATCCAGCCGATGGTTGTCATTTCGCCGAACACTAACGCAACCGGCACAGGCATCAATGATGGCTATGAGAACTTCACAAAAGATTTAGTCGAAAACCTTGTCCCGTATATTGATGAACATTATTCCGTTTACACGGACAGCGATCACCGTGCGCTGGCTGGATTATCCATGGGCGGCGGCCAGACATTTAACATCGGTTTGACGAATCTTGACGTATTCCATTATCTCTGCCCGATTTCATCCGCTCCGAATACCAAAAGCACAAACGTGCTTTTCCCGGACGGCGGCAAAGCAGCAAATGAAAAATTGAAGGCATTTCTGATTTCCTGCGGAACATCAGACAGCCTGCTGAATTTCAGCGAAACTGTTCACAAGTTCTGCGATTCAAACAGCGTAAAACACGAGTATTTCCTGATTCAGGGCGGCAAGCATGACTTTGATGTCTGGAAACCTGCACTGTGGAATTTCCTGCAAATGGCAGATCAGGCAGGCCTGACAGAGGGAACATCAAGTGAAATCGAGCCGTATAATGCATTTGAAACAATCGAGGCAGAGGATTACACCTCAATGTCCGGCATTCAGATCGAAACGCTTACCGGTGGAGGACAGGATGTCGGGTATATTGAAGACGGTGATTATCTCGTTTTCAAGAATGTTGATTTCGGCGGCGGCGCAAAAAGCGTAACGGCGCGCGTCGGTTCTCCGGACGGCGGATGCAAGATCGAATTCTATCTGGATCAGATGTCCGGCAATCCGGCGGCTGTGTGCGAAGTCGCAAGCACAGGCGGATTCCAGAATTTTGAAGATGTCTCAGCGAACATCACCGGGGCATCTGAAAAGCACGATCTCTATGTCAAATTCACTGGCGGCGCAAGCTATCTGATGAATATTGACAGCTTCGTTTTCAGCAAAGATAGTGTCAAAGTCGATCTCAGCGCATTTATCAAGCTCGGCGATCTCGACGGCGACGGCGCAATCACTTCTGCTGATCTGTCGATTGCAAAGGCGGGTGTCCTGAAAAGTTTCAGCAGCAATAAAGTCAAAAAAGCTGCTGATGTTGATTACAGCGGCACCGTCGATCAGACGGACATTGCATGGTTTGTAAAGTATCTGACTGGCCAGGTCAGCGCATTTCCGGAACCGGTCACACCGCCGAAACAGGAACTGCGGACCATATCCGAATATACACCTGTCTGCGAAGAAAAAATGGTTATGAAAGAACCGGATAATGCGCGTTCGCAGAAAGCGGGTGTCAAGTATCCGGAAATCAAGAAGGAAACCTATTTTTCAAAGAAGGCGAATAAAAACAAGCCGTATAACATTATGCTGCCGGTCAATTATGATGAGAGTAAACAGTATCCGGTGCTGTATCTGCTGCACGGCTTCTTTGAGGATGAGGACCGCATGATCCTGACGGGAAATGTTCCGCCGATCCGCACGAGAGAGATCATCACAAATGCGATTGCGGAGGGCGAGGCAGAGGAAATGATCGTTGTCATTCCGCTGGTCTTTACGTCCGCAACAAAGGAGAAAGCAACCGGTTTCGGTGATTATGAATCCAGTCAGGGCTACGATAATTTTGTCGATGATATTGTTGACAGCCTGATGCCGCATATCGAGAGCAAGTACAGCGTAGCAACCGGCCGGGAGAATACTGCAGTCACCGGTTTCTCGATGGGCGGCAGAGAATCGCTTCGTATCGGTATGAAATATGCAGATAAGTTTGCATATATCGGCGCGATTTGTCCGGCACCTGCTGTGGAAGGACCGTGGAAGTGGAGCAGCGAAGAAGCTGCACCGTCACTGATTCTGCTGACAGGCGGTACGGATGATACGGTTGTCGGTCTGAGTAC
>JAFWUX010000216.1 GCA_017523995.1 Oscillospiraceae bacterium | reverse complement strand
CGGCTGTCAGGGGGAGGTCTCGGAGGGGCGCGGGTGTCCGGTGGACACCTCTGCGAAGCAGAAGCGCTGTCTGAGGCGACAGCCGAGTAAGCCCCTCTGAGCAGGTAGACCGATGTGTCAATCCATCGGTACTACCTGCCTGCACACTACGCAAGCGCTGCAGGCATTCTGACGTCAGCGGTATCATCCGCGTCAGCTGCATCCGCTGCCGTGCGCATCAGCGCATCGGTATCCGCGCTTGCACCGTTCCTCTGTGATAGGTGCAGGATAGCGGTTTCTGCATAAAATGCGATATACTGTTTTTTCGGAATCGCTCCGCGCTGGTAACATACAGCATTTTGCCTCTGAAACCATATCAAATGCCGCAGTTATGAGATACGGCCGCTATCTCCTGAACCTGAATCCATTATATAACTTTTCGGAGGGCTTAGGGATGGCTGCGTGTTGCATGAGAGTTGCACGGAAAAGACAAAAAAAGTCCGCCTGCCCTCGGGAAAAGGGCAGGCGGTAAGTATTAGGAATCAGTTGTCAGATTTCAGATCACTGTTTTGAAATGATGCGCTGGATCGCGGTGATATCGTCCGCGGTGACAGCACCGTCGCCGTCGGCATCGGCGTTCTGCAGGCCGGCGTCGGTGATCTTGGCTCCGGCGTCCTCCGCGACGAACCGCGCCGTCAGCACGGCGTCGGAGACGTCCACGGTGCCGCTGCAGTCTGCGTCACCGGCGAGGCGTGCGGATGCGGCCGGCTTTGCAGCGCGCTTATAGTAGTAATCGCTGACGTCATTCAGCGTGACCACATTGTACTCGTTGTACAGGAACATGCTGACATGATCATAGATTGCATATACATCACGAGGCATCCTATCCGTATCGTATGCTTCCATGAACTGCTCACATTTTTCTTTTTGAATCAAGAGTTCTTCCAAGACTTCAGGACTGTCTGCAAACTCTGTAAGTTTTTCTTCAGAAAACAGGTAATCAAACTGTTCCTTGAAAGAATACTCATTGTTTGCATTGATAATCGGTTTACCGGAAAGGCCGTATTCAATTATAAACTGTTCCAGTAATTCCTGCTGTCTCACCTTTTCCTCTTCGCTAATACGATTGTCCTGAATAGAAATATCATCCACTTCGCAGTAGACAAGCGAATAGGCATATCAAGAATGAAAGCAGCGCCATTATAAAGATTCATGTGCGATTCTGTTCTTTCATTATTTGTCCCATATACACTGGTAAAAGAGTCAAACGCACGGCTGCCGATAAATTCGACACTCTCCGGAATCGTGATGACGTTAAACTCGTTCATCAGATACTTCATTGTACCGAAATACGCCAGTCTGCCGATGTATTTGACATTCTGTGGAAGATTCAGCTTACAGTCGCTTTCGATCATTGCGCTGTTGAATGCACCGTTGCCGATGATCTCCACGGTATCAGGAATCACGATTTCCTTGATGCCGTGATTGAACCGCGTCTGATATGCGAACGCATTGTCCTCGATCTTTGTGACCGCTGCGCCGCCGATCTCCGCCGGAATGTACAGGGCATTCGGGCTGTTTTCCTCGACCCAGTCCTGATCTGCACCGACGATGCTCGCCGTGCCGTCCTCCTGCAGGACATACCAGAAGCCGTTTTCAAATTCCGCATTCACATACCACGAAACATTGTTCTTGTCGAGAATGCCGCGGCGGTAATCATTGAACAGCGAAACTCTGCCGCCCGGGATATCATAGAATTTTGCCTTCAGAGCTTCGATCTGCTCGTCAACCGAAAGCCCGGAATCCTCAAGTTCCTGCACATAAAGGTGCTCCAGCTCCGCGGAGCCCTCCGCGGTGATCGACGGAAACTCGCCCGGACAGAGATAGATATCCTTCTCCTGATACGCACCGTCCGGTGCATACTTCCGGATCAGCTCCTCTTTCGTCAGCTCGCCTGCAAAGGCCGGAACGGCGCAGGTGCCGAGCATCATAACTGCGCTCATCAGCGCAAATGCGGTTTTCATTGCTTTTTTCATATTTAAAACCTCCTCATTGTAATTTGATATTCTTCCATTCTCAACTTCCAGTAAAACCAATTGAAATAAATTATCACGCTCCCTTCGATTCTACGGCATCATCAAAATATGTCAGCAGTTCCTCCGCCATGTTCCAGAAATCTTCCTCGGTGTATGGATCACCAATCAAAGGTTTACCGTTATCATCATAATATATTTTATTGGGGTCAAGCGGTTTATTACCGGTTAATGTCATGCACATTTTAAGGTGAATTAAAATTGCATCGACAATATTAGGCCGGATGATTTCAAGGTCATCCCCATAATCCCCCATTTTCGCGGCATCTGTATTCAAATAATCCGGATGTTCTTCACAGTAACGGAAATAATCCGCAGGTGAAAACTCAATATCATACCAATTCCGATAAAGAGCGGTATAGTAAATAGCCCAATAGTCTTCGTTACTCAACGCGAATGAACTATAATTATTATCCGTCTGTGTTAAATCTGTTTCCTTAGTAGGATTATCGTTATTCAGAAGTTCGCCGTCATCCAATCCGTTGACATTTCCAAGCACGCGCTGTTCTTCCGTAATCAAACTCTGGTCAAGCATACCGTATTGTGCCAGATTGATATCCACCATAACCAGTGCCGCATCCACAAACGTAATTCTGCCGTCCATGTCCACATCGCCCGGCTCAAAAACGGGCTGTTCGGGGGCGGGCTCCGGTTCGGCGGGCGGCTCCGGCTCTGCGGGCGGCTGTGTTTCGGCGGGTGCGGGCTCGGCAGGCGGGGCTTCTGTCACGGCGGGTTCTGTCTCTGCGGGTGCGGCGGCAGGCTCCGTTACAACAGGCGCGGCCTCCGTCAGCGCGGGGACTGCCGGGGTCTCTTCCGGCGGCGCAGTCACGGCGGGCGCGGTCTGTGCGGGCTCTACGGTTTCCACGGGCTCCGTGACGACCTCTTGCACCATTGCTTCGAGATTGCTGCTTTGCTGCGTCAGACCGTCATCCTGCAGCAAACAGCCGATTCCGGCCACTGCCGCAATGCAGGCGGCCATTCCGCTAATCGCAGCAATTCGTTGTCCACTGTGCCGGATGACTGGCTTTTT
>JAFWUX010000215.1 GCA_017523995.1 Oscillospiraceae bacterium | reverse complement strand
GGACAAGGCAAAGTATCAGAAATGAACAAGACCTTCGTCACGAAAATGCCGAATCACATCGGCGCATTCCTAAAAGCCAGCAGATGCTTTGCCGCACTCGGCATCAATATCACCAGAGTCAGCTATAACAAAGCAGTGGATTCCCATATGCTGTTTATTGACGCAGAGGGAACACCGCAGCAGCTGGCAAAAGCGACCGAAGAGCTCACCGCGATCGGCTATCTGCAATGCGATGAGGAAAACCGTCACGTTGTGCTGCTGGAGTTTCGCCTGAAAGACGAACCCGGCAGCGTGACCGCGATTCTGGAACTCATCAGCGCGCACAGCTTCAATATCTCCTATATCAGCTCACAGGAAAACGGCACCGAATATCAGCTGTTCAAAATGGGGTTGATCGCGGATGATCCGGAGAGGCTGAATGCCTTTCTTGACGAGGCAAAAAAGCTGTGCAGCGTGCGTGTGATCGAGTATAATCACGCAGACAAGATATATGATAACAGCTTTTTTTACAGTACATTCGTCAGTGAGCTTTCTTCTGCAATGGAAATTTCTGCCGAAGCAAAGAATGAACTGATTGTCAACACCAATCTCGCAATGCAGATCCTTGACGAATCGGGCGTTTCGCCATACCGCACCTTTGACAGCATCAGCCGGTTTGCGGAGCTGCTGGCTGCATCGCGGGCGGAAAACTTTGTTCCCAGAATCAGCACACACCAGATCACGGATGATACGCTCATTACGCTGATCGAACCGTCGTGCGGGAGCAATACCGCGATCATCAGAAGCGGCGGATCGTATCTGTTTATCGACACGGGCTATGCCTGCTATCGGGACGAAATGCTGTCATTATTCAGAACGCTGATCCCTGAATTTGACCGCATGGAAAAGAAATGCCTGATCACGCACGCGGATGTTGACCACTGCGGTCTTCTGCCGCTGTTCGATCGGGTTTATGTGAGTGCAAAAACCGCCGAATGTCTGCGCGCCGAAAGCAGCGGCGGGGACGGATTCCGCGAACAGAATCCGCTGCATAAGCCATATGTTCGTATCTGCAAGGTCCTGACATCCTATATGCCGATTCACCCGGAAAAATTAACGGTAATCGGCGAGAAAAAGGAAATTCACCAGATGCTGGAACAGACCGGTTCCTTTGATTTCGGTGAGCTGCATTTTGAACTGTATGAGGGCAAAGGCGGACATCTTGCAGGAGAATCGGTGCTGATCGACTTTGCGCATCATGTCGCATTCACGGGTGACATCTTTGTCAATCTGAAGGACATGACCGCGCAGCAGGCACAGTATAACCGCTATGCGCCGATTCTGATGACTTCTGTCGATACGGATGCAGCGGCCTGTGCGCAGGAACGGCAGGCGCTTTTTGCGCGGCTCGGTGCCGGAACATGGCAGATCTTCGGCGGACACGGCGGTATGAAACTGTATCAGGTCGCGCCTGCCTCTGTATGAAAACGTATCCATGATATCCTGAATGTCTCTGCTGAGTAAACAGTTTTTTACTTCGCGAACAATTCTTCACAGCTCAAAGGCGTTATCGCATATTTTTCCTCGATCTGCAAACACTACCGGAAGCAGTTTACTGCAAATACCATTAAAAAGGAGAATACAGCGAAATGAAAGCAACAGGAATCGTCAGGCGAATTGATGATCTTGGCCGCATTGTGATAACAAAAGAAATTCGTCGGACGCTCTGGATCAGGATGGGCGACCCCTCACTGAAAACATTGACACGGGATATGGTGTTCTGCATGGGTGTGGAATGCGCTGCGGAACGGTACATCGGGAAGTGAATCTATACCAAGAACAGCCGCTCGCAGGCGGCTGTTTTATTATTCATATTCGTTTTGCATACAAAAAGAAAAGTATTCTATTAGAGAGTTTTTTATCCTCTCTTTTGTGTGCAGTGAAAAAACTTAGGCCGCAGGCAGACTGTTCATAATCTCTGTCAGGAGTTTTTCATGACCACGGCTTCAACAGTATCCGCTACATCCTCGCAGGCATCGGCGCACTCTTCAAGTGCTGAGTAGATCTCACGCCATGCAATAACGTCCAGCGGATTCTTACCGTCCCAGTTTTTGCGGCAGCTGTAAGCAGATTGAAGATACAGCACATCGCATTCTTCTTCGGCGGCGTTCACATCAATGATGAGCTTGTGCAGCTG
>JAFWUX010000214.1 GCA_017523995.1 Oscillospiraceae bacterium | reverse complement strand
CGGAGAGGGCAAGACAACATTGGTGCTGCATCTGGCAGCGGAACTGACGCAGGGCAAAATGTTCGGCGCCGAGGAACAGCAAGAGCCGGTCACGGTGATTTACCAGACTGCGGAGGACGGGCTCGCAGATACAATCAAGCCGCGGCTAATTGCAGCGAATGCCGATTGCTCAAAAGTGCTCGTGATCGACGAAACAGAGCAATGCGTTTCGATGACGGACGGCAGACTGGAAGCAGCGATTCAGCAGGCCAATGCGAAACTTGTGATTCTTGATCCAATACAGGCTTATCTCGGCGCGGCGGTGGATATGCACCGGGCGAATGAAGTCCGCCCGATCATGGCGCATCTCGGAAACATCGCGGAGAAATACGGTTGTGCCATCGTGCTGATCGGTCACATGAACAAGGCATCCGGACAGAAAGCATCATACAGAGGTCTTGGCAGCATTGACTTTGCGGCGGCAGCCAGAAGCGTTCTGATCGTTGCGCGGGACAGAGAAAATCCGCAGGTGCGCGTTATGATTCACGCAAAGAGCAGTCTGGCGCCGGAGGGAAAGCCGGTTGCATTTGAGCTCGACAAGGACAACGGTTTTCGCTATATCGGAGAGTATGACATTGATCCGAATGAACTGCTTAGTGGTTCCGGCGGAAAAAAGAAAAGCAAGCTGGCAGAAGAATTGCTGCTGTCTGAACTGGAAGCGGGTGCAAAGGCTCAGAAAGATATTCTCGCCAAAGCGGAGGAATGCGGCATCTCGAAGCGCACAATGGTTGCCGCAAAGAAAGCGCTCAATGTGAAATCAGAGAAGAAGGCGGACGGCTGGTACTGGTCGCTGCCGGACGGCAACGATGCAAGGATGCAAGAGTGCAAAGACACGGAAAGTTTGCATCCTTGCACGCTTGAACAGGGGGTATAACAAAATGGGACGGATTCCGAAAGATGCGCTGCCGCTGTATCTGCCGCGGAACAATGTGAACGGCCTGTTGGCGGCGCTTGATCTCATCATTCATACCGATGAGAAAAACGAAATAGCAATCTCGGCGCAGAAATTGAAAGACAAGATTCTGCGGTATGGTAAATCATTCCAGTCAAACGACGAGGACTGTGTGACGATTTTCCTTTTTCAGAACGAAATCCTGCCGCTGCTGAAAATCTTGCTGCTGATCGTTTCGTTCAAGGTCGATGCCGTCACGGATTATTACCCAATGATTGAACACAAAAAGAAAGGATGAATGCAAATGCCAAAGGGAATCAAGAAGCGGACTGCCGCGACGGTGCGTGCAGAAATGGAGAAGCAGGCGACTGCGATCAATGATATGCGTGCGGCGATTCGGAAAGCGAAAGAGGATTACGAAAGCAAAGTCAGGCAGATGCGCACCGACCTGAACGCGAGAGAAAAGAAACTCGGTGCACTCCAGAAGGAGTACAGGCAGCTGATGCAGGACGAGCAGCGCGAGACGCTTTCTGCGATGATGTTCAACGGCGATTTGTCGCCGAGCGACATCAATGCCGCGCTCAATGCGCTGAGTGTTCTGTTCTCCGGTTCGGGCGATAAAACGGCGGCAATTCAGCGTCTGCAAGCAATCGCAGACGAACAGGATAACTCCGCGATCTCGAATCTGGTCAGCGAGATCGGTAATGAAAACGGATAAGTGAGGGGGTCTGGGGCTACACCAGCTGCGGAGTGGAAAAAATAGCCTTCCGGATTTTGAATCCGGCCCGATTCAGTAGTGGATGCGCAAGTGTCCGCTACTGACATTGGGTGAACATAGGTGCTAAAGTACCGAAACGGTAGGTCAGGTGAAGAAGAGAGGGG
>JAFWUX010000213.1 GCA_017523995.1 Oscillospiraceae bacterium | reverse complement strand
GGGTATAATGCAGACAGTGAAGCGAGGGGATCGCTTCCAAGTTGATTTCAACCCCCATTTTTTCCCAATTTCTATTTCCCTATTTCCCAGATGAATTCATTTCATTCTGCATGGACTGCGACCGCAGTCCAATTTTTTTTGTACGGATTCTTTCCCCGGCCGGTCGGGGGTATCATGAACCTGCATAAATCTGCACATGCATTCTTGTGAAAATTTACAAAATTGGTCTTGCTTTCTGTTTTTCATATTGACAAACCGCGGCGGAAATGCTATCATGAAATCAGCATCCGGCGGGATGCTGACAACGAAATGTAAGGGTGAATGAAAGGGGCAATTTCGATGAATATGGTAACAGCGCAAATGTTTTACAAGCAGCTGACCGGCAGCGCAGCCGGTGCGATCACGGCAACGGTCATCGGTGCGGCAATCCTCGGCTTCTGCGCAGGCTTCTGCGGTACGCAGCTCGGCTGGGGGCATCTGCTCTCCATTCTGTTTATTGTTCTGTTTCTCGCGTGCCTGGGTCTGCTGGTGTTCTTTATCGTCAGGGCCGCACGCATGAAGCAGCATCCGGTGTTCCGCCGCTACGGCAGCGCCCCGTTCCTCGCGGAGCGCATCAACAGCGGAATGCAGAACCCGCGCTATATCTTCGGCACCGGCGGAGAGATCCCGTTTGCCACGCTGATCACCAATGATTTCATTGTGGACAGCGGCGAGCTGACCGGCTTCATGGAACTGAAGGATCTCCGCACCGCACAGATCGCGGTCATTCCCAACACGCATATATATAATATCAGCAATCCCGTCACGCTGGCGGCTTCCGCGGCAGCCAATTACGCAGCGGATAAGTATATGGAATCCAAGGGCGTCAACGAGCAGACCAAATGTGACCTGCTGCTCATGAAGGACAGCGAGGGCAAGCAGCATCAGTATTCCGTCCGGCACTTTGAAGCGGACGCCGTCCTGAACCTGCTGCAGCAGATCGCGCCGCATATCACGATCAACCGTGACGTCAAGAGAATGTGATGCAGAAAAGCATTCCTTAATCCCGCGCGGCGATCGCAGGGGAACATGGTGCCTTTCTTTCGATTGTTTGATACAGCAGGGGCTCCGCTGAACGCGGAGCCCCTCTGCATTACTGCATCTTGTAAGCGTCGATCATTTTCTTGGTGATGTGTCCGGAACGACGACCGTACCGATCGCCGCTGCGGATATACGAAATATCGGCAGAGGCACTTGTTTTCAGCTTGACCTCCAGTTTCATCTCCGTGCGGTTGACCGGAACAACATCAATGCGGTCGATCATTGTTTTCGCCATTTCATCGACTTCCTCTTTTGACATGATGTGACCGGGACGGTACAGCGTCCTGAAATACTCCTCGATCTTTTGCATTTCGGCGGCATAGTCTGCCGTCTGCAAAGCCTTTGCTTCAAGCTGAAAAATGTCCTCCTCAAGCTGCGCGATCAGCACATTGGAATTGCCGTTGCGCTCGCGGAATTCGTCACGGGAGATGTCGCCCTCGGTGTAGAGGTCAAGCAGCTTTT
>JAFWUX010000212.1 GCA_017523995.1 Oscillospiraceae bacterium | reverse complement strand
TTTATCGGATTCACCCCTGCGGAGCTCCTAAAGCAGGGGCATTCCGCACTCTGCGGAGTGCGGCGAGGGCTCTGCCCCTCGACCCCGCGAGCTTTTGAAAAAGCTCGACCAAAACTTTTATATTGGCGCTCCCGCGGCGTGTTATGCTCCGGCAGCATCAAAATGGGATTCCAAAGGGATAGTATCCCTTTGGCGGGGTTTGGGGCAGCGCCCCATTCAGAATCATCGAGAAGCGACACCGCTTCTCCCGATGCCGGAGCCGTAGCGGACGATGGTTTCGGCGCCGTTCTGCGAGTTTTCCAGAATCTGTGCGTCGATCTCTGCGGCGCCCTTTTCCAGCACCAGCACAATCGTCGAGCCGCCGAACTCGAAATATCCCTTCTCAATCCCGCGCGCGACCTTTGTCCCGTGCGGGTGATTGACAATCTTGCCGACCAGCATCGCGCCGACCTCAATCATCATCACCGCACCGAAATTCTCCGTGTGCAGCATCGTGACCGTGCGCGTGTTGCGGTGATACACCTTGATATCATGCTCTGCCGCAATCGGGTTGACCGTATGCAGCTCGCCGGCAATGCGTCGGGTTTTGCCGATCTCGCAGGTATCCGGATAGCAGTAACGGTGATAATCGTCCGGTGTCAGCCGGAAGATCAGCACCTGCCCGCCCTCATAGCGCTGTGCAAGGCGTTTGCATCCGAGGAACGCCGCAAGATTGTATTCCGCGCCCTTGACCGTGAAATGCAGGTCGGGCGTCACGGGAATGACCGTCAGCTTTGCATCGCACGGGCTGATCAGCACCTCCGGCGCCGTCTCGACCGGCCGCGCAGAGGGCTTGACAGGGCGTGTGAAAAATGCATTGAAGCTGCGGAATTTATCCTGCGCATAGTCGCTCATTTTGATATGCTTTTTCAGGACAAACGGCGGGATCGCAACCGTCGAGAGCGGATGCTCCAGCGCATAACCCGCCGCCTGCGAGACAACCGGCTTTGTCAGCAGCTTGAGTGCCGCTCTGCCGGGGGCGGTGCCGTAAAGCAGCCCGAGCAGCTTTCCCTGAGAAGCACAGGAATCCGCCACCGGATTCCCAGCGCGGTCACAAATCATCGCACCTGCGTGCGATTTGACTTCCTGCGGTTCCGACATGACGGATTCCTCCTTTTGTTTGATTGTAACGCATCAGCCGCGGTGATGCTTGAAGATCAGCAGCAGCAGCTCCAGCACGCCGATGACGATAAACCAGAGCATTGCGCGCATCTGCGGCTTTTTCAATGTGAAGCGCGTGATAAAGAGGCATGCGATCACTGCATATGCAATCGTTGCGGTGATCGGGAACGCCGATGCGCTCAGCGCCTCGAGATCCTTCCGGAACGCGAACAGCAGCGGAATAATCAGCGCGACCGATGTCACAGGCAGACCCTCATAGACCTTGCGGCGCTCGGTGGTCACCTGCTGGCGCTCCTCCTCCGTCACATTGAAGTATGCGAGCCGGATCAGTGCCGCAAGACTGAAGCAGCAGAACACGGCGATATTGATGGGCTTGTGCAGTCCCGCGCTGAATGCAATCATCGGGGGCAGCAGCCCGAAGCAGACCATATCCGAGAGCGAATCAATCTGGATGCCGAAGCGGCATTCCTCCGGTGTGCGATCCTTTTTTGTCTTGGCAACTTTACCGTCAAACATATCGCAGAATCCCGCAAGCATCAGCATGATAATCGCCATATTGGTGCTTCCGTTTGCTGCAAAATATAAGCCTACCGAACCGCAGACAAATCCGATGTATGTCAGGATTACGGTATAGCTGTAAAAACCGATCATGTTGTGTTCTCATCCCTTTGTATTTCGGCGCAGCCCGCCGGTATCAATGTCTATTCTAATATTATACCAAATTTCAGATTGTTTTGCAAGTCCTTTTCTGCATTTTATGAATTTATTAAGAACCCGCGGCGCGCACCAGCCGTTCGATGATGCTGCCCTGCCGGACTGCTTTGCAGGCATCCGCCGGAGAGAACCATTTTGCCTCGCGGACCTCCTGCGAAAGCGTAAAATCCTGCGCATCCGATTCCGCACAAAAGCAGAGCATCAGCTGCCCTTTTGCAGCATGCCAAGCGCTGAACAGAAACCGGATCTTCTCCGGCTCCAGCCCGATCTCCTCGCGAATTTCGCGCAGCGCAGCCGCCTCCGCCGTCTCGCCGCATTGCATATAGCCCGCAACGCCGACATAGGTTTCCTGCTGCCCGTAGCTCTGTTTGATGAGCGCCAGCTCCCCCGCCGGATTCTTCACAACGGAAAGCACGCATGTACTGAACATATCAAACAGCGGCTTCTGACATCGTTCACAGTAGGGCACGGCGCCGTCATCGCCCATCTGCCGCGGGATTGTCTTTGCGCCGCAGTCAGGGCAATATGTAAAATGCATCGTCAATCTTCCTTTCCGAGCAGCGCTTCTGTAATCTCAACCGCCGTGCGGATCATCTGCGGACAGATCCGGACGAATACGCCGGCTGCTCTTGCTGCTTCCCGTTCCATATCCGAAGCGAGATGATAGCCGATCAGCTTTCGGCAGAGATAGGAGCCGTGCTTCGCTTCAAACGCATTCAGGAACTGCACCGTTTTCTGACTGCAAATCTGCTTTGCAGCCTCATCCCCCGGAACAGACTGCCCGTATTTCAGGCCGATTACCATGAGCGCGCCGGTACAGGCGCCGCATACTTCGCCCTTGCACATGCCGCCGCCGAAGCTGCCGCCGAGCCGGAGCGCCTGCTCCTCTGAAAGGCCGAGCTCTTCTGCAAATGCTGCAAGCACAGCCTGCGAGCAATGAAATCGCTGCGAAAACAGCGCGGCCGCTTTGTCTGAGTGGTTCATCTGCATTTTCTCAAAATCTCCGTAAAATACTCCGGCAGCGGCGAATCAAATTCCAGATATTCGCCTGTCACCGGATGCACAAATCCGATTTTCTTCGCATGCAGACATTGTCCCTGCACGCCCTTTTCCGCTTTGCCGTAGACCGCGTCGCCGTAGACCGGATGCCCGATATGCTTCATGTGGACACGAATCTGGTGCGTTCTGCCGGTTTCCAGCCTGCAGCGGATATGCGCATATTTTTCATATTGCGTCAATACAGTATAATGTGTAACCGCATCCTTGGAATTCGTCGCGATCACGCACATTTTCTGCCGGTCGCGCGGGTCTCTGCCGATCGGGGCATGCACAGTGCCGGATTCCTCTTTGAATCTGCCGCAGCAGATTGCTTCGTATTCGCGCGTAAAGGAATGCACCGCGATCTGCTCCGCAAGCCCGAGATGGGCACGGTCGGTCTTGGCGACGATCAGCAGCCCGCTGGTATCGCGGTCAATCCGGTGGACAATGCCCGGCCGGATCACGCCGTTGATGCCCGAAAGCGCTCCGGCGCAGTGATACAGCAGCGCATTGACAAGCGTCCCGTCCGGATGCCCCGGCGCCGGATGCACAACCATGCCCTTCGGCTTGTTGACAACCAGCAGTTCCGCATCCTCATAGACGATCTCGAGCGGGATTTCCTGCGGGATCACATCGAGCATCTGCGGCGCAGGAATCTGCACGCAGACGGTGTCGCCGTCCTTCAGCTTTTCATTTTTCTTCGCAGGTTTGCCGTTTCGGGTGATCTGTCCCTGTTCGGCAAGCTGCTGAACCGCAGAGCGTGTCAGCTCCGTCTCCGGATGCGCCGCAAGCCATGCATCGAGCCGCTTGCCGGCATCCTCCGCCGGAACCGTCAGTGTCAGCTCACGCGCCGGCATCTTCGGATACCTCATCGGCTTCCGCACGCAGCGGTGCAGCCTCAGCCTCGGGGAGCTCGCCTGCATCCGGCAGCGTACCGGCTTCTGCAAGCGGCGCCGCCGTGTGTGCATAGGGGATGCGCTCCGCCGGTTTCAGCTTTTTCGCCTCCGGCACTTCCTTCTCAAGGAACAGCAGCCCGATGATCACGATTCCGACGCCGACTGTCACGCAGATATCCGCGAAATTGAACACGGCAAAATTGCAGAGCTGAAAATCAAGATAATCCACAACTCTGCCGCCGCGGAAGATGCGGTCAATCAGATTGCCGAGACCGCCCGCAGCGATCAGCGGCATGGCGATCTGCAGCCAGCGGCGGGTCTTGCCGCAGCGGTGCAGAATATACAGGCACACCGCGATCATGATGACCGGAAACACAATCAGAAAGCCGCGGTTCCCTCTGAGAATGCTGAATGCCGCGCCGCTGTTTTCCAGATAGCGCAGATGCATCCAGTCGAAGCTGCCGAGCTGCAGAAACGGTCTTGGCGGCTGCCCCTGCAAATTGGCGATCGCCCAGAGCTTGATGAGCTGGTCGATCACGGTCAGTCCTGCAATGACCGCACATACGAGAATGATTGTCATATTGTGGTTTGCGTGCTCCTTTCCGAACCGGATAAAAAAAGGAACCTGCATGACAGGATCGCCGCTGCAAGTTCCTTTCAGTCTTCATGCTTAAAAATCGAAACGCTTTCTGGGCTCGTCGCGTCTGGCAGCGTCATCGCGGCGGCTGCCGAAGGTGCTCTGTGCAACGCCGTCAAATGCAGCATTTGCAGCAGCGGCATTCGGATCCGCAGCCGGAGCTTCTGCCGGTGCAGCAGCCTGCTCAGCGGGAGCCTCCTCCTCGACCTCGATCACCTCAACAACCTCCTCGGTCTCCTCCTCAGCGGGTGCATCCGGCAGGCTGGAGATCAGCGCAAGATGCTGCTTGTACATATCAAAGAGTGCGCGTTTGAAGTCCGCGACCTGATGCTGTGTTGCAACGAGGGACGCATTCTCCTGCTCGAGCTGCGCGGTGATATTCTTGAGCTGTGTCTCGGAATCGAGCAGAGCCTGCGATTTTACGGTATCGACAGAAGCACGTGCCTCTGCTTCGATTGCAGCAGCCTTCTCCTGTGCCTCCGCAACAACCTGACGCGCCTGCTTCTGTGCGAGCAGCAGCGCATTCTTGAGGTCTTCCTCAGAATCCTTATATTCACGCACCTTGTCCGCGAGGAGCTGGATCTTGTCATTGGAATCGTCCAGATCCTGCTGCATCAGACGCAGGTCATTCTCGATCTGCGAGAGGAATGCATCGACCTCCTCCGGGCTGTAACCGAACTTCACTTTTTCAAACTTTTTTTTCTGAATATCCTTTGCCGTAATCATAAGGTACTCCTTCCGCCTAAAATAACATCAGCTTACATAATCACACCGTTAGTCTCCAGCTCGTTGACGAGGTCTTCACCGATGAAGCCGACATTATAAGGTGTAATGATATACGTCAGGTTTGCGACCGGCTTGAGGCTGCCGCCGTTTGCATAGGCAACACCGACGAGGAAGTCGATGATGCGGCGCTTGTTCTCGGCAGAAGCGGTCTCGAGGTTCAGGACAACTGTTTTCTTGGAGATCAGATGATCCGCGATCTGCTTTGCATCGGTAAACACCTCCGGCTTCACAAGAACAACCTGAAGCTGTGCGGTTGCCTGAATATTCACAACCTTGTTGTCGCGCTTGGTCGGATACTCAGATTCCGGTCTGTAGCTGTCGCGCAGCGATGCAGGCTGACGGACCTCGCGTGCAGAGCTCTCTTCCGGCTCACGGATCGTCTCACGCTCACGGAACGACTCGCGGACTTCCCGCCGTTCGCGGGCCTCTCTTGTTTCACGCACCGGCTCTGTCTCGTAGGAGTCCTCCTCCTGCGGTGCGAAGAAATCATGGAGTGCGTCAAAAATTTTCATCTGAATTCTCCTTTTCTTTCTGGTTGATATTTCCGGCATACGCATCCGGTTTCCCGTGCGTACATCAAATTGAAATCAAATCAGTGAGGGTGCCGGCGGCGGATAGAACCGCGCGCCGAAAAGCGCACTGCCGATACGCACGAGCGTCGCGCCGCAGCGGATCGCCGCGGGATAATCGCCGGACATGCCCATCGAAAGCGTATGGAGCGGTGCAAGCTGCTGCATCTGCTGATAGAGCTGCTGCATCGCGGAAAAGGTCTGCATCTGTTCCTGCTCGTCCGCAGTCGGCGGCGGAATGGTCATCAGCCCGTCCGCGCGGAGATTTTTGAGCTTGCCGACATCTTCGAGCAGCTGCGGGAGCGCCTCTGCCGAAATGCCGGATTTGCTGGATTCTCCGCCGATATTGACTTCGAGCAGCACCGGCATGATGATGCCGTGCTGTTCTGCGGCTTTGTTGACCGCCTCTGCAAGATGCAGGCTGTCCACGGACTGGATCAGCGAGACCTTGTCAATAATCTGCTTGACCTTGTTGGTCTGGAGATGCCCGATAAACTGCACCTCCGCGCTGCTGCGGTAGGCTTCGCGCTTGGAGAGGAACTCCTGCACGCGGTTTTCGCCGAGCACCTTCACGCCGTGATCGACTGCAAGGTTGATCAGCTCGGGCGAGACTGTTTTGGTCACCGCCATCAGCGTGATCTCAGAAGGGTCTCTGCCTGCTGCGGCGCAGCTTTCTGCAATATTCTGCCGGATGTCTGCGAGCCGTTCGAGAACCGCCAGTTTCTGCGCTTCCGTACACGGTGCAAATTCATTCTCCATCCGCCATCACTCCCTTCACGATGATATCGTCATAGAGCGCGACGAATCCGGGGCCTGCATCAATCCGCGAGATATAATAGTTCTCATCCTCATAGATCTCGTCGATTCTGCGGAATTCCGGTGTTTCGCCGACAAGGACATAAACGCCCTTGAAATCATCTGTCACCTCGGTGACATTGCCTTCCTCGTCCTTGACCTCCGCCGTCATGTTTTTGAAGCGGATTGCGGAGCGCGGCACGCGGATGCCCTCAACGGTATCGCGGACAATATCCACGCGCTCCGTGCGGTGCTGCACGATATCGTGCGTGAGCTCATCGCAGCGGAAGATGCCCTGCGTCTTTGCGACATCGCCCGTCGAATAGAGCGACTCAACCTTGACGCGGAGATTCTGCGGCACGGATTCGAGCCGCACAGTCGCCGTATCGTCCTCGGAGAGCCGCATCTTGCGGTTATCGAACACGCCGACGATGTACCATGCATAATCCTTGATGATCTTGCCGATGACAAGGTTGCCCTCCTGTGCGCCGGCGGATATGCCGTCCTCGGAAACAGAGGCGAGCTGTTCGGGCGTCAGATTGCGCATGGTATCCGGCGTCAAGGTATCCTCATAGCCGTCCACATAGCTGACGAAGTAGGCGCTTTCCGGCGCGGGAATGGTCTTTTCCGGCGCGGAAAGCTGTGCGTTCAGTCTGGTGACCTCATCCTCGAGCGCAACGATTCTGTCGTTGAAGTCAATCTTCGGGTCCGTCACCTTTTCATACGTGCTCATCAGCACGGTCATATTCTGCTTGGAATTGCTCATTGCAGAATAATCCTGCCGCTCACGCAGCCGGATCATGGCTTTATACTGCTCGTCGATCAGCGAAGCGAGATTGGCCGGCTGGGCATTTTCGCTCGTGCCGGGGTTCTCGATCTTCCGGAGCATCGCGATCTCGTCTTCCTTTTCGGCAATGCGTCTGCGCAGCTCGATCTGCTCCGGCGAGGAATAGATCTCTGCGATCACGCTGCCGACGCCGAGCTTTGCGCCGTCATCGACGCAATAGCGCACGGCACCTGTCCCGTGATAGGATTCCACGGTCTCATCGCGGACATAGACGCCCTGAAAGCTCGAAACATCGCTGACCTCGTAGTAAATCGCATTTTCGGTCTCATAGTTCGTAAAGAACAGGTGATAGAAAATGGAGGAAGCCAGTACAACGGCGAACACCAGCAGTAGAAATTTGAGGATTCGCGTTGTAATTTCGTTCATGAGAGATTACTCAGCGTCCTCGCGCTGCTCCATTGCATCCAGAATCGAAATCGGTCTTGCCGGCACGATGGTGGAGATTGCATGCTTATAGACGAGCTGCTGTCTGCCGTCGGTTTCGAGAATGACGATGAACGAATCAAAGCCGCGGATGATGCCTTTGAACTGATAGCCGTTGGTCAGGAAGATGGTCAGCGGCAGGCGCTCCTTGCGTGCCTGATTCAGAAAAACGTCCTGCAGATTGAGTCCCTTGTTGGTCATGGTTACTTGCCTCATTTCTTTCATATTTACACCCAAATATGTATTTGCGGTTGTATGCTCGGTGCATCTGCCGAAAGGTATACTTCGCCTGTCAGCAATTACACATATTATATTATATCACACAGTTCCCCGTTTCGCAAAGTTTTTTTGAAACATTTTTCAGCGATTTCAAAAATTCGGCTTTCAGGACAAACTTCATCCCGCAGAATCCAGTTCGTTTGTGGATTCCGACGAAACCACGTACCCTGACGCTTGGCATAGCGGCAGGTCTCCTGTTTGACGCGCTGAATGCCGTCTGCAAGCGGTTCTGTGCCCTCAAGCCACGGCAGAAGCTCCTTGTAGCCGATCGCCATTGCAGCGGTCGCGCGGCGTCTGCCGGATGCGTATTCTTCGCGCACCTCCTCGCAGAGCCCCTGCTCCAGCATCTGATCGACGCGCAGGCGGATGCGTGCATACTGCTTTTCGCGGTCCGCAAAGCCGATGCCGATGCGCAGAACATCCCACGGTGGCGGAACCTCGCGGCTGCGCCTTGCATGCTCCGAGAGCGGGATGCCCGTCAGTTCAAAGACCTCGAGCGCTCGGATCACGCGCCGCAGATTGTTCTCATGCAGCCGCGCCGCAGTCTCCGGATCGCATTTGCGCAGGCGTTCCAGCATCACCGCATTGCCCGCTTCTTCCGCCTCTGCATGCAGCTTTGCGCGCAGGGCATCGTCCGCGGGGATATCCGGAAACTGAATGTTATCCAGCAGCGAATCGACATAAAGCCCCGTGCCGCCGACAATCACCGGCAGCTTGTTTCTGCTGAGAACGTCCGCGATTTTTTCGCGTGCCATTTCGACATAATCCGCAACCGAGCACGCCTGCTCCGGCGGCAGCACTGAGATCAGATGATGCGGGATCCCCTGCATTTCTTCGGCGGTCGGCTTCGCAGTCGCGATATCCAGCCCCTGATAGATCTGCATGGAATCCGCCGAAATCACCTCGCCGTTATATGCTTTTGCGATTTCAACGCCGAGCGCGGTCTTGCCCGAAGCCGTCGCCCCGACCACCGCCGCAACAAGCGGTTTCTGCTCCATTCCCTGTCCTCCCAGTAAGGTATCTCCGATGGATCCAAAATGGGGCGCTGCCCCATACCCCGCTTAAGGGCTACTAGCCCTTAAGAATCCCATTTTATGCCCGATAATAGAAAAAACGCTGCCGGAGCACAAAATAAAAGTTTAGATCAAACTTTTTCAAAAGTTTGCGGGAGTCCAGAGGCGCGGAGCCTCTGGTCGATGCCCGCAGGCATCGAAACACCCTCAGCGTTCAAGAGCTCGCGGGCTTGGGTGCCTGCGATAGAGGCACCCATTCAAAATAACATCCGCGCAGCGGATACTTCATTACACTTCCCGATAATACGGGCAGATATTCACATATTCGCCGTCCGGCATGCGAAAGCCGCCTTTGATCGTGCCGAGCTGCGTAAACCCGAGCCGTTCATACAGATGCCGCGCATGGATATTGCTCTCGACTACTGCATTGAACTGCAGCACACGGAATCCGTGGGCTTTTGCCTGCGCGAGGCAGTCGAGTACAAGCTGCGCCCCGATGTGTTCGCCGCGGCAGTTCCCTGAAACCGCATAGCTCGCATTGCAGATATGTCCGCAGCGCCCGACATTGTTCGGGTGCAGGATATACAGCCCGCAGATTTTGCCCTCGCGCTCTGCAACACCGGTATAGGTCTGCTGTGCAAAGAACGCGGCGCCGCTCCGCAGATCGAGCGGCTCCTCCTGCGGGAACGCATTGCCCGCCTCGACAACCTCATTCCAGATCGCAATCATAGCTTGCAGGTCGGCGTCCGTATATGCTCTGATGTTCATTCCGCATCCTCCCAAACCGGATACTTCCGCTTGTCTGCTTCGGTGATCTCCCGCAGCACGCGGCACGGGTTTCCGACCGTGATCACGCCGGAAGGGATATCCTTTGTCACAACACTGCCCGCGCCGATGATCACATTATTCCCGATCGTCACACCGGGCAGAACGGTGACATTCGCGCCGAACCACACGCTGTTTCCGACGGTAATCGGCAGCGCGATCTCAAGCCCCTGATTACGCTGCGTCTCGTCGATCGCATGCCCAGCCGCCGTAAAGACGCAGTTCGGTGCAACAAAGACATTGTCCCCGAATGTGACCTGTGCCGCATCGAGGATGATGAGATTGTAGTTCGCGTAGAAGTTTCTGCCGATTCTGATATTACTGCCGTAGTCGCAGCGGAACGGCTGCATGATCGTAAACCCGTCGCCGATTTCCGGAATGATCTGCTGCATGACCGCGCGCAGCTTTTCCGTTTCATCCGGCATGCAGTCATTATAGGTGCGGCAGAGCTTTAAGCAGCGCAGCCGCAGGTCAATCAGTTCCTGATCGTAATTTGCATCGTATAAAAAGCCTTTGGCGGCTTTGTCCTTTTCAGTCATTGGATTCTCCTTCCGGCACGGCATCCTCAAGCTTCGGGATGCACGGCGAAAACTCCGGCATGATGCCGTGTGTGACCGCACCGCGCCGAAAATAATATACCTGCATATCATTGTGATACTGCGGATCTGCATCGTCGCGCAGATACAGCACGCCGTAACTGCCGGACGCGGCTTTCGCAATACGGGAATATGTCCCGATGATCGCATCGGTCTCCGCCGTTCTGTGATTGGCGCAGAACGCTGTCTGCAAATAGGGCTGTCCGTTCATGTACTGCAATCTGATTCCGCAGTCTGCGCGCCGCAGAATCTCCTGCACGGATGCAAGGATCCGTGCAGGCTGCTCCGGCGGCAGATCGTCCTCATCTGCGGCGGTTTCACGGACAGACAGCCATGCATATAATTCAACCATTGTTCAGTCCTGAATGCGCTTGAACTGCTTTTCAATCTGGTATTTTGAGAGCAGGAACATCACCGGACGCCCGTGCGGACAATGCCGGATCTGCTCATTCTCCCAGACCTGCACAGCAAGCGACTGCAATTCTTCTTTCGTATTGTGCGTGCCTGCGCGGATCGCCGCCTTGCACGCGAGATCGTGGAACATATCGTCGAGCAGGTGCAGATCGGGCTGCGCCTGATGCTTCGCGCAGTTTGCAGCAAGATCTGCCGCGATCTGGTCGAGATCAAGCTCCGCACAGGAGAGCGGCACGCCCGTCAGCAGCACGACCGGCGCCTCGCTGAAATCAAAGGTGAATCCGCAGCCGAGCAATGTCTGCTCCATTTCCTGCAGTGCGGTGATTTCATCCGCGGTCAGCAAAACGCGGACCGGCGTCAGCAAGGTCTGACGGTCTCTGCATTCGCGGGTGCGGAAACGCTCGAACAGAATGCGCTCATGTGCCGCGTGCTTGTCGATCATGACAAACTGCTCACCGGCTTCCGCAAGCACATAGTTATCGAACAGCTCCCCGATCACGGTGATTTTTTCGCGCTGAATCGCAGAGATTGCCGCATTGCGCGCTTCGGGTTCCTCCGGCAGAACGGAGCCTGCGGCGTCAGCGGTCTCCTGCGGTGCTGCAGGGACTTCCGCCGGTATCGGGCGAACCGGCGCGGCGGGCTGCGCGATCAGATCAGGGAACGCTTTGAGCGCCTCAGGGATGACGGGCGGTGCAGGCGGCTGCACGGGCGCTGCAGCCGGTGCGGGTGCGGATACAGCAGCCTCCGCAGGATTCTGCTGCGGAAGGGGCTGCACCGGCTGCGCACTGACCGCAGACTGCGCTGCATCCGGAACGCTCTGCGGGGCAGGCGCCGGTTTCGCAAAGAGCGGCGCAGGCGTGTTGTCATCGGTTCCGGCGACCGGTGCATGCCAGTCGCGCTGCGGACGCTGCGGCGTATAAATCTGCGGCGTGATTTTCGGCGTCACAGGCGGCGCAGAGATTGTGCTTCCCTGCCGCGGCTGCTCCGGCTGCGGCAGCTGAAACTCATAAACCAGATGATTCTGTTCCAGCGCGCCGAGCACTGCAAAAAACACCGCGTTGTAAATCCGCTTTTCATCGGAAAAGCGCACCTCAGCTTTTGTCGGGTGCATGTTGACATCGACAATCCGCGGCGAGACGCGCACCATCAGCACGCACGCCGGATATTTGCCGGTCATGATCAGCGTTTTATACGCCTCCTCAATCGCGGAGATCAGCGTAAACGAGCGCACCGATCTGCCGTTGACGAAGAACAGCTGATGGGCACGGTTCGGGCGCGAATAGAGCGGCTTCATCACATAGCCCTCGACGGAAATGCCGCCGTTCTCCTGCTCCTGATATTTCACAGGCAGCAGATCGCGCGCAAAATCCTTGCCGAAAATCGCATAGATCGCGGAGAACAGCTCACCGTCTCCGGGCGTGACAAATTCGGTCTTGTTCTCGCGGATCAGCCGGAACGAAATCTCCGGATGCGAGAGCGCAATCTTCTGAAAGATATTCGCCGCCGCATTGCCCTCCGCGGTATCCTTTTTGAGGAATCCTGCGCGCACGGGCACATTGTAAAAGAGGTCGCGCACAACAACGGTTGTGCCCTCAGGGCAGCCGCTCTGCTCAAAGACGGTTTCCTCGCCGCCCTCGAGCATATAGTGCGTGCCGTATTCCGCGCCGGACTGCCGCGTCAGAATCTCCATGCGCGAGACGGCGCAGATCGACGCGAGCGCCTCGCCGCGGAAGCCGAGCGTGAAGATCGTTTCGAGATCCTCCGCTGTCTGAATTTTGCTGGTCGCGTGGCGCAGGAACGCCGTTTTGACCTGCTCCGGCGCGATGCCGCAGCCGTCATCGGTCACGCGCAGATAGAGCACGCCGCCGCGTTTCATCTCCGCGGTGATGCGCTTTGCGCCTGCGTCAATGGCGTTTTCGGTCAGTTCTTTCAGCACCGAGGCAGGGCGCTCAATGACCTCTCCCGCCGCGATCAGCTCTGCAATGTCCTTCGGTAAAACGTGAATTTCGGGCATTGATGTTCCTTTCTAAGTGAACGCTCCGGTTCACCAGTCCTCTTGTATCTCCGTATGCAGCAGCGCTTCCAGACCGTCAAAAACAGCCTGTATCCGCGGATCCTTCCGGATTCCCCAGTACCAGTCATCCGATGTGACAATCCCGATATAATTCGTTTTTTCGGGATCATAGTCTTTGCCGCTCCAGCTTTCAAAGCTTTTCACGCACATCAGAGAAATGCTGAGAAACGGCTTCTGCGATGTGAAAGTATCCGCCGGAAACAGCCCCGTGCCGCGCAGGAACTCCTCGATTGCAGCGGTATCCCATGTCTCGGAGATATCGCGCGTTCGGAAGTGAAAATATACGTAGTCCATAGCGCGGGCTCAGATGTATTCCTTCGTCCGGTTCAGATCAATCTGCAGATCGGGATAGTCTTTTTTCAGATTTTCCAGCAGCACAGGCACAAGCGATCTGTCCTGCATGATCGTCTGCAGTTCATGCGTTGTGATGCCGACAAGCTGCAAAAATGCAAGCTCGCCGTAGAGCGTCTGTTCTGTCGGGATTTCTGTATCATTTGTGATGAGAAGCGAGGTAATTTTACTCTCCGGTTTCCCGAGATTGACCGACTGCGGATTCTTCGCCGAACCGACATACTGTCCCGGTTCAAACCAGCGCTCGCTCTGGAATGTATAGCGCGCCAGATTGCCCATCATGTTCATCGCCCAGATGCAGTCCTGCGGTGCGGTGTCCGCGAGCTTGACGGTCATTTCGTAGCCCCATTTGCTGTACTGCCCGCCGAGGCGCGATTCATCCGCGTAGAGCTCGCTCATGCCGAATGTCACGACATGGCTGTAGCCTTTCGCGGACTGATAGGCGCTGTAGCCGTCCAAAAACTCATTGCCGCCGAACATCGCGCGGCTCGTGATGACGGTGCCGAAATGCGCAGGCTTCTGATCGCCGTAGACCACTTTGAATGCATCCTCGATCGCATCCCAGCCCGGCGCCCATTCCTTGTCCTCCGCCTTTGCGCGGAATTCTTCCGGTGTCATGGTAAAATCCCCCTTTCCGGATTCACATGGCTGCTCAGTGCAGCATATTCGTCAGATCAAGCAGCAGTTCACGGCACTCCGCATCGGACAGCTCATTGACATGCGTCTTGGAAAGCTGCGCAATGACCTGTGCATCCGCATCCGCCGAGAACGACATCTGCCCCGCGGATTCCGCCGCAAGCTTTGCCTGATAGCTTTCCTTTTCCGCCTTCGACTGCGCTTCGAGTTCCGTCAGCAGCGCCCGTGCACGGTTCGTCACCTGCGTCGGCAGACCTGCGAGCTTTGCGACCTCGATGCCGTAGCTGTCATCGGCGGCGCCGTCCACGATTTTGCGCAGGAACCGGATTGTATCGCCGTGCTTTTTCACGGCAACGCTGAGATTCCGCACGCCGTCGCACTGTCCCTCAAGCATGGTCAGCTCGTGATAATGCGTTGCAAAGAGCGTCTTGCAGCCGATCTTCTTTCCGGCGATAAACTCCGCAACGGCACGCGCAATGCTGATGCCGTCAAAGGTCGATGTGCCGCGCCCGACCTCATCCAGCACAACAAGGCTGTTCGCGGTCGCGCGCTTGAGAATCGTCGAGACCTCGTGCATTTCGACCATGAACGTCGATTCACCCGCCGTCAGATCATCGGATGCGCCGACGCGCGTGAAAATCTGATCGACAACCGAAATCTTCGCATAGGATGCCGGCACAAAGCTGCCCATCTGCGCCATGAGAACGATCAGCGCCGTCTGCCGCATATAGGTCGATTTACCGCTCATATTCGGACCGGTGATGATCGCGAGGCGGTTCGCCTTCTGGTCGAGCAGGACATCGTTCGGCACAAAGACCGAATCCGTCAGCATCTGCTCAACCACCGGATGCCGTCCGTCATGGATTTCGATTCTGCCGTCCACAGCGATTTCCGGCTTGCAGTATTCGTTTTCCAGTGCCGTCAGCGCGAGCGAGCAGAGGACATCCACCTGCGCGACCGCCGCGGCAGTCTCCTGCACGGTTTTGAGCTGCTGCGCTAAAAATTCGCGCAGCTCCGAGAAAATCACGCTTTCCAGCGCCAGCGCCTTATCCTTTGCGCCGACGATTGTATTCTCCGCATCGCGCAGCTCCTGCGTGATGTAGCGCTCACAGTTCGCGAGCGTCTGCTTGCGGATCCACTCCGGCGGCACCTGCTCATAATAGGAGCGCGAAACTTCGAGATAATAACCGAACACGCGGTTATAGCCGGTTTTCAGGTTCTTGATGCCGGTGCGTTCGCGCTCTCTCGATTCGATCTCGGTGATGAGATCGGTACCGTGATTCATCGCGTGGCGCAGCGCATCGAGCTCCTGATGGAACCCGTCGCGGATCACGCCGCCGTCCTTGATGAGCAGCGGCGGCTCGTCCACGAGTGCGCGCTCAATCAGATCGGAAATCTCCGTCAGCGGCGAAATTTCGGATTCGAGCTTTGTCAGCAGCTTCGACTGCGTCAGTGTTCTGAGCTGCTCCTTGATCGCAGGCAGCTGCAGAGCCGTCTGCGAGAGCGCCTTCATATCGCGCGGTGTCGCCTTCTGGAACATCACGCGGGACATCAGGCGTTCGAGGTCAAAGACCTGATCGAGCAGCGAGCGCAGTTCTGTCATCGCGACGCTGTTTTTCATCAGCAGCTCAACGGCGTTCAGTCTGTCCATGATGCGGACAGGTGCTGTCAGCGGCTGCTCGAGCCATGTGCGCAGCATACGCCGCCCCATTGCGGTTTCGGTCTGATCGAGCACGCCGAGCAGCGAACCTTTTTTCTCGTGCGAGCGCAGCGTTTCGGTCAGCTCGAGATTGCGCCGTGCATTGGAATCGAGCCCCATGACGCCGTCCTTGCCGTGAACGGTAATCTCGGTAAAGCGCCCGACAATCGCGCGCTGCGTCTCGGCGATATACTGGAACAGTCCGCAGCAGACAGACGCATCTGCGCCGTTTTCGGAAAGTCCCAGCGCCTTGAACGAATCCGCGCCGCACTGCTTCAGCACCGTCTCGCGCTGGAGATTGACAGAGAAGCATTCATCATCGCGCAGCGTGACCATGCAGTTCGTGCGCGTTTTGAGGAAGTCCGCAACGGGCTTATAGTCGAGGAAATCCTTTGTAATGAGCAGCTCCGAGGGATGATAGCGGTCGATCAGGCTGATAAGGTCATCGGTGCGCGATTTGCCCTCGAGCCGGTGCAGATTGACCGCGCCCGTCGAAATATCCGCCGCACAGAATGCGATCTCCTCATCCTTGCTCCAGACCGCCGCAAGATAGTTGCAGTTGGATTCATCAAGCATGCTGGATTCGATCAGCGTACCGGGCGTCACCACGCGGATGACACCGCGCTCGACCAGACCCTTTGCAAGCGCCGGATCCTCCATCTGCTCGCAGATTGCCACGCGGTAGCCGAGGTTCACGAGCCGCTTGAGATACTGCTCTGCGGAATGATAGGGCACGCCGCACATCGGCGCCCTTGTCGGCAGACCGCAGTCCCTGCCGGTCAGTGTCAGCTCCAGCAGCTTTGAAACGAGGATCGCGTCATCAAAGAACATCTCGTAGAAATCGCCGAGACGGAAGAACACGATCGCATCCCCCGATGCATCCTTGACAGCGAGATACTGCTGCATCATCGGGGAAAGCTTGGAGCGGTCGATTTCGATTGCCATATCAGTGGCAGCCTGCGCAGCCGGAGCAGTCGCCCGAGCAGCCCGCAGCAGCGGTCGGATCGAACGAATCCGGATCCTGACCTGCGGCGCTGTAGGCAATCACGCGGTTGATGCCGTCGAGGAGCTGTTCAAACTCCGCGCGTGCCGCCTGATAAGCGCGCATGGAATCGTGCGCCATGATTTTGGAATAGAGGTCTCGGACCTCCTCGCCGAGCACCTTTGCGCGGTCTGCATCAGGCTCGGGCTTGTCCTCCTCATTGCCGAGGTCAAGGCGCTTGAGATTGAATTCGCCGATGAGATTCTGCAGTTCCTCATCCGCATCGTTATCCGCAGATGCCTTGCGGAATGCAAGGTAGCGCGCGTCCTTCTGCAGCTCCCTGCCGAGCTGCTTTGCCATTTCGAGTAAATCTGCCATGATAAAAAACTCCTTTATATCAATTATATCCATGTAATCAAACAGCGATCAGGGGATTTCATCCGCGTCCGCCGCCGTAGCACTGCCATCCATTGTCCGCGGTATGCAGAACAGTCCATTTCCAGCCGCGCTGCGTATGACCGTCCCATCCCGTTTCGGATACCAATGCGCTTGTTGTAAATGTGGAATCCAGAACGATAATATCGTCATAATCCTCCCAGATGCCGTTGGAAATATCGGGATCCAGCTCCATTTGTGTCAGTTCCTCGCTGTATTTGAGTTTTGTCATGATGCAGCCCTCATAATCCTGAAATTCTTTCCGGACAGTCGAAACCGCATCGCGGATCTCCGCATTGGAATGTGAATTGGTATTCTTGTCGCCGTAATCGGTAAGCGCAAACATCGAAATGCCGTGATCCAGATGCCAGATAAAGCCTGCGCCGAGCACCGCGGCACCGATGAGAATTGCTGCTGTTGTTTTCTTCATTGTGTTGTACCTCCCTGTGTTCTGTTTCGTAGTTCGATGATTACTGTGACTGTTCGCGCAATGCTGCACGCGCCGTATGGGTTTCCAGATCGGCAAGGCATGTCGGGATCGGGATGCGGCTTTCTTTGTCCGTCAGGCGGAGTGCGATTTCCGTCGCGGTATCAAGCGAAATGCCGCTGCCGACCGATACGAACACCGGTTTGACGCCGGTATGCGTCCGGAGCACTCTGCCGTGAACCTCGCCGTTGATCACGATATCCGTATAGCTGCCCGCTTCTTCGGCAGGCTCGGTATAATCGGTATCGAGCACGCGGTAATAGGTCTTTGCGATGCCGAATGCCGGCACGCCGAGCATCACCGCCGCATGTGAAGCAATGCCCGTATGCCGCGGGTGCAGATATCCGTTGCCGTCAAAGACGAACAGCTCCGGTCTGACGGTCAGCTTGCCGATTGCCTCCTGCACGAGCGGCAGCTCGCGGAATGCAAGAAAGCCCGGACAGTAGGGCACGGTGATTTCACCGTCCGCGGAGACTGTTTCCAGCACCGCATGTGTCTTAGCATCAAGGACAACAATGCAGCAGACCGCGTGCTCCCTGCCGTCATCGGTATTCCAGTATGCAAGATCAACGCCCGCGACTGTCTGCAGCGATGAAAAATCGCGGCTGTCGGTCAGCGTAATCCGCTCGCTCATGGAGAGCTGCTCCGCGGTAAAGCGCTGCTGCATTTCCTCTGTCAGAATCGTATTCATATCAGTTCACCTGTCAAAGCCCAGTTCTTGACGCCGATCACACGGACATCCAGCAGTCTGCCGACATGCTCCGGCGCACCCATTGCCTCCAGCACCAGCCCCTCGCGCGTTTTGCCGAGCAGCAGCCCTGTCTCCGGATCGCGCTTTTCGGCGAGGAACCGGACGGTCTTGCCAAGGAAGCGCTTATTGAATTCCTCGGAAATCTCGCGCTGCCGTTTCAGCAGACGCTCCATGCGTGCCGCGATCTGCTCCTGCGTGGAGACAAAGGGCATCTCCGCCGCTTTTGTACCGCTGCGCGGGCTGTAGATGAACGTGTAGAGATTGTCATATTTGACGCGCTCGATGATCTGCATGGTGCCCTCAAAGTCCTCATCGGTCTCCGTGGGGAACCCGACGATCAGATCACTGGAAAAGCCGAAATCAGGCTTCTTTGCGCGCGCATAATCGACAGTTTCCAGATATTTTTCCAGCGTATAGTGCCGGTTCATCTCTTTGAGGACGCGGTCGCTGCCGCACTGCACCGGCAGATGCAGATGATGCTCAATATGCGTGGATTCCAGCATCGTGTCGATCAGCTCCGGCGTTGCGTCCTTCGGATGCGAGCTCATGAATCGGATGAAGAAATCGCCTTCGATCGCATCGAGCCGCCGCAGCAGCGCGGGAAAGTTGATTTCCTCTTTGAGCCCTCTGCCGTAGGAGTTGACATTCTGCCCGAGCAGCAGAATCTCCTGATAGCCCTGCGCGATCAGGCTGCGCACCTCCTGCTCGATTGCCTCCGGTTTGCGGCTGCGCTCTCTGCCGCGCACATAGGGCACAATGCAGTAGGTGCAGAAGTTGTTGCAGCCGTACATAACAGGCACGCTCGCCTGAAATCCGGATTCGCGCACCGTCGGGAGCGATTCATCGGGCAGACCGGCAAACTGCAGCGTCTCATGCCGCTTTTCGCCATGATAGACCGCAAGCAGGCTTTCCGGCAGGCGCTCCATCGCACCGGCGCCGAGCACCACCCGCACAAACGGATAGGATTTGCGGAGCAGTGCGCGGACCTCGTCCTCCTCCGCCATGCAGCCGCAGAGCCCGACAACCAGCCGCGGATTCTTCTCCCAGAGCGGTTTGAGCGCACCGAGTCTGCCGATCACGCGCGATTCAGCATGTGCGCGGACGGCGCAGGCATTGAACAGGATCACATCGGCGTCCTCGGGGGTATCGCTCAGTTCATAGCCGAGATCCTGCAATATGCCTTTATATTTCTCTCCGTCACAGAAGTTGAGCTGACAGCCAAAGCTCTGGACATGCGCCTTCGGGGTATGGGTAAAGGTCTCCAGCACCGCGCGGATGCCCTCTCTGGTCTGTGCGCCGGAATCTGTCATCTGGGATCTTCCTTTCTGTTTTCATCCTCGCCTGCAGATAACAAGCCAACTTATATTATAGCACATTCTTCCGCAAAAAGCAACTGTTTCTAATATAGTTAGAAGTGAGGAGATAGGAGTGAGAAGTTAGGAGTTAGGAGTGAGGAGTGAGGAGTTGCGGTGTCCGCTTGCGCGGACGATTATATATAAATCATGCGCGAAGCGCATACCACATCTTCTCACTCCTATCTTCTCACTCCTAACTCCTAAAGCTAAGCAAGCGTCAGCGCCTGCACATTGCTGTACAGGCGCTGCATTGTGATATAAAACGGAACTTCAGGATTACGGCTCCAGTGCGGAATACGGAATGAGCTTTGCAATATACTTCAGAACCAGTGTGACATCGTCGCCGGTGATTCCGCCGTCATGGTTGACATCGGCGTTGATCTTGCCCTGTGCAGAGATCGCAGCGGTCTTGTCCTCCGCATTGAAGCGTGCCATCAGAACAGCATCGGAAACGTCAACGCCGTCCTTGCAGTTTGCATTGCCCCAGTCCGCCGCGACCGGTGCCGCGGTTGTGGTAGTTGTTACGGTTGTGGTGGTGGTCTCCTCCGGACCCTCCTCATAGATCGCCTCAACGCTGTTGAGCGTGACCGACTTGACGAGGCTGTCCTTCTCGTCCGCGCCGTAGTAGTAACCGAAGCCGAGATTGCCGTAGGTGAGATCCGGCTTGACGCCGTCCGGAATCGGAATTGCGATCTCGGTGGTCTTGCCTGCTTCGAGCACAGCATACTGCATCTGGGTGTACTTATCAGCGGATGCGGTATCGGAGATCGTCACGCCGAAGACCATCTTCTTGATGGTGGACGGGCAGGTGACATTGAACACAACTGCGCGCAGCGTGTCATTCTCTGCAAAATCGAAATCCTTGAACTTGATGCTTGCGGTATTGGTATCATCATCGCCCTGCGTGAGCGATTCGCCGACTTTGACGGTCTTCGTATCGGTATACGGGAAAGTGGTCTCGATGGTGTAGGTGCAGGTTGCGGATTTCAGCGTCACAGTTTTGAGCTGGGTGTAGCCGTCCTCCTTGTTGTCGCCGTACCAGAACTGGAATGACATGCCGTCGCTCGGCTTTGCGGTGACATATTCCTTGATATCATCCGGAACATCCCATGTGACCTCTGCCCACTTGCCGCAGTCCTCGAGTCTCGTGCCCTTGCCGACCTCGACCTCGACCTTGTCAACGTCCACAGAGGGATTGCCGTCTTCATCGTCGCCGTGCTCATTGTACCAGTAGCCCTTCTTGGTATCGGGATCATCCTCGACATTGAGCCAGTATTCGATATCCGCCGGCGACTTGTACTCGACGTTCAGACCGCAGCCGTACATCAGCGTATCCATATTGGTCTTGGATTCAACTGCGAACGAGAAGGATTCGATCGTGATCTTGGTGTTGTCGGAAGCCTTCGGCAGACCGAATTCCGCATAGGAGATCTTGCGGCTGTTGATCGGGTCGCCTTCCTCCCATGTGGATTCGCCGTTCTTATCCAGATAGGAATCCTCATCCTTGCCCGCGGTGAGCAGCGCGTCGATCTCATCGAGCGTACCGGTCAGCGTGGTTTTGAGCGTGCCGGTGCCGTCCTTGTTGTCGGTAAAGCTGTAGGAGCCGCTCTTTGCCGCCGAGGATGACGAGGACGAAGAAGAGGACGACGAGGAGGAGCTGCTGCCGCTGTCATTCGGAACGATCTTGTCAACGGTCAGCGTGCCGTCGCAGTAGTAGTTGCGAAATTCAAATTCACCGGCATACTGTCCGGTCTGGTAGCTGAGGTTCACCGAGGAGACATCCACCTTGATCGGCGTGGATTTGTTCGCCGGAATCTTGACGGATGTACCGGTGTCATCGGGATCCTTCGGATTCAGCGTGAACTTGCCGTGATCGAGCTCAATCCACCACGGATCCTTGTCGGTGCTGATGCCGAAGCCGTAGGAGAGGGACGCCTCATCCTTGCCGGGTGCATCAACCGTGACATACACGGAGATGGATTTCAGACCTGATGTTGCAAGGTCCGCCGTCTCGCCTCTGTAGGAGTTTGAGCCGGATTTCGTGGTCAGCTCCTTGCCGACAGTGATCGTGGAAGCTGCAGCAGGTGCAGCTTGCGGTACGAGCAGCACAGCCGTCATGACCGCACTGACCGCAGCGGAGAACGCTCTCCGGCAGGTGTGAGAAATGCGCATAGATATTACCCCTTCCTTTTTCGGGCGCTCCGGAAATCGGTACAACCGGAGAAATGCCCGATATTAGTACAATTTACACTATAGAACAACTTTGTGATAGAATTGTGAAAATTTGAAAAATTTTCCTCTGATTTTGAAACTTTTAGAAGATTTCACAGGATTTGGTCCGCAAATTTGCCGAATCCGAAGAAAATTTGAAAATCCTCTTTACTTTTACAGACTAATGTGTTAAAATAGAATGAGGTATACGCAAACCGAACGAACCGACTGAAAAAGGAGGCAAAACCGATGTTCAAGCCCATGGATGAAGCGCATATCAAGGACCTTTACGAAGCATTCGCCGTGCTGAAATCCGCCGACGAGATCGCGATGTTTATGCAGGATCTCTGCACACCGCAGGAGCTCGTCGCGATTGCACAGCGCTATCAGATCGCAAAGCTGCTCTCTGAGGACTGCCGCTATGCCGAAATCGTCGAAAAGACCGGCACCAGCACCGCAACGATCAGCCGCGTGAACCGTTCGCTCAGCATGGTCAGCTCCGGCGGTTATGCGATCGTCTTTGACCGTCTCAAAAAGCAGAAAGAGGATGCTGCGGAATGACACCGGCTTACGGCGTCTTTGCGCAGTATTATGACGCGCTGACGAAAAACGTCTGCTATGCAGAACGCGCCGCACATCTCGATGCTTTGATCCGCAAATGGGAAGCGCCCGATCTGCCGGACAATATCCTGCTGGATCTTGCCTGCGGAACGGGCTCGCTTTCGGAGGAATTTGCAAAGCGCGGCTGGGATGTCATCGGCATTGACGGCTCCGAGGAGATGCTCAGCGAGGCGCTCGATAAAAAATATGACAGCGGCCTGCCGATCCAGTATCTGCGGCAGGATATGCGCCGGCTCGATCTATACGGCTGCATCAGCGTGACAGTCTGCGCGCTGGACAGCCTCAATCACCTGCCGGAGGAAAGCGATCTGCGCAGGGTTTTCGAGCGTATCAATCTGTTTTCCAACGCAGGTGCGCTGTTTTTATTTGACGTCAATACAGAATACAAGCACCGGAAGGTTCTCGCCGACCAGTGCTTTGTCTACGAACTGCCGGATGCCGTGTGCGTCTGGCAGAATCATTTGCAGGATACCGCCCCCGATTACCCGGTGACAATCCGGCTTGATTTCTTCGAGCAGCTTACGGAGAACAAATACCGGCGCTTCACCGAGGAATTCACAGAGCGTATCTGGAATGATGCCCTGCTGCAAAAGCTGCTGACGGAAACCGGCTTCACATTGCTGGAAGTCCTCGACGGCGACACCTATCAGCCGCCGACAGACACCGCCCAGCGCCTTTTATATGTCGCAAGAGCAGCAGGCGGGCAGCATTCGGAATGAGAAATTAGAAATGAGAAATGAGAAATTAAGGTATGCGCTGCGCGCATAATTTATAAAAAGTTCCGCGCAGCGGACACCGCATCTCCTCACTTCTCACTCCTATCTTCTCACTATTTTTCAAATTCGCAGCTTTCCCGCAGCATCCGGCGACCGCTCCGCAGACGGATTCAACCGATTTTCAATCATCCGCCGCAAGGCGGATACCGCAATTTCTCATTTCTAATTTCTCATTTCTCATTCACCGAACCGTGATGTTCCGCTGATAGCGCGGGGTTGAGAGAAAGCTTTTGTAGAGCCGCATATAGACCGCACGGATCGCATCCTGTGAATGCGCACCGCTGAGCGGGAGCTCCAGCACACGGTATTCGACCCCGAATACGCAGGCAGTCACACCGGTATCAAGGCAGCCCGCGTGCAGATAAAACCGCATCCGCCGCTGACGTTCTTGGAGCGCATCGGCATCGGCAGCAAAATCGGGATTCTCCGATTCGATCACGAACGCTTCTGCTTCTGCATACTGCTGCCGGAGCAGATTCAGAATCCGCGTGCCGTATCCGCTGTCGCGCAGGTCAGAAAGCACCGCAAAGTAATCCAGCAGATACTCCCGCCCGAGCTTTACGAGATACGCATAGCCGCAGAGGGCATCCCCGTCATAGCAGCCGATGCATTCATATTCGCCGCGTGCATCCGCTTCCCGGATCATCGCAAAGGGCTTCAGCTCATCGCGCGGAAAATCCTGCTTCATGTATCGTGTATAGACCTGTTCCGCCTGCTGCATTGTCAGGCGGCGCAATGTCAGCTCGTCCATGTTGAAACACATCCTTTCGCTTATATTTTACCATAAATGCGGACATTTCGCAAGGGCAAGCACAAGCCATGAGCGGCTGATCGGGGATTATATTGTTTCGCGTCCGGCGATGTCAATATAAAAATTTTGGTCGAGCTTTTTCACCGCGCCGTGCGCGGCTCCGTATTGCTAAAGCACTCCGGTTACGCATTGCGCTGCTAAAAACAAAACACGCCGCCGGAGCGCCAAACCGAAAGTTTTGGTCGAGCTTTTTCACCGCGCCGTGCGCGGCTCCGTATTGCTAAAGCACTCCGGTTACGCATTGCGCCGCTAAAAACAAAACACGCCGCCGGAGCGCCAAACCGAAAGTTTTGGTCGAGCTTTTTCAAAAGCTCGCGGGTTCTTAGGGCAGCGCCCTAAGCCGCACTCCGCAGAGTGCGGAACTCCCCGGCGTATTAAGAGCTCGTGGGCTTGGGCACCTGCGATAGAGGTGCCCATTCTATAATAGCATCCGCGAAGCGGATTCCTATATATTTTTTGTAAACTCGCTGTTTCAGCCGCTCCCGCGCAAGCCGAAAGATGTTTCGCCGTTCAATCGTGAAAGGAGAACAGCCATGACACCTGCATTCAAATACCACCCGAATCCGCTTGACACCGGAATGTTCACGCAGGGCGAACCGAAAACCTGCTGCTGCTGCGGCAGACAGACCGATATCTGGTATGACGGACCGTTTTACGGCGACCTGCATGCAAACAGAAGTACCGATCCCGATGACGATGAGCTGCCCTATGAGAAAATGGATTTTCTCTGTCCGGAATGCATCGCGGACGGCTCTGCTGCTGCGAAATTTCAGTGCGTCTTTCAGGACGGATGGCTGGTCGGCAGCAAGCCCGAAGACGCTGCTGCACAGGATGAATGGAAACGCCGCACACCCGGATATTACGCATGGCAGTCTGCGCGCTGGTATACGCACTGCAATGAATACTGTGCATTTCTCGGCTCGGTCGGCTGGGAGGATATTGTAAACATGGGGCTTGCGCAGGAAATCGAAGAAACCTACGATCAGGAGGCAAATATCTCCGAGCTGAGCTTTGTGAAGGAATACACCGTGAAGCACGGCAGTGTGCAGGGCTTTCTGTTCCGGTGCCTGCACTGCGGCAGACATTTCCTCTGGCTGGATATGGACTGAATCATAAAAGAAAGAAGTATAATCATGAAAGGTAAACTCAAGCGTTATTTATCCGCAGACGGCGCGGTTGTCTGTGCCGTTCTCGAAGGCACGGAGATGTGCCGCGAAATGGAGCGTATCCACAAGACCTCGGCGGTCTGCACGGCGGCGCTCGGCCGTCTCTCGATGGCGGCGTCCCTCATCGGCTACACGCTCAAAAACCCCGGCGATACGGTCACGGTGCGGCTCGACGGCGGCGGACCTGCGGGCATTCTGCTTGCGGTCGCGGATGACCTCGGCAATGTCAAAAGTTATGTCGATCAGCCGGTTGTTGAGCTGCCGCTGAATGCAAAGGGCAAGCTCGATGTCGCAGGCGCAGTCGGCACAGACGGCACCCTGTTCGTCATCAAGGATATCGGACTCAAAGAGCCCTATTCCGGCCAGACCGCGCTGGTCTCCGGCGAAATTGCAGAGGATATCACGCAGTATTTTGCAGACAGCGAGCAGGTTCCCAGTGCATGCGGACTCGGCGTGCTGGTCAACCCCGATCTGACAGTCGCCTGCGCAGGCGGCTATCTGATTCAGCTGCTCCCCTTTGCACCGGAATCGGATATCACGCAGCTCGAGGAGAACCTCAGGGATGTGACAAGCGTCACCGACCTGCTCCGGAGCGGCATGACGGCGGATGACATTGCACAAAAGCTCATGGCTGGGCTTGATGCAGAGCTGCTCGACGAATCCGAGCCTGCATATGCCTGCGACTGTTCCAGAGAGCGCACCGCGAAGATGCTCCGCTCGCTCGATATCCCGACCCTGCGTGAAATGGCGGATGAAATGCCGGAAATCGAGGTCTGCTGCCACTTCTGCAACAACAAATATGTGTTCACGCCGGAGGAACTGCGGCAGATGATCGCGGAGAAAGAAGCAGCAAATTCCGATGCAGAAAGTTAAATAATAAATTTATATAGAAATCGCGAAAAAGGTATTGACAAATCGCCGTTTATGCGTTATAATAATAAGGCGCTGTTCGATCAGCGACTTAACGGAAGCTTAGCTCAGCTGGGAGAGCATCTGCCTTACAAGCAGAGGGTCACAGGTTCGAGCCCTGTAGTTTCCATTCTGGCCTGGTAGTTCAGTTGGTTAGAACGCCGCCCTGTCACGGCGGAGGTCGTGGGTTCGAGTCCCATCCAGGTCGTTTATATGCGGATTTAGCTCATCTGGTAGAGCGCCACCTTGCCAAGGTGGAGGTAGCGGGTTCGAGCCCCGTAATCCGCTTCTATTTTTTGGCGCGATAGCCAAGTGGTAAGGCAATGGTCTGCAACACCGTGATCACCAGTTCAAATCTGGTTCGCGCCTCCAACGGGGAATCCCGTTACCGATACAGCGTTCCGGTAGAGATACTGGGACGCTTTTCGTTTATAGCGCGAGAAACCGCACAGAGCATGTTGTTCTGTGCGGTTTTTATGAAACGTTTTTAGAAAAGTGTTCCTATCGTATTTTATTATCTCCGACAAACTGAGAATTGGGCGTTGCCCCACCCTTGCCCCGAAGCCATTGACCGTTTGGCATTCCACAATGGCAGAAATACGGAAATACGATATTTTCATGAAAAGAGGGGTCTGGGGGAATCATTCCCCCAGCAGGGTTTGGGGCGGAGCACCATTATCAATCATCGCGAAGCGATACATCTTTTACCAGACACACAATTCATAAAAGGGACTTATAAAAAACAGGAGCATGCAAATCGCACGCTCCTGTTTTCTGCATTGCCGCGATTACGCCTGACCGGAATTCTTCTTCGGCGCAAGCGAAAAACTGAGGAAAAATGTATTGCGCCCGTCCTCGCTTTCCGCCCAGATTCTGCCGTTATGCTCTGCGGCAATGCTCTCCGCGATGGAGAGCCCGAGCCCGTAGCTTCTGCCGTCATTGCGCACCTGATCGACACGGTAAAAGCGTTTGAAGATATTTTTGCAGGCTTCCTTTGAAAGCGGCTCGCCCCTGCCGGAGAATGTCAGCAGTGCATGCCCCGCCTGCCGCCGCAGGGTAATCTCCACCGGATAGGCAGGATCGTCATATTTCAGCGCATTGTCCAGCAGAATCGACATCACCTGCCGCAGCTTTTCCCTGTCGCCCTCAATCCGGATATTTGGTTCGATCTCCGTTTTCAGCTCGGTCTCATTTTCATAGAACAGCGGTTCAAAGGGCAGAATGCTATCATTGACGAGCTTGCTGAAATCGAGCGTATCAAAATGCGCGGCGGTCTGCCGGTTATCCATCCGCGCAAGCTCAAGCAGACTTTCCACCAGCCCGCGCATCCGCTTGGACATCGAAAGGATATTTGCAGTAAAGGCATCGCGGTCCTGCTCGGAATAGTTCCGGTCGGCGAGCATCTCCGCATTGGTCATGATGACCGTCAGCGGGGTTTTCAGCTCATGGGAGGCATCCGCGATAAACTGCTTCTGCTCGTTCCATGTCTTCTCGACCGGTTTCGCGACCCAGTTCGCGAGCAGCAGGCTGATGACAAAGAACACCGCAAACCCGATCACGCCCGCCAGAATCAGGTTGCGGATCAATCCGCGGAGCATCGCCTTTTCGCCGGAGATATCCGCAAAGATAATCGTGCGCCCGCTGCCGTGATCCTCTTTCATGAAGCGCAGATCATATTTTGAGAGCACGCCGGTCTGCCGGGATTCCGCCTGTGCAAGGTCAGTCAGCGTTTTCAGCAGATCAGGATCGGTGAAATTGGAATCATTGCCGCCCGTTTCAAGGATTTCGCCCTCTGCCGAAAGCTGCACCGTAAAAAAGAGCATCCGGATCTGCCCCTCGCCGTCCGGCTTGCGGTCGGGCTTTTCGTCCGGTCTGCCGGAGGGCTTTTCATCGGGTCTGCGCCCCATTGCCGCATCATGCGGGCGGAACACAAGCGTCCGCATCATCTGGATGCTTTCGCGCTCGAGATTCTGCTTTGTCTGATGCAGCACAAACCCGAACACCGTCGCGAACAGCAGCGCCACAATCACCATGATGACCAGCACAAATTTCCGCCTGAGCCGTTTCAGCATGCAGCATCACACTCCAAATGATAACCGAGCCTCCGCACCGCTTCAATGCGCACATCCGAGCCGATGCTCGTGAGCTTCTTCCGCAGAAAGGCAACATACACCTCAACATGATTTTCAACCGCATTGGAATCATATCCCCAGACCTTTGTCAGCAGCGATTCCTTGGAGATATGGTTTGTGCCGGAGACCATCAGCAGCCGCATGACCTCAAACTCCCGCGCCGAAAGCCGGACGCTGTTCTCGCCGCAGATCAGCGCCGCCGATTCCAGATCAAGCCGCGTATTGCCGAACACCAGCTCATTGACCTGCGTCCCCTGCCGCCGCAGCAGCGCATTGACGCATGCGAGCAGCTCCCGCGCATCAAAGGGCTTGGTCAGATAGTAATCGGCGCCGGAATCGAGCCCCTTGACCTTGTCCTCGATATCGGATTTTGCGGTCAGCATCAGGATCGGAACGGCATTGTGCTGCTTGCGGATATGGCTTGCGACCTGATAGCCGTTCTGCTTCGGCAGCATAATGTCCAGAATGATGAGATCATAGATATTGAGCATCGCATATTCCTCGCCGCTCTCCCCGTCATAGACGGCATCCGCTTCAAAGCCTTTGGAGCTGAGCATCATCCGGAGCGATTCGGCAAGCAGTTTTTCGTCTTCGATAATCAGAATTTTCACATAGAGCGCCTCCTTTCCGCTGTCTATTATTATAATACAATTTATCGCTGAATTCAAGCTGAAAATGCGCCGCGCCGTGCGCGGCTCCGATTGTCTACAGCCACCGAAGAACCATGCTCATATTCAGTCATTACTCTTTTCAGTTCGGTACAATAGAAAATGAATCTCAGACTGCTTTAGAAGAATTGGAACCGAAAAGAGTCCGCGCCCATTACCACAATGGTACTAAGACAGCTATAGAAAAATGGAAGCGGGCACTGCCCGCATATGGGTGCAGGCACAGCCAACTGCGATTGATTCATAAACACTCGATGAAGACACCAAACACAAAACAGACCTTTAGCAAAATGGAGGCGGGCACTGCCCGCTGATTGATTCATAAACACTCGATGAAGACAGCAGACACAAAACAGACCTTTAGCAAATTGGAGGCGGGCACTGCCCGCTGATTGATTCATAAACACTCGATGAAGACAGCAAACACAAAATAGACCTTTCGCAAATTGGAGGCGGGCGCTGCCCGCTGCGATTGATTCATAAACACTCGATGAAGACAGCAGACACAAAACAGACCTTTAGCAAATTGGAGGCGGGCACAGCCCGCCCGCATACAATATGAATACATTTGCATTTTTTCGGGCGCGTGATTTATCGCAACTGTAAAAACTGCAAAAACGCTCTTGACAAGCGGCTTTAGTTAGCGTATAATAACTATTAGTTAGCTATCGCTAACATTATATTGTTTTGAAGGAGAATGTACAAATGGAAACCCAATCGAACAAGCTCACAGGAAAAGACCTCATCAATGTCGGTATTTACTCTGCGATTTATTTTGTCATCGTCTTTCTTATTGCGATGCTCGGCATGGTGCCGATTCTCTATCCGATGCTCGTTGTCTTCTGCCCGATCATCGGCGGCATCCCGTTCATGCTGTTCCTGACCAAAGTCAAAAAGCCCGGCATGATCTTCATTATGAGCATTCTCATGGGCTTGCTGATGCTCGTCAGCGGCATGGGCATTTACCCGCTGATCGTCTCGGTATTCAGCGGTCTGCTCTCGGAAGTCATTTACCGCAAGGGCAATTACAGCAGCGCAAAAATGGCAGTCCTGACAAACGGTACATTCAGCCTTTGGGTCTGGGCATGCTTCCTGCTGCTGTTCCTCAACCGCGATTCCTATATGGCATCCCGTGCGGAATCCGTCGGTCAGGAATATGTCGATGCCCTGAACAAGCTGACGCCCGGCTGGCTCTGCCCGGTTTTGCTGATTATCTGCTTTGTCTGCGGCATCATCGGCGGCCTGATCGGCAAAAAGATGATGCACAAGCATTTTGAAAAGGCCGGAATCGCCTGATGAACGGTTTGTTTCAGGCGGATATTGAGGACAGAGGCATTCTGCTCGATCCGCGGACAAAGCTCTTTGTCCTGCTGACAATCGTCATCTTCGTGCTCGGCGGCATGGGCACCCTCGCGCCGCAATGGCTCAACGCGCTCATCAGCGTGACGCCGCTGCTCTTTCTCTGCTCGGCAAAGCAATGGGGCAAGGCGCTCGGCTACGGCGCAGTCTATGCGGCTGCGGATCTGTTTCTGATTTACCGACTCGACAACGTACACGGCACCGGCAGATATCTGCTGATCATGCTCTGTACGCTGATCGTGCGGATTCTGCCCGGCATGATGATGGGTGCCTATCTCTTTGCGACCACAACCGTCAGCGAATTCATCGCGGCGATGCACCGGATGCATATGCCGGTGCAGATCACGATTCCGATGTCCGTGATGTTCCGCTTTTTCCCGACCGTGCTGGAGGAATTCTTCTCGATCAACAGCGCGATGAAAATGCGTGATATTCGCTTCGGCGGCAAAAACGCAGATAAGCTCATTGAATACCGGATCGTCCCGCTGCTGATCTGCTCTGCAAGGATCGGCAGCGAGCTTTCTGCCGCAGCACTGACGCGCGGGCTGAGCACACATACGCACCGCACGAACATCTGCAAAATCGGGTTTCGCCTGCCCGATGCAATTGTGTGGCTCATCATGCTGACACCCTATGTGCTGCTGATTCTGAACAAGACAGGTGTTGTATCATGGTAAACATCGAAAATCTCAGCTTTCATTATCAGAACAGCGATGAAGCCTCACTGCATGCAATCAGCCTGCACATTCCGGCAGGCGAATGCGTGCTGCTCTGCGGCGAATCCGGCTGCGGCAAAACAACGGTCACGCGCCTGCTCAACGGTCTGATTCCGCATTATTACGAAGGCACACTCGAGGGCAGCGCAGAGGTCTGCGGCATGAATATCCGCGAAACGCCGCTGGAACAGATTGCGGCAAAGGTCGGCAGTGTGTTCCAGAATCCGCGCAGTCAGTTTTTCTGCGTTGATACAACCGGCGAGCTTGCATTCGGCTGCGAGAACATGGGGCTCCCCGAGGAGGAAATCCGCAAACGCATTGACGAAACCGTCCGCGATATGCACATCGAGCCGCTGCTTGACCGCAATATCTTCAATCTCTCGGGCGGTGAAAAGCAGAAGATCGCCTGCGCCGGTGTCTCGGTGATGAACCCTGCGCTGCTTGTCCTCGATGAACCGACCTCGAATCTCGATACCGATGCGATCGAAATGCTCAAAGATATCCTCAAGCTCTGGAAGCGCAGCGGCAAGACCATCGTCATTGCAGAGCACCGGCTCGGCTGGCTCTCAGAGATCGCAGATAAGGTCATCCTGATGCAGGAGGGCAGAATCACCGCGTCATACAGCGGCGCGGAATTCTTCTCAAAACCGGATTCAGAGCTGAACGCGCTCGGTCTGCGCGGCATGCAGGCAGAGCGGGATTATCTGCACGCAGAAACGGGGTTTTATCCCTGCGATCCGGCGGCACCGGTCTCCGCGGATTGCTACCGTCTCTGCAATTTTGACTTCGCCTATCAGAAGAACAAGCCCGTGCTGCATCTGGACGGCATCGAAATCCCGAAGCATGCAGTTGTCGCGGTTGTCGGGCACAACGGCGCCGGAAAATCGACGTTTTCCAAGTGCCTGTGCGGATTGCAAAAGAAGTTCAGGGGCAGCATCCGCAGCGGTGATACGGAGTACAAATCGAGGCAGCTGCGCGGTCTCTGCTATTTTGTCATGCAGGATGTCAACCACCAGCTGTTCACGGATTCGGTGCTCGAGGAGATCATGCTCGGCATGCACGAGCCCGATGAAGCCGCGGCGCTTGATGTCCTCAGCCGCATGGATCTGACCGCGTTCAAGGACCGCCACCCGATGTCGCTCTCAGGCGGACAGAAGCAGCGCACGGCGATCTGCTCGGCGTATCTTTCGGACAGGGAGATTCTGATTTTTGATGAGCCGACAAGCGGGCTTGATTTCCGCAGAATGCAGGAGACCGCGAATCTCATCCGCACGCTCAGCCGCGATAAAACGATTTTCATTGTCACGCATGATATGGAGCTGATTGCAAAATGCTGCACGCACATCCTGCACCTCGAGCGCGCAGGGCAGGCAGTGCCTGCATCCGATAGGCTAAAGTCCGAATAGGTCAAACGAAGGGGTAAAGGCGATTGCCCCGATCCAAGTAAAATATATAATTATAAAAGCCGCTGAAACGAGTGATATGCCCGTTTCAGCGGCTTTTGCACAAAAAGCGATATCAAACATAAATCTTTGCGCAAACTTTTTGAAAAGTTGCACGCAACCGTCAAACATTTGCCGATTTGGCACCCCTTAGTAGAGGGGCACACAAGTTTTACCGTTCACTTCGCCGCAAATAATTGTAAACAATTATAAATATATCAATGTAAACACCGCAACTCCTCACTTCTCACTTCTATCTCCTCACTATATTTATAGATCCATGCGCGAAGCGCATACCGCAATTTCTCATTTCTCATTTCTAATTTCTCATTTTCATCAACTCCTCACTTCTCACTCCTATCTCCTCACTCTATTATAAATCCGTCCGCGCAGCGGACACCGCAACTCCTCACTTCTCACTTCTCACTCCTCACTAGAAATACAGCGGGTGCTGCGAACCATACAATAGACGGAATGAATGGTTTGGCAAAGGTGTTGGTCGGTACGTGAATCCAACCTTGTACAGGCGATGGGATTCATGCTGACGGTACAGGATTGCAGGCATGCACTTAGAACCTTGAAAAATGAATAGCAGTGTCATTTGCACGGCAAAGCAAGGGGCACTGTATAATTATTTGTGTTTGTATTCTTGTTAGATTTCGCTTGATATTCTTTATCCTTTTCGTCAAATAGATTTTTTCACTGGGCGCGGGGCGCGAATGCGAGGGGACAACCCAAAGAGGACAGGGGGAAGGTTCGCAAGGCTCACATTCCCCCTATCCCCTTTAGGTTTCCCCTCGCGCTCCCCTTTCCTGAT
>JAFWUX010000211.1 GCA_017523995.1 Oscillospiraceae bacterium | reverse complement strand
CTTGAAGAATAGATGCGCAGGATTTTTGTCATGAGACAAGGCAGAAAGCCGCAGCCTTGCTGACGCAAGGCAAGGATTTCTAACGCAGTATCATGGCAAAAAGACAAGCAGATATCTTCAAGAGATAGTTGGGACATCAATTTGTTCCGGTCAGTCGAAATAGAACAGCTCCTCGAATTTCCGGTCGAGCGCAATGCAGAGGATCAGCGCGAGCTTTGCGGTCGGCTGGAACTGTCCGGTCTCGAGCGAGCTGATCGTATTGCGCGAAACACCGACCATCTGCGCGAGCTGTGCCTGCGAGAGCTTCTGCTCCGCGCGGGCCTCCTTGAGCCGGTTTTTCAGTACGAGTGAATCATCCATATTATGCCCCCGCTGTCCAGAGGCGCATTGACTGACGCACGGCGAGAACTGTCGCGGCAAGCATCACAAATCCGTATGCGAGCCAGCCCAGTCCCGCGGCTTTTCTGCCGCCCACCAGCAGAAGGAGACCGCGTGCAAGCCCCTGTGCTGCCTGATAGCAGAAGAAGATTGCCAAGAATTCCGGCAGCGCTCTGTTATAGCGAATCATTGCGATTCCGTTGAGGATTGCGCCGAGCAGAATTGCCGCGGCACCTGCGAATTTGCCGGAATGGGAGTCGGCTTCGAGCGCGACAAGATCAGCGCCCTTGTTTTCTTTTCTCGATTTTGCGAGGATTTCTTCCTTGTTCATTATGACATCTCCTTAACCGAGCAGATACAGAATATATCTGACTGACCACAAAATTGCAAGCAGCAGGAACAGCACCATCGGGACAATCTCGATGCCGCCGCCCGTTTTGCATGCGCGGATTGCCGGACGCAGCGCGTTTCCGAACAGCATCCAGAACATGATCGACATGGTGCCCCATGCCTGCTCGTCATGATCCGTCATCATTTGCAGGACGTAAACGATAAGAACCCAGATTCCGCCGATCAGAAATGCGGCATTCCAGTTCTGCTCCTTTTCCGCCTGTGCGGCAAGATCGCCGCCCTTGTTTTCCTGTCTCGATTTTGCGAGGATTTCTTCCTTGTTCACTGTCTGCCTCCTTTGCCAAGTGTACTTGGCGCTTTGATTGTCTGTATTATATCACTGCCAAGTGTACTTGTCAAGATGTTTGCCAAGTTTTCTTTGCAAATCGTATGATTCGACAAATGCACGCATGGCGAATCTGCTCCTGAATGTGCAGAATGACGAACGCCGGAATATGCTCTCTCCGCGGCAGCCGGACGAATGCGATAACATAAATAATTTGACAGATATCTCAATTTCTTTCACGAAATCCTATTGTACAAAACAGGCAAATGTGCTATAATAAAAATATTACCGTAAAGGAGAAAGAAACATGACGGAAATCCGATTTGACGGGAGCAATCCATTATGGGGGAACTGGCAGCTTCTGATGGATGCCGAGCCCTGTGCATACAGCGAACCGCCGGCAGCATATCCGCTGACGATGACGCTGCCCGGCACCACCGCGCAGCAGAAGCTCGGCGCGGAGAATCCGGCGCGCGAGACCGGCTTTCTGACAGAGCGCTATCCGTTCCGCGGACAGCTCTGGCTGCGCAGGATCCTGCACATTTCAGAGGCGGATCTGAACGCGCCGCACTGCACGCTGTATCTCGAACGCACGCGCATGACGCAGCTCTGGGTCAACGGGCAGTATGCGGGCAGCGACGAGAGTCTCTGCACACCGCATGAATATGATATTTCCGGCCTGCTGACGCCGGAAACCGAGATTGTGCTCTGCATCCGGAACACCGGATATCCCGTTCCCGGCGGACACATGACCTCGCCCGATACGCAGACAAACTGGATCGGCGTGACGGGCAGAATGGAGCTGCGCTTCTCCGGCAGCACAACGCTCTCGGAGCTGAAGGTTTATCCGAATGCAGCTGCGCACCGCATCCGCATCACCGGCAGACTGAACCCGCCCGCGCCGCAGATTGCAGCGGTCACGGTTCAGCAGAATCCGTATCCGCAGTGCGGCGGCTGGCATTTTACCGTGCCGAAAGGCGTGCTGCTTGCGCCGGATGCTTCGGGCGCATTTTCCGCAGAGATTCTGCTGCCGCCGGATACGCCGCAGTGGAGTGAACAGTCTCCGGTCGGGCTGGCGCTGTGTTTTGAGCTGCCGCAGGGCGAGACCGCATCTGCGGAATTCGGTCTGCGCGATTTCAAAGCCTGCGGCGATCATTTTGAACTGAACGGCAAGCCGGTTCTGCTCCGCGGCAGACATGACGCAATGGTCTTTCCGCTGACGGGTGCCGCCCCGACCGGACTTGACATGTGGCTGCGCTATTTTCGGTGCATGCAGACATGGGGCATCAACCACATTCGGTTTCACACCTGCTGCCCGCCGGAGGCTGCCTTTGCCGCTGCCGATCTGACCGGCATGCTGCTGGAGCCGGAGCTCCCGTTCTGGGGCACGGTCGATGCAGAGGGCGGCGAAAAATATGATGCCGTCGGGCAGGCATATCTGATCCGCGAGGGCAGGCGCATCTGCGATGCCTTCGGCAATCACCCTTCCTTCGTGATGCTTTCGCTCGGTAATGAGCTCTGGGGCAGCGCGGAGCGGCTCGGCGAGATTCTCGATCTTCTGCGCGCACATGATCCGCGGCCGCTCTATACACAGGGCAGCAACAATTTCCAGTTTACGCCGCAGGAACTGCCGCAGGAGGATTTCTGGGTCGGTGTCCGGACGGGAAAGCACCGGCTGCTGCGCGGCTCCTATGCGGATTGCGATGCGCCGCTCGGCAGAATCCAGACGGCTGCACCCTCTGCAAACTGGGATTACAGCGAAGCGTTCCTTTGCGCTGAGACAGAGACCGATTCCGCCGAAACCGATCTGGCGATCCAGTTCGGCACCGGCGTTGCACATGTCAAAGCGGCGGCAAAGCAGCCGTTCCGCCCGACAAAGCCCGTCATCACGCATGAGATCGGGCAGTACGGCATCTATCCCGATTACAGGGAGCTTCCGAAGTACACCGGCCCGCTGGCACCGCGCAATCTGGAGGTGTTCCGTGAGCGGCTGGAACAGGCTGGCATGGGCGAACAGGCGGCGGATTTCTTCCGGTGCTCGGGAAAGCTCGCGCGAGACTGCTACAAATCCGAGCTCGAAGCCGTGATGCGCACCCCGCAGATCGCGGGATTTCAGCTGCTCGATCTGCAGGATTTTCCGGGACAGGGCACGGCGCTCGTCGGGATGCTGAACGCATTTTTAGAGAACAAGGGGCTGATCGAGCCGGAAACGTGGCGCGCGTTCTGCGGCGATCTGGTGCCGCTTGTGATCTTTGATTCCTATGTGCAGGAATCCGGCAGCGTGTTTGAATGCCGCTATGCAGTCCGCAGCAGCCGTCCGGAGATTCCCGCGCAGCCGTTCCGCGTGACATTCACCGTCGGGGACAGACTGCTCGCGGAAACAAACGGCGAGATTCCGGCATCCGGCGCAGGATTGCTCGACCTCGGCGGCGGCGGATTCCGCATCCCTGAAACATGCATGGGCAATGCAAAGATTGTCTTTGAACTGCCGGAATCCGGCATCCGCAACACATGGGAACTGACGGTTCTGCCGCCCGCAAAACCGGTGACAACGGAATTCGTGACCGTCCGCAGCTTTACGGAGGCGGAACCGCATCTGCAGAGGGGCGAGGCAGTGCTGCTGATTCCTGCACAGATCACGGAGAAAATCCGCGGATTCTACTGCACGGATTTCTGGAACTATCCGATGTTCCGCAGCATTTCGGAATCCGTCGGCAGGCAGGTGCCTGTCGGGACAATGGGGCTCTGCATTGATCAGACACATCCGGTCGCGGCGGCAATGTTCAGCGATGATTACAGCACGCCGCAGTGGTACAGCATCGTGACGCATGCAGACTGCGCCGTCCTCGATGAAGCGCCGGCGGGATTCCGCCCCACAGTGCAGATGATCGACAATGTGGAGCGCAATCACCGGCTCGGGCTGCTCTTTGAGACGGCGGTCGGCGGCGGCAGACTGTTTGTCTGCACAGCGCGGCTGACGGAATGTCCTGATGATCTCTGTATGAACCGCCTGCACCACGCCATCGCCGCATATATGCATAGTGATGCATTTGCACCGGCAGAGAAGCTTTCCGCCGATCTGCTGCGAAAACTGTTCTGCTGAAAGGAGTCAATCATGCAGCCGAAATTCGCTGAAAACATTATTGTGATTGTCCAGTTCAAGAAAAAGCAGCGCTGGTACTGCACCGAAAAATCCCTCTGGAAAATGGATTATCTCCGCCTCTATGACGACTACCACAATCTCTACCGCAGCCGCGGCAAGAGCGATATGGAATTTGTCAAGGAGGTCGGATCATTCGGGGAGTTCAGCAGCAGCCGGTTCCGCATCCGCCTGCTCGAGCGCGACACCGCAAAGGAGTTCCTCAAAAAGATTGACGATGACGCGACCTCTGCGGGTGAGCTCGCCTATGATTTCATGAAAGCGGAAACAGATGAGCAGCGCCGCGCGCTTGTGCCCGCGCTTTTCGTGGATTTTGACAATTCCGTATTTTATTCGCAGTTCCCCGGCGATGAGGATTATCTGCGCTATCTGCCGGCGGGCTGGCGCGGTGCAAATGCTGATTTTTCGCATCTGCTGCCGGAGACCGACCGCTACTGGGTGGGGTGAACATATGAATTTTGCGTGCAGATGCGGCTATGTGTTCCATGACAACACCGACGAGCTGAGCTTCAAGGCACATATCCTTGCCGATCAGGACACTAATGAATTCTGGAATCTGTTTGAAGATGCTGAAAAGCCGCACACCGCAAAAGAACAGCACCGCATATTGGGGCAGGTTTCCGGTCTGCTGCGCAAATGCATCTATCAGTGCCCCGAATGCGGCAGACTGTTTCTGAAGGATGCAAACGGCAGCCTGACCATGTTCACGCCGAGCGACACCGCCGAACCGGAGCCGGAGGTAAACCGTCATATGCTGATCTCCTCACACGGCGAAAACTGGCGCGGGATTCTGTACGGGGAATGGCATGATCCGAAGCCTGTCTGGATGGAACATGCAGGCAGTGTCGGTGCAGTCATCAATCCGCCGGAGCCTGCGCAAAGCTATGATGATTTTGCGGAGACGGAGCGGCAGTTCCATACGATGTTTGAGAAGCTGCGCGCCGAAGACCGCATCCACTATGCCGCGTTTCATGTCTATGAGCAGGGCGGTTCCCGCTGCATCTTCTCATGGAACAGACCGGATACACCTTGAAAGGAGAAATCAAAATGGAAAAAGAAAAGCAGAAAAAACGGATCATCCGTGCAGAGGTGCTGCTGGTGATCGCTGTTTTGATCGCAGTCTGGTGGCTGATGCCGATCCGTATTCTGAAAGGGTATCGGCCGGAGGACATCACGAGAATCGACATTGAAGGTGTCCCGGGCGGCACGGCATCTGTTACTGACGAAACCGAGGTGCGGACCATCGCCGAAAATCTGTATACATGCGGCGCAGTGAAGGACGGCATTTCCTATATGCGTATGGGGTACGGGTATGCGCTGACCCTGTATGTCGGAGAGAAGCGCATCCGGAGATTCAGCATCAATTCCTCTGATTATGCAAGAGACAGCGTATTTTTCTACAAGCCGATAAGAGGCGATCTCATCTATTGCATAGCGTATCTTAATGAGCTTGCGGAAAAATACAAGAAAATAGATTAAAATGAAAGGAGCATTTCCTTGTCCGATTTACTTGAAACACTCCGGACAGCACATGATCTGACAGATTCTGAAATCCTGACATTCCTGCGCGAGCCGCAGCCGGAGCAGGAACTCTTTGCCGCCGCTGATGCCGAACGCCGCAAATGGTACGGCGATGCGGTCTTTCTGCGCGGCCTGATCGAGTTCACGAACTACTGCAAAAACAACTGCTATTACTGCGGCATCCGCGCGGGCAACAGCCATGCAGAGCGCTACCGCCTGACGAATGAGCAGATTCTCGACTGCTGCAAAGAGGGCTATGCGCTCGGCTACCGGACATTTGTCCTGCAGGGCGGCGAAGATCCCTATTACACCGATGACAAAATCTGCGAACTGGTCTCTGCGATTGCCGCGCAGCATCCGGACTGCCGCATCACGCTTTCGATCGGGGAGAAACCGCGCGAGAGCTATCAGCGCTATTACGATGCCGGTGCGCGGCGCTATCTGCTGCGGCACGAGACCGCTTCGCCTGAGCATTACCGCATGCTGCATCCGGAGAGTATGTCGCTCGAAAACCGCAAGCGCTGTCTCTGTGACCTCAAAGCGATCGGCTATCAGGTCGGCAGCGGCTTCATGATCGGTTCGCCCTATCAGACGCCGGAAAATCTGCTCGCGGATATCCGCTTTCTGCAGGAATTGCAGCCCGCGATGATCGGCGTCGGACCGTATATCACGCACACCGAAACGCCCTTTGCAGATCAGCCCTCGGGCGACCTGCATCTCAGCCTGAAGATCATTGCGCTGCTGCGGCTGTTGTTCCCGAAGGCGCTGATTCCGGCGACAACGGCATTCGGCTCGATGCACCCGCAGGGACGCGAGCTCGCGCTGAAAGCAGGCGGCAATGTCATGATGCCGAATCTCAGCCCGACAGCCGTCCGCAAGCTCTATGATCTCTACGAAAACAAAATCTGTACCGGCGAGGAAGCGACGCAGTGCAAGGGATGTCTTGAACGGCGCATCCAATCCGCCGGATACCGTATCGTCTCCGATGTCGGAGATTCACTCGTCACAAATAATCGAACCTGAAAGGAAGTATATCATGGAAAACACAATGACCCATGCAGCAATTACCGAAAATCAGAAGCGCAAGATTCTGGAATATCTCGATGATGCGCGCAGCAAGCATCTGCACATGCTCTATCTCTGCATCGCGGGCGATGTCCTGCTGTTTCTGCCCGGCATTGCCATATTCAGCGGCTTTGCAAACCGCTATGTGACGCTTGCAGGCGCGCTGTGGTTCATCTGCCTGATCGGAACCGCCATCCTGCTGCTGACAGGCTGGAACAGAGTATTCGGCAGCAACTCCGCATATGCGCGGATGCAGCGGAACGAGTATTCCTGCGAATACATCACGGTCAGCACCACCTCGGACAGCGCCGGCAGACCGCCCTATCTGCTGAATGATTCGCTCGGTCAGCAGTATGTATGTCCGATCTTCGTGGAATTCAAGCTGCTGCATGCAGGCAGCCGTGCAATCGGCATTTATCTCAATGACGGCACACGCTTTGCGGTTCACGATACCGCAGGGGATACAGTATATTGAACAACCGTCCGCACCGGCACGAAACGGTGCGGACGGCTTGCTTTTTTATGCGATTTATGGTATGATATAAAAGGACAACTATACAAAGGAGAAAAACGATGTTTCAACTGCTCAAAACGGAACAGACAGCACGCCGCGGCGTGTTTCATACAGTCCACGGTGATTTCCAGACGCCGTGTTTCATGAATGTGGCGACGGCAGGCGCAATCAAGGGCGCACTGTCCGCGCGCGATCTGGAAACGGTGAACTGTCAGGTGATGCTGTGCAACACCTATCATCTGCATGTGCGCCCCGGTGACGGCATTGTCCGGACAATGGGCGGCCTGCAGGGCTTCACCGGCTGGAAGGGCCCGACTTTGACGGATTCCGGCGGATTTCAGGTGTTCAGCCTTGCAAAGCTCCGCAAGATCAAGGAGGAGGGCGTGACCTTCCAGTCCCATATCGACGGCAAGCGCATTTTCATGGGACCGGAGGAGAGCATGCAGATTCAGTCGAATCTCGGTTCAACGATTGCAATGGCATTCGATGAGTGCGTGGAGAATCCGGCGCCCTACCGCTATGCCGCGCAGAGCTGCGACCGCACAACGCGGTGGCTCAAGCGCTGCAAGGAGGAGATGGCGCGCCTGAACAGCCTGCCGGAGACGCTCAATCCGCATCAGCTTTTGTTCGGCATCAATCAGGGCTGCACCTATGCCGATCTCCGCGAGCACCACATGGATGAAATCGCGGCGCTCGATCTGGACGGCTACGCAATCGGCGGACTTGCCGTCGGTGAGCCGACCGAGATCATGTATGACATCATCGAGCATGTTGAGCCGCATATGCCGAAGGAGAAAATCCGCTATCTGATGGGCGTCGGCACGCCGCAGAACATTGTCGAGGGCGTTGCACGCGGCGTTGATCTGTTCGACTGCGTCATGCCGAGCCGCAATGCGCGTCACGCAACGGTGTTCACGATGCGCGGCATCATGCACCTGACGAATCAGTGCTTTGCGACCGACCCGCGCCCGATCGAGGAGGGCTGTCAGTGCCCGACCTGCCGCAATTTCTCGCGTGCCTATATCCGGCATCTGTTCAAGGCAGGGGAGCAGCTCGCAGGCAGACTTGCCGTGCAGCATAATCTCTGGTTCTATAACAATCTGATGACGCAGATCCGCGATCATCTGGATGCAGGAACCTTTGCAGATTTCCGTGCGCAGTATTCCGATCAGCTCGGAAAGCTCTGGAACGGACAGGACTGATCGGAAAGAACAGGGGGACAACATGAAAAAGCTCGGACGTTTTGCATTTCTGCTGCCGTATATTGTCATGCCGTTTCTTGTGATGCTGCTGTATCATGAGGATCTGGATGTCGGTATGCTGTTTGCTTATTTTATGCCCATGGGAATCGAATCGCCGGTGATTATTCTGTATCCGGTCTGCTGGATTATTACGATCGTCAGCTTCATTCTCTGTGCAAAGGAAGCAAAGCAGAATAATGACAAAAAGGCGAGAACTGTCAACCGGCTGCTGTTTGCATTTGCAATTCTCTGGACGGTTGTGCATATCATTGCATGCGTGCATTTTATCGCAAATTTCACCTGACGCAGATCCGCGATCATCTGGATGCAGGCACCTTTGCAGATTTCCGTGCGCAGTATTCCGATCAGCTCGGAAAGCTCTGGAACGGTTAAGGCAACACCGCACAAAGCCCGCCTGACGGCTTGGCGGCGCATCTGCTTGCATCTTTTCCGTCATCTTGCACAGAAATTCCTTGCTGGGCGCCAGCCCAGCGGCGTCATTTCTATACAATCTGACGAAAAATCTGACT
>JAFWUX010000210.1 GCA_017523995.1 Oscillospiraceae bacterium | reverse complement strand
GACCACGCCGACTACTTCCGGCAACGAGACGACTCCGACCACTTCCGGCAATGAGACGACTCCGACCACTACCGGCAATGAGACCACTCCGACCACTTCCGGCGAGGAGACCACTCCGACCACTTCCGGCGAGGAGACCACTCCGACCACTTCCGGCGAGGAGAGCACTCCGACTACCTCCGGCAATGAGACGACTCCGACCACTTCCGGCAATGAGACGACTCCGACCACTTCCGGCAATGAGACCACACCGACCACTTCGGGCGATGTGACCACTCCGACCACTTCCGGCAATGAGACCACACCGACCACCTCCGGCGTTGAAACCACGCCGAGCAGCGTGGAAACATCCGAAACCGCTCCGGTCAACAACGGCCACGTTGTATACCAGATCGCAAAGGTTGAAGGTGTGAAGGGCACAACTGTTGCAGTTCCGGTCTACGTCTGGTATGACGAAGGAACCGCAGGCTTCACGATGGAATTCGCAGTTCCGGACGGCTTCAAGATCTCGGGTATCGAGTATGGCGATGCATACACCGGCGCAAACAACGAGTTCCAGTGGAAGTCCGATGAGAAGGTCCTTGTCTGGGCATCTGCTGACGGTGCAAACCAGAAGGCAAAGTCCGGCGCGACCATCGCAACGCTCTACATTGACATTCCTGCAAATGCGGCAGACGATACAGATTATCCTGTCACCTTCGTGAAGGACAGCGTAACTGTTTCCGACACCGAGCGCAACCTGATCGCACACGAGGAGATCGACGGTAACATTCATGTTCTGCCTGTTGAGACTGGCGATATCGTCTTCGGTATCGGCGAGACCTCCGGCACACCTGGTTCCAAGGTTGACATCCCGCTGACCGTTATGTTCGATAAGGGCACCAACGGCTTCGAGATCCAGCTTGACGTTCCGGATGGCCTGACCATCGACGACTTCACGATTGATCCGGATTCCGTCTACGCAAAGAACGGCAAGTTCGAGTGGGATCCGACCACCAAGACGCTGAAGTGGACCAGCAATGACGGCAAGAACGTTATCCCGACTCCGGGCACGAAGATCGGCACATTCTCCGGCACCATCTCCAAGGATGCAGTTCCGGGCACTGAGTATACGATTGATGTGACCAACGCAAAGGCAACCAACGAGGCTGGCGGCAGCGTCAAGGTTTCCAGTATTGCAGGTAAGGTCGTTGTTGACAAGATCCCTGAGGATCCGACAACAACCACGATCACTTCCGACACAACTGAGCCGAGCCCGACCACGCCGACTACCTCCGGTGAGGAGACCACTCCGACCACTTCCGGCAATGAGACGACTCCGACCACCTCCGGCAATGAGACGACTCCGACCACTTCCGGCAACGAGACGACTCCGACCACTTCCGGCAATGAGACGACTCCGACCACTTCCGGCAATGAGACGACTCCGACCACTTCCGGCGAGGAGAGCACTCCGACCACTTCCGGAGAGGAGACCACTCCGACTACTTCCGGCAATGAGACGACTCCGACCACTTCCGGCAATGAGACGACTCCGACCACTTCCGGCAATGAGACGACTCCGACCACTTCCGGCAATGAGACGACTCCGACCACTTCCGGTAATGAGACGACTCCGACCACTTCCGGCGAGGAGACCACTCCGACCACTTCTGACACAACTCCGACCACCTCGGATGTCACCACAACCGAGACGAATCCGGTAACCTCCGAGACCAGCTTCAAGGTTGTGACCTCGCTCGTGACCGAGTTCGAGAAGCCGACCCGCGTGAACTACTGGTCGCACGATCCGCGCAGCTTCAAGGAGAGCGGCGGTCTGAGAGGCCTGAAGTTCAACATCACGCTTTATAAGTACTATATCAATGACAAGAACCTGTTTGTCAATGAGGAAGGCCTGCCGATTTCCGGTACGCCGTACAATGAGGCTGATGGTATTCCGGAGAACGTGAAGCCGATCGCTGTCAAGACGCTTGACGCAACTGCTTACACGCATCCGATGGAATCTGAGGACGGCCCGCTGAAGGTCTGGACGAACGAGATCAAGGCACAGTTCGGCGATAACTACACCGCGGCTGATGAACTGAGCGCAAAGCATGCGAACAAGTATCCGGTCAAGGCGTACTACTTCCCGAATGAGCAGACTGATCCGGACTTCAACCTGAACAACGGTGAACCGCTCTACCTCGGCGACTGGGGCATCTACATTGGTGTTAAGGGTGACGTCAACCTCGATAACATCGCAGATGTTCAGGACGCACAGCTCGTACTGAACTACTACACAGCAAAGGTTGTTGCACATAAGGACATTGACAAGATCAACGTTGACAGACCTGTTGACGAAGAGTTTGAAGGTGTCGATCGTCTGTGCTACTACCTCGGCGACGTCAAGTATAAGAACAATGACGGCACGATGGCTGATCCGACCTCCCTCGATGTTGAAGATGCTCAGATGATTCTGAACTACTATACAAGTAAGTATGTAGCAAAGAAGACTGAGACCAACTGGGAAGGCGTTGTAGGCTATGACCTGCTGGATTCCTTCTACGGCGGCGTTGAAGAATAACACACGCAAACGGGCAGGGTAACAACTGCCCTGCCCGTTTTTTACAGAGAAAAGGAGTGTTTCGATGAGAACTATCAAAAAGGCGATCGCAGTGCTGAGCAGTGTTGCTGCTGCAGCTGTTGTGACCGCGGGTGCTTTGAGCGCCTTTGCGTTCGATCCGGTCGATCTGAAGGACCGTGCATCCGAAATGAAAAGCGGACTGAACCTCATTGCTGATGAGGTATATGCAGAGCCGGGCGAGACTGTTCTGTACAATGTCTACATTCAGAACAACACCGGTTATGCTGCCAGCGGTATCGGTCTGGTTTATGATCAGGCGCTTTCGCCGGTCATCAAGGAGTCGAATGACAGACCTGACCTGACCTACGGCGACGGTTCGTATATGCTTTCCAAGAGCGCGGACTACAGTGCTGCTGAACACCGCATCGGTGTCGGCACGATGGGCGACGAGGACTGCACCAGAGACGGTATCGTCTTTACTGCAAAATTCGTTGTTCCGGCAGATGCGAAGGAGAACGATGAGTTCAAGCTCACACTCGATATTGATAAGTTCCTCAACGAGAAGACCGACAAGGTGGATTACAGCACCGTTGACGGTTGGATCCGTATCCGCAAGAAGGCCGTTACAACAACGGCAACAAGTGTCACAACAACAGTTACCACCTCTGACACCACCAGCGTAACTGTTCCGACAACCACAACCGCTCCTGTCACAGTTCCGACTGTCATCACAACGTCTGAGACTGTTCCGACAACGTCTTCCGCGCAGCCGACAACCGTTACCACAACGATTACGACTGACGTTTCGACGGTGTCGAACACATCCAAGACCGACCGCGAAGATCCGGGCAGCGAGCCGACCACGGCAAGCCGCAAAAACAACGGCGGTGCGCAGACCACAAAAGCGCCTGCATCCAGCACCACCACCACCAAGACAACTGCGACCAAAACCGGTGATGCAGGTGTCGGCGTTGCAGCGGCAGCTCTGATGCTTTCCGCAGCAACCGCGGTGACCTTCAAGCGCAAGAAACACTGATCCTGTTCTCACGCAAACACAACGATAAACGGAGAGGCTTCGGCTTCTCCGTTTTTTCTTTGCATCGACAAAAAAGACTTGTGTTTTTTTCGCTGCTGTGGTATAATAAAGTTAGTATTGTATCACGGAGGCGCATATGGCATCAATATGGAATCATCGCATTAGTATCTCTCTGTTCGGCGAGGCGGAGGGCCCGGCAATCGGTGTCGTGCTCGACAATATCCCGCCCGGAGAGTATGTTGATATTGAAGAATTAGCGCGCTTTATGACGCGCCGAACCCGCTCGGTTTTTCTGCCCGATGACCCCAATCATCAGCGCGAACAGCTCGATTTCCCGCAGGTGCTTTCGGGCCTCATCAACAACCGGACAACCGGCTCGCCGCTCTGCGCATTCCTGAACAACCCGCGCGGCATGCAGCAGGTCGATTATCAGGAGCTTTCGCATCTGGCGCGGCCGGGACATGCCGACTACACCGGTGCGATGCGCTACCGCGGCTTTGCGGATGTCCGCAGCGGAGGGCATCTCTCGGAGCGCATGACGATCCCGCTGTGCTTTGCGGGCGCCGTCTGCCAGCAGATGCTCGAGCGCCGCGGCATTTATGTCGGCGCACAGATTACATCCATCCACAACATCAAGGATAAACCGCTCTCCCCGACAAATGTCACGCGGGACGAGCTCCTCGCAATCCGGCACCGCAGATTCCCGGTCAACAATCCGGCGCAGGGCAAAAAAATGCTCGCGGATATCCAGAACGCTGCAGCGGGCGGCGAGACACTCGGCGGAACGATCAACTGCTATGCGATCAATGTGCCGGCGGGCATTGGCTCCCCGATCTTTGAGGGACTCGAAAACTCGATTGCGCAGCTTGTCTTTGGAATCCCCGGCGTGCGCGGACTTGAATTCGGCGACGGCTTCCGGACGGCAAAAATGACCGGCAGCCAGTGCAATGATCCGTTCTTCGTCGATGAGCACGGACATGTCAAAACGCAGACGAACCACCACGGCGGCATTCTGGGCGGCATCTCCTCGGGTATGCCGATCTGCTTCAGTGTCGCGATCAAGCCGACGGCGTCAATCGGCAAGCCGCAGGCAACGGTCGATTATTCCGCCATGACAAACGAGGTGCTGCAGAGCGCCGAGGTCAGCCACCCGTGCCTTGTGCCCGAGGCTGTGCCGAGCATCGAAGCTGCGATGTCGATCGCGCTGGTTTCGCACATGCTCGATTACCCGAATTTCATCTGACAACGCAGGGAGGTGCGACGCATGAAACCGGAGATCCGGCAGGATGATCCGCAGTATGATCTGCCCGGACAGATGGCTTTTTTTCCGGATATGGAACCGGATCCGGCGCCGCATATTCTGCTGCAGAGACCGATCCCGCCGCCGGAGCTTTCGCAGCTTGAGGACTGGGAGTTCTGCATCATCATGAGCGATGTGCTGATGCGCTTTGAAGGCAGACTGCCGGAATCGTGGCTGTTTGATATCATGGTCGGCGGCAAATATCTGAGCAATTTTCTCTATCAGGATGCGCTCGGCGCGCTGATCGAAGCACATGCCGTCGAGCGGATCAGTGAACAGGATACCGATATCATCGTGCTGACCGACTCCGGCAGGCGCGATGCGAAAAATCTGCGGCTCATGGTTCCGAAGATTTTTCGCGATCAGGTGCATCTGACGGCACTGCGGTATGTGCAGCGGCAGAAGGCGCTGCGTGATCTGAAAATTACCTATGAGCCGGATGCGAACGGCTGCAAGCTCTGTCTCTGCTGTATGGATCACGGAACGGAGATGTTCTTTCTGCGGATTTCGGCGCCCTCGCGCGAAAATGCCGAGGAGCTGAGCGAGCGGATTCTGCGCAATCCGGCGCGGTTTTTCGGCAAAATTATTGATTTGGCAATGACAAACGAGGAAGAACCGTTTGATTTGACAGATAACTGAAAATCGCTTGCCAAACCGCGGAAAGTATGCTATAATAGTAAAGCTGATTACTGAAGAAAGGGGTTTCTTGAATGAAACTGATGACCAAAACCGCAGCGCGCCTGAGCGCCGCGCTCGCCGCTGTCATGTCGCTGAGCGTCAGCGCATTTGCAGAGGGTGAGGCAGCCGCTGCATCCACCGCAGACGCCGCACAGCAGCAGGTCGGCATGGGCGCAATGCTGCTGCAGCTTGTCCCGTTTGCAGCCGCTCTGGTGCTGCTCTATCTGCTTTTGCTCCGTCCGCAGCAGAAGCGCGAAAAAGAAGCGCAGGCTATGCGCGAGGCTGTCCGCATCGGTGATGAGGTCTGCACCGCAGGCGGCATCGTCGGCATCGTCCTCAAGGTCGAGGAGGATACCGTCGTGCTCGAAACCGGCGCAGAGCGCAACCGCATCCGCATCAAGAAGTGGGCGATTCACGAGAACATCACCCAGATTGAGGAGAAGAAGCAGGCGGATAAGGAACGCAAGGCAGCAAGAGCAAACGGCATCGCGACTGCCGCCGCAAATAATGACAGCAAGAAGAAGAAAAAGTCCGACGAATAATCACAGGCGCCTTCCGGAAACGGGAGGCGCTTTTTACTGCATTTTCGCGGATGCTCTTGACAAATCTGCGAAAGATGTGGTATGATATAAACGGTAGATTATGCACTACGGGCTGCATAAAGAAACCGCAATTTTTGAGAGGGGGCATTTCGTATGAAATCCAAAAAGCTCGCCGCGATGATGTCCGCGGCAATGCTGGCAGCGACGGCTGTACCGTTTACGTCCGCTGCGCCGGCATCGGCGGCTTCTGCGTATAATTATGCGGAAGCGCTGCAGAAATCCATGTTCTTCTACGAAGTTCAGCAGTCGGGTGTTCTGCCCGAATGGAACAATGTGCCGTGGAGAGCAGATTCTATGGTCGATGAAAGCGGCAAGGATACCGATAAGGTTCCGGGCGGCTGGTTTGACGCAGGCGACCACTTCAAATTTACGCTGACGAATGCATATTCCGTTTCCCTGCTCGCATGGGGCTATCTGGAGTATGAGGACGCAATCAAAAAGGCAGGGCTCGATGAGCTCTACAAGAACAATATGAAGTTCGCAATGGACTATGTCCTTGCGTGTGATCTCGGCGGCGGCGAGATGGTCGGAACGATCGGCGACAGCGGCATGGATCACAATACATGGTGCAGCGCCGAGGTCTATCTGCGCAAGCATCATCTGAAGCAGGGCAACTGGACCCGCGAATATGATACGGTTAAGAACTCCACCGTTGCGGCACTTTCCGCAGCAGCACTGGCGCAGGGCTACCTCATCTGGAAAGATGAGAATTACTTAAAGCATGCAAAAGACCTCTTTGAAGGCGCGGACAAAATCCGCAGCGCAAAGGATATCGGCAATATGTCCGGCATGTATAATACCTCTACATGGCTGGATGACTGCATGTATGCTGCCTGCTGGCTCTATAAGGCGACCGGCGACAAATCCTATCTGGACAAGATCGAGAAGGATTATGTCCCGAACTTCCCGCAGGAGAATCAGTCCACCGACTGGAAATATACATGGGGTCTTGCATGGGACGATACCACGCAGGCTGCTGCACTGCTCTACGCACAGCTCACCAACAAGGAAGAGTGGATCAAGCACATTGACAAGCACATCCGCTACTGGATGGCAACCGGCGACAGCGACCTCAAGCCGTTTGAGGGCAATATTACCAAGGACGGTCTTTCGCATCTGACGAACTGGGGCTGCCTGCGTCATGCCTGCAATACCGCATGGCTGACAAAGCTCGCCTGCGACACCGTGCTCAAGGACGGCGGCAATGCCGAGAAGTATAACAAATGGGCTGACACGCAGGTCAACTACTGCTTCGGCGACAATGCCCTGAAACTCTCCTATGTGCTCGGTATGGGCGACAAGAATCCGGTTGCAATTCACCACAGAACCGCATCCGGCATCCACGATGACCACTGGAATGAGCTCGGTAAGGCATCCGGCGGCGCTGAGGGCTGGCAGACGGAATATGCACATACCCTTTACGGCGCGCTGATCGGCGGACCCAAGAGCGACGGCTCCTATGATATGACGCAGATCGGTGTTGCGAACTATGAGCAGACCGAGGTTGCAATTGACTACAACGCGGGCTATACCGCAGTGCTCTGCGCAATGCTCGACGAGAACGGCGGCAAGCCGCTCGCAGACTTCCCGCCGCAGGAAGAACCGAAGTGGGCAGAATGGGAAGTTGCTGCTGTCAACAACGGCACACCGGGCACCAACTACACGGAAATCAAAATGTGGGCGATGAACCACACCGCATGGCCGACCAGAGTCCAGAAGGATGTTGAGGTTCGCTATTACTTCGATGTTTCTGAGATGCTCGAGAAGGGTCTGAGCATTGACGATGTCAAGGTCGAGGGCAAATCCCAGCAGTACAGCGCAGGTGAGCAGGGCTATGCAACTGTCACCGGCCCGCACCTCTACAAGGACAACATCTACTACGCTTCGATCAAGTTCGAGGACGGCAGAGCAATCATGCCGACCGGACAGTCCGAGCACCGCGATGAGGTGCAGTTCCGCATCTCGATTCCGGATGCTGTTGACGGCAAGTCTATCGCAGGCGCATGGGATCCGTCGAATGACCCGTCCTACAAGGGCCTCGAGGATGCAACCGACCTCAAGAAGGCGGATTCGATCAACGAGAACTTTGTTATGTTCGCAAACGGCGCACAGGTCTGGGGCGTTCAGCCGGACGGCACCAAGGGCAATTCCCGCGCGGACCTCGGCGAGGTTTCTGATAACCCTGGGCCGAAGCAGACCACTGCTCCGCAGATTGATAAGCCGGAGACCACCACATCCACAACCGTCACCACCACTGTGACCACAACCAAACCGGAAGCAGAGGGCAAGTTTCTCTACGGCGACACCAACTGCAGTGGCAATGTGGATGTTTCCGACGCTGTTCTGCTTGCTCGCTTCCTTGCTGAGGATACTAAGGCGCAGGTTACTGCGCAGGGCCGCAAGAACGCAGACTGCGACGGCAAAGCCGGTCTGACTTCGGATGATACCACCCGCATTCTGATGTACATTGCAAAGCTCGTCACGGACGATCAGATGGGTAAGACAATCTGATCTGACGCGGACGCTCGATCAAAATGAGAAAGCCGTGAAATCAAAGCAAATGCCGCGATTTCACGGCTTTTGCATATTTGCATATACAGAGCGGCGCACCGCAGAACAGCCCCGCAGTGCGCCGGTATTGCAAAGCGATGAACACGCTGCCCCTGAACGAAAAGCGCTTCGGGGACAGCGTGCATAGCGTAATTGCATACTGCCACTTTTCATCCTTCGGAGCGCGGCTCAGCCGCTTGACAGTATTATATGCGGATTTCCCGAAAATGCAACTGGAAAGTTGTGGGCGAGATAGCAGTATCTCCGATGGATCAATAATGGGGGCTGCTCGCCCCCAAACCCCTCGCTGGGGATATTATCCCCAGACCCCATGTTTATGTATGGATTGAAGTAAGCCGCTAAATGCGCGTAATTGTGTCTGTTTGGCGGCTTTATCGAATTTACATATAAACATGGAGTCTGGGGCGAGGAGCCCACATTATCAATTCACTTAAGATACTGCAAAAAGATGTATCCGCTGCGCGGATGCGATTATAGAATGGGCGCCTCTATCGCAGGCGCCCAAGCCCTCGAGCTCTTACTACGCTAAGAGATTTCGCTCTCTGCGGAGAGCGACAAGGGCTCTGCCCTTGACCCGCAAACTTTTGAAAAAGTTTGATCAAAACTTTTATATTGGCGCTCCGGCAGCGCAATGCGTAACCGGAATGCTTTAGCAATACGGAGCCGCGCACGGCGCGGTGAAAAAGCTCGACCAAAACTTTCGTCTTGGATGAGCACATGTAAGAAAGCCGCTCCCATTTACGCTTGATAGGAGCGGCTTACTATTATCCACACATAAAAATGGGGTCTGGGGATAATATCCCCAGCGAGGGGCTTGGGGGCGAGCAGCCCCCATTACAAATCCATCGGAGATACCTCTATCAATCCATCGGAGATACCTTATTCGCGCCGATGTTGGCGAGGACTTTTTTCTCGTTATAGCGCAGGAACACGATGCCGCCGAGCAGACAGAGCACAACTGCAAGCCCCGCCGTCAGACGGTAGCCGAGCCCGTAGCCCGCTTCGCCCTTCGGGGTATCTCTGCCGATCACGGCAATACTTGTGAACAGCAGCATCGCGGCGGACTGCCCGAGCTTGAACGCGAATGTCCGCGCCGCATAGAACATGCCCTGACGGCTTTCGCCGGTCGAGAGCTGATCCTCCTCGGAGATATCCGCGACAACAGCCTGCGGCAGAATGCCGAGAATCGCCATCGGGATTGCTGCGAGCGCCGCAATGATAATGCCGTAAACGAGCGGCGGAATCGGAGTCTTGCCCGCAAACGCGGTCACGAGAAACGCGAGCGAGAAGAACCCGAATGCAAACGCAATCAGCTTTTTCTTGCCGATCTTCTTCGAGACGATGTTGACAACCGGATAGCAGACGAGGCTCAGCACGGTCATGACTGCGAACAGCGGGAATGTCATGGATTCATTGAGCCCCATGAGCACCGTAATGTAAAACGGAAGACCCGTCTGGAACAGCGTCAGCCCGATCCAGTAGAGGATATCGGAGCAGACGAAAATCCGGAAATCCTTGTTTTTGAAGGTCGCAATCAGCGAGCTGAACGCAGAAGCCTTGCTCGGCGTTGTGTCGGCATAGGTGTGCTCGTCGATAAGAAACGCCGGAATCAGCATGCAGATCACAGCGATCACCGCGAGAATCCCGATTGTGATGCGGTAGCTGCCCGCATAGCCCGCAGCCCCCATGAACATCCCTGCGATGTTCGGCACGAGATAGGCAACCGCGGTGCCGAAGAAATACGTCACGGAGATAAATGTCGAAAGATTGATGCGTGCATCCTGCGTTCTGCCGAGCTCAGGGATGAGCGCGTTATAGGGGGTGCAGTAGCAGGTCATGCAGAGATAAAAGAGCATTGCGCAGAGGAACAGGCAGACCGTGTTGACCGCGCTTTCGCCTTTGACCGGCGAGCAGAACATCAGCACGGTGACAAGCCCGAACGGGATCGCCGCAAACCGCATGAACGGGATGCGTCTGCCGAGACGGTGCGTGCAGCTGTCGGATTTGCCTGCAATCAGCGGATCGGTGACGGCGTCAAAGATTCTGCCGAATGCGGTGATCAGCCCGATGACCGTCAGCCCGAGGAACGTGCCCTGCGGGATGAAGGTCTGCTGACCGTTTGCAAGCTCCTGGCTGCTGGGCTGGAAGAAATAGACAAGCCAGTTTGCGATGATGCCGGAAAGGATCGACCACCCAAGCTGACCAATCGCAAAAATCCACAGGGTTTTATTGCCGGCGATTTTCTTCTCCTTCATGTGCGTTCTCCTTCCTGAGGTAGCTGACCGCCATGGCGGCGAGCATTTCCAGTTCGGCTCTGCCGTTGTCGAAGTCATCGGAGGGGAGCAGTTCACCGCAGAGCATCTTCTTGCAGAGTGAGAGCATAGCGTGACCGAATGTGAGGTAGAAGAGCTTGAAATCAATATCATCGCGGACAGTGCCGTCGGCGGTGCCTGCGAGATATGCGGATTCCATATAGGGATAGAAATTGATGATAGAGCGCTCGTAATCAAAGAGCGCAGCCTTCGGGACATTTTCGTGCTGGAGCATGAGGTCGAATTCCCCGACGAGCCGCATCAGATCCTTGTGCGTATCAAAGAGCACGAGGTACATATGCATGAGATCGGAGAGCCGCTTGATGCCGGTCTGGCGAAGGAAAACCTCCGATTCAAAGACATGCTCATACATGCCGCGCAGCGCGTTCCAGAGATGTGTCATTGCCGCAATTGTGATTGTCGTTTTTGTGCCGAAGTAGCGGTAGAGTGTTGCAACGCCGACGCCGCAGGCATCTGCGATGTCGGTCATCTTGACAGCTTCGATTCCGTTCCGGAGAAACATCTCGGCGCTGATCTCAACTGCACGCTCAATCCGCTTGGATTTGAGACTTTCCTGCGAATGTTGATTTTCCACTTGACAAACCTCCTATTTTGTGATAGACTATATATCAAATATGATAGTATGGCTATCATACTATATTGATAGTCTAGCATATTATTTTCCATTTGTCAAGTAGGGGGGCGGCAAAAAAATGGAGAAGTCAAAGCGGATTTTCGGCAATGAAATGTCCGACCGGAGCTACCGGAAGGCGGTGCGGACAAAGGAAAAATTCGCGCGCAAATACGGCGATGACGGGGACAGAATCTATCATCTGCGGACGGAACCTGCCCCTGCAATCGGCGATCTGCTCGGCGTACAGAATCTTGTTCTGAGCGAGGAGACCGGCGTTTCATTCGATGAAAAAAGCGTTGTCATCGGCAATATCCGCATGGGCTTCGGACATTACCGCATCTCGATGGCAATGGCTTCGGCGGCGCGTGCGCTGGGCTGTGTGCCCTATTGGTTTGATCTGCATTCCTTTCAGCAGGCTGCATGCGGAAAGATCATCGGCGAGCAGAATCAGCTCTATTCGCTGGGCTCGCGGCTTTCGCAGCAGATTCCGCCGTTCAACAAGCTCGTCTGGGAGCCGCTCAACAGCGAGGGCTTCCGCCGCCTGAGCTACAACTGCTCCGATCAGAAAACCGCCGAACTGATGACCGGCGTTTACAGCGATCTCCCGAAGGATATCCCGTTCATTGCGACGCATGTGTGGCCCTCGCAGGCGGCGATTCATGCGGGATTGACGCATGTGGTCAATGCGGTGCCGGATAACTGGCCGATGGCGCTGCATCTCTCTGAGGGTGCCGTGCATACAGTGCAGACGCCCTCCGCCTATCTGGGATACCGTGCGCTGCGCGGCATGGACAGCGCCCGTTCGCTGCATCCGATGCCGAAGGACGCGGTTGTCTACACGGGTCATTATGTCGATCACGAACTGGTCAGCAACATCGGGGCGGACTGCGCAAAGCGAATCGAACGGATGCGGAGCGGCGCGCCGAAGCGCTGGCTGATGTCCGTCGGCGGAGCGGGTGCGCAGAAGGAAATCTTTGTAACGATCATCCGCCGCCTGATTCCCGCGATCAAAAAGGAGAAAGCCGCGCTGTTTGTCAATGTCGGTGACCACGCAAATGTCTGGCAGGAGCTCCTGCGCGAGATTCCGGAAATGAAGCCGCTGCTGCACACGCATTTCGATGACTTTGCGGAGACGGTGCGGTTCTGCGGCAAGGCATATGACGGCGCTGTGACCGGCATCCACGCATTCTGCCACAAGGATATTTTTGCGGCGGTCTATTCGACGAATCTGCTGATGCGCGTTTCGGATGTGCTGATCACAAAGCCGAGCGAGCTGTCATTCTATCCGATTCCGAAGCTGATGATCCACCGCGTCGGCGGGCATGAGGCATGGGGCGCAATTCGTTCCGCTGAGCTCGGAGACGGCACCTATGAATGCAGTACGCCCTCTGAAACCGCGGCGATGCTTGTGCTGCTGCAGAAGAACGGCGATATCATCGAGCAGATGTGCGGGCATATCATCGCGGCAAAGCAGGCAGGCATCTATGACGGCGCCTACCGTGCGGTCGAGCTTGCAATCCATAGAAATGTATCTCCGCCGGATTGATAGAGGTATCTCCGATGGATCAGAAATGGGGCTCCGCCCCAAACCCCGCTTAAGGGCTGCTAGCCCTTAAGAATCCCATGTTTATACTGAAATAGAACGAAGCCGCTCCTGTTTTCGTAAATGGGAGCGGCTTTCTTACATGTGCTCATCCAAGACGAAAGTTTTGGTCGAGCTTTTTCAAAAGCTCGCGGGTCAAGGGCAGAGCCCTTGTCGCTCTCCGCAGAGAGCGAAACTCCCCAGCGTCAAGAGCTCCGCAGGGGTGAATCCGATAAAACGATCCGGTGGATCGTTTTTCGGAGAGGGGAGCCCTGCGATAGAGGGCTCCCCTGAGTGAATTGCAACGCAATTCACAGACTGCCGCAACTGTTTCAGTTGACAGCATTGTCACCCTCACGCCCCAGCTCCCATGTTTATATGTAGATAAAAGAAAGCCGCTCAACCGGTGCATGATGCAGGTTGAGCGGCTTTGTTTGATTCGTATATGGAAAGCCTTGCGGGTTCTCATTCAAGGAATGCCGAGGGCTCTGCATTCGAGAGCAGCATGCCGGCGTTGTTCTTAATGCGGCGGTAAAGCTGTGCGGGCAGGCTGCGCTGGATGATCCGCATGGCTTCGACAAACCGCAGCGGCTCCTCACTCCGGCGCGCACCGGTCGCGAGAAAATGTGCATGCTGGTTCGCAAGCAGATAGAGCGAGAGCTTGCGGTAATCCTGCCGCAGAATGCCGTCTACCGAAATCTGCAGCAGAATGCCTGCCTTGCGCAGGGCAATCAGCTCCTCGGGCGAGAGAATCTCAAAGCTGCGGTCGATATCTGCGGCGACCGGACAAAGTCCGCTGACGATCCGCAGACGGGAAATCTCCTCGCAGAGCGCCTCTGTCAGCGGCTCCTGCGGCAGATCGACCAGAATGAAATCCGATTCGCCGAGCGCAAACGGCTTTAAGTCCCGCGGATACTCGCTGCAATAGCTGAAAGGCAGCACTGCGCCGCTGACAATCCGGATCGGCTGGGCAGCCTCTGCAATTGCTGCGATCTTTTCATCGCGCGCCGCAAGGAATTCCTGCGGGGTATCCTGCTCCGGCCGGAAATACGGCGCTGCGACGATCATTTTCATATTGCTCTCGCGGAATTCAGCGAGCCGCGCCGCCGATTCCGCCTCTGTTAACTGATGCCCGTTCAGATCTGCCATACCCGGCAGCAGATTGGCATGCATATCTACGTAGTAATTCATCCTGCATTGCGCCTTGCAGCGCGAACCCCCTCTCGTTTCGCCGCACAGGGTGCTGTGCGGTGCTGCTGTTTCGATTGCGGTCTTGTGATGAAGATAATGCCGGTTGTTTGCTGTCTATATATGGGATTCCTGCGATCGCAGGCGGTTTTCCGTCCCCCGAAAAATGACAAATCAGCGGGAAGAAAACACCCCTTTTGCCAAAAGATGCTTCTACCCTATTATTATTGTAGCACACTTTATTTCAAAAGTCAATGATTTGTGGATAATTTATGAACGCAGATGAACGAATTATGAACAAAATTAAAGCACCGTTCTCGTGCATTTTGACGAAATGGGCGGATTTTTCAAGCTGCCATGCCAAAAAACGGGCGCGGGATTTTCTTTGACTTCCCATTGACAAATAACTGGAAGTGTGCTACAATGATTATAATTAAAACTATACGTATTGGACAAAGATGCGTCTGCGAAAGGAGGGATTCGATGTTGAACGACCGTCTGGTGTTCGCGCTGTGTACCTCGCGGATTCAAAATCCCGAGATCCTCGAAAGCGTCACGCAGCTGATTGACGAGGCGCACCGGCGCGGCTATGCCGTTCTCGTGTTTAATTCCAGTCTGGCTCAGAACCCGAACAGCCTGCATGAACAGAGCTGCTACAGCGTCTATGACCTGATTCCGTTCCAGATTGTTGATATGATCGTCATCATGAGCGATGCGATTGCGAACCGGATCGTGACGAACACCATCGCCGCGATTGCAAAGGAACACCGGATCCCGATCCTTGCTTATGACGGCAAAATGGAGGGCGTGCCCTCTGTCTATTCCTATTCCAATCAGGCGTTCAGTGCGCTGCTCGACCATGTCTTCGGGGAGCATCAGTGCAAGCGTGTCGATCTGATGACCGGCATCCGCGGCAACTACGGCTCGGAATGTATGGTCATGGCGTACAGCGAGGCACTGCGCAAATATAATCTCCCCTTTGAGGAGGAGCGCGTCGGCTACGGCAACTACTGGGAGGAACCCGCGAAAGAAGCCGCGGAACGGTTCCTTGCGCATGATACACCGGATGCGATCGTCTGCGTCAATGATGAAATGGCGATTGCCGTCTGCGCTGTGCTCAACAGCCACGGGCTGCGTGTGCCGGAGGATGTCATTGTCACCGGCTCCGACGGCATCATCAAGGAGCGGTTCCACAGTCCGCGCCTGACCACCTGCATCAAGGATTATGAGCGGCTCTGCGCGGCGTTCTTTGATACCGCGGAGCTGATTCTTGACGGCGAAGACGTCAGCATGGATACCGAGATCAAGCCGCTGCTGCGCATCTCGGAATCCTGCGGATGCTATGTCACCGAACAGCGTGACCAGAATCAGGCAGTGCACGATCTCTATGCGAAGCTGCAGACATGTCTGCGGCAGGAATCGGAGGAGCACTGGCTGCTCGGTGCGATGCTCGAACGGCAGCAGCCGACGGTGATTGATTATCTCGATGTCATTTCCGGATGTATTCCGGAGGACTCTTATATCTGTCTGCGCGACTCCCTCAGTGTCGATCTGACGGAGAACAGCCTGCAGCAGTTTGCGGATTCGACCGAGCTCATGAGCGCCGTCATGCACAGGCGCAAGGAAAAGCAGTTCTCGATCATTCCGCGCGCGTCGCTGATTCCGGCGCTTTCGGATATCCTCGGCGCCGGCAAGGCGGTCTTTTTCAGCTCGATCTACATGCAGAACGAGGTCTACGGCTATTACGCCTACTACGGCAATGATGTCGAGGAGGAGGCGTTCAAGCTCCCGAAGTTCATCCACACGGCGGGCAATGTCATCGGTTCGTGCCTTGCAACCTCAAGGCTGCAAGCAATGAACGAACGCCTTGTTGCTGCGCGCGTCCGCGATTCGCTGACCGGCATGCTCAATCTGCACGGCGCGATCAAATCGCTCTCGGAGCGGCTGCATAACGAAAAGCATGAGGGTGAACGCCTCGTGATGATCGTCATCGGGCTGAACCGGCTGCGGCAGATCAACAGCATCTTCGGCAGGGCAGAGGGCGATCAGGCGCTGCTCAGCCTTGCAAATGCAATCACAGACAGCATCGACAGCGATGTCACTGCCGCGCGAATCGGCGGCGATGAGTTCATGATCGCGTTCTTTGAATCCGATCATCTGATGAATACCTCAGAGGCGCTGATCAGCGTCCTGAAAAAGCGCATGGCAAGCTACAATCAGGTCTCCGGCAAGAGCTATTCAATGGAGATTTCGGTCGGCAGGGTCAGCGCGGATATCAGCAGCTCGCTTTCGCTTGAATCCATGCTCACCGAAGCGGTGACAATCAAGGATGCACAGCGTGCAAGCGGCAGCGAACCGGTTGATAAGCCTTCGCTTACCGATGCCGAAGCGGCGCAGATGGAGCGCATCCTCAATGAGAATCTGCTCTCCTATTACTTCCAGCCGATCGTCAATGCCAAGACCGGTCAGATCTTTGCCTATGAGGCACTGATGCGGACTGCGGGCGGCATGAAGATCGCACCGCTGACGCTTTTGACCTACGCAACACAGGCCGGCAGACTCTACGAGGTCGAATGGCTGACTTATAACAATGTCCTGAAGTATATTGCTGCGAACCGCGAGGTCTTTGCGGACAGGCATGTCTTTGTCAACAGCATTCCGGGACATTTCCTCAATGAAACGGATTTCCTCAAGCTCAGGGAACAGTACAGCGATATCCTGCCGCTGCTTGTCGTCGAATTCACCGAGCAGGCGGAGACAGAGGGCGAGGAGCTCAGCATGATTCAGGCGCGATGTGCGCGCAATCATATGGCAATCGCCGTTGACGATTACGGCACCGGCTATTCCAATATCTCGAATCTGCTGCGGTATTCCCCGAACTATGTCAAGATCGACCGCAGCCTGATTTCCAGCATCCACGAGGAACCCAAGAAACAGCATTTTGTGACAAACATCATTGAGTTTGCACATGCAAACGGTTTTATGGCGCTGGCAGAGGGCGTGGAAACCGCCGAGGAGCTGCGCGCCGTCATCCGGTTCGGCGCAGACCTGATTCAGGGCAATTTTACCTCTGTGCCGAATGAGCGGCCGGTTCCGGCAATTCCGGAGCGCATCGCCGCGATGATCGCAAAGTTCAGCGCGAGCGCCGAAAAGCAGATCATGCAGAAAACCTATATGCTCAGCGAAGGCGAGGATATGGTGCATCTGCCGCAGCTCGATGCGGAACACTACACCGACCTCTTTGTCGCGCAGCCGTTCCTCGAAATCATCGGCGATTTTCACGAGACCAGCGGCGTGCATATCAAGATCAAGGATGATACGGACTGTCACATCATCCTGCGCGACGTGCATTTCAATCTGCCGCAGCAGATCGTCGCACCGGCGATTATGCTCGGCAAGAAATCAAATGTCACAATCGAATTTCAGGGTGACAACCGCATGGATAACGGCGGCATTCTCGTGCCGGAATCCAGCTCCCTGCATCTGACGGGAAGCGGAAACCTCAGCATCCGCGCGGATAACTCCAAGGCGTTCGCAATCGGCAACGATCCCGACCTCGCCTGCGGTGAGATCAATATCGACCTCGCCGGCATCCTGACCATTCTCTCCAACGCAGGACAGTGCGTCGGCATCGGCTCCGGCTACGGCAAGGGCCAGAAGATTACCGTTACGGGCACACGGCTGTTCTTCGAGATGACCGGCAAGAACGGCGTCGGAATCGGAACGCATGAAGGCAATGCGGTCATCAGCGTTTCCGGCTGCGAGGCGGATTTCTCGCTTCGCATGGCAAGCAGCGTTGCGATCGGCTGCATGGAAGGTGCCCCCGAAATCCTCTGCAATACGGCAAGTCTTACGATCACCGGCTCGGGCACATTCGTCTGCGGCATCGGCTCGGAGACGGGCGGCGGAAACATCACGCTGCGCGATTCGACCGTCAATGCGGTGTTCACCGGTCAGAATGCCATCGGCATCGGCTCGGGTGATTCGGCACCGGAGATCAGCTTGCGGCAGTGCAGGGCAACAGTTCGTCTGGAAGGCAATCGCGCAATGGATATCGGCAGCTTTGAGGGCGACGCCGATGTGACGCTCATTGATTCCGATTTCGATATCGCGATTCTGAGCGCCAAGGCGCAGCACTTTGCTGCGAATCCCACGCGGATGATTCAGACGGGCGGAACATGTGAGGTGTCAATCAACAGATGAAAACTGCTCTCTGGTATCTCGGCGGCATTCTCGTCGGCTATTTACTCGGTAATATCAACACGGCTGCGATCATCGCGCGCTGCAAGGGCTTCGATATCCGCACCAAAGGCTCCGGAAACGCGGGCGCATCCAATGCGCTGCTGACCATGGGCAAGGGGGCGGCGGTGCTCTCCGCGCTGGTCGATATCTTCAAGGCGTTTCTGCCTGTCTTTCTGTTGCTGCATGTGATTTCGTATCCGGAAGAATGCACACACCTGCCGGTGGTGACAGGTGTCTCCGTGATTCTGGGGCATATGTTCCCGTTCTGGATGCAGTTCCGCGGCGGCAAGGGCTTTGCCTCGCTGCTCGGGCTGAATCTGGCGCTGAACTGGCAGTTCTTCTTTGTGTGCATCGGAATCCTTGCGGTGCTGCTCATCACAACAAAGTATATCGCGCTTGCCACGATGACCTGCGCGGTTGCGCTGCCGGTCTTCTGGTATTTCTACACCGGCGATGTGCTGGAAACCGGCTTGTTTGCCGCCATGGCGGTGGTGATCGTGATCAAGCATATCCCGAATCTCAAGCGCATGGCAAACGGCACGGAGATTCCCTCGTGGATCAAAAAACACGAATCACGCCCCGATTCCGAAGCGTGACAGTGACCGGATAATTCCGGGACTTCATATTCAAAATGAACAGCCGCTGAAACTGGCATTACGCTTGTTTCAGCGGCTTTGTTCTATTTCAGTATAAATATGGGGCGGGAGTACGAGTGAATAATGAATAGAGAAAAGTGAAAAGTGAATAACAAAATGGGGTCTGGGGTCAATGACCACAGCGAGGGGGTTGGGGCACAGTTTGCGCAGCAACACTGTAAGTCCTCATTACAAATCCACCGGAGATACTTCTGAAAAGAAGTATCCGCTTCGCGGATGCTATTTATAAATGGGCGCCTCTATCGCAGGCGCCCAAGCCCCCGAGCTCTTGATATGCAAAGAGAGTTCCGCACTCTGCGGAGTGCGGCTTAGGGCTCTGCCCTAAGAACCCGCGAGCTTTTGAAAAAGCTCGACCAAAACTTTTATATTTGCGCTCCGGCAGCGCAATTGAAAGCCGGCTCCCGTTTACGAAAACAGGAGCGGTTTCGTTCTATTTCAGCATGAACATGGGGCGGGAGTACGAGTGAATAATGAATAGAGAAAAGTGAAAAGTGAATAACAAAATGGGGTCTGGGGTCAATGACCCCAGCGAGGGGTTTGGGTGAGTTTGCTTTGCAAACTCATAGCGCAGTGTGGCGAGCAGCCCCCATTATTGATCCATCGGAGATACATTATTACTGCGAGTGCCTGCCGCAGTATTGGGTACAGAGCTTGTCTGTACAGTTTGTACATCGCAGGGCGGCGTTGGAATTTTCCCAGAAGCGCTCAGGGTACATCATAATGCAGAGCTCCCAGAGCAGCCAGTCCGCAAATGCCATCAGCACAAGCGTCCGCGAATAGAAACCGCTGACCATCAGCATCGGGGAGAACATCATCAGGTGATCCCAGTTGAAGATGCGGCAGGTCGTGCAGCACTTTGCTTTGACAATCAGCCGGAACGGACACCAGATCAGCACGCAGATCAGGTCGCAGACATAAAACACCATTGTGATCATGAACAGCGCCGTGTCGCTCAGGACATCAAACGTGCGCAGCAGCGAAACCGCCGCGACAATCACCGCCCAGATCGCAAAGACCTTGTAGGCTGCCTTTGTTGTCTCGATGATGTGCCGCCGGAGCGCCTGCATGCTGAACGCCTCTTTGATCGGCTGAAACCGGAAACGGAAATGCTTTTGTGAGCCCAGCGCGATCACGATGCGCTTTTTCACCGGCACAAGCTGCCAGAGCATATCCAGCATCCATGCGAGCCAGAGCAGATGCAGCGGCGAGAACTTCCGAAAGAAGTTCCAGCCCTCCAGAATCTCTGTCTGCTGCGGATCGAAAATCACGATCAGGATGCATGCCGCCAGCACAATGCAGCGGATGACAAGCTGCAGCATGTACATCCTGCGCGTTTTCGATGTTTTCGGTCTGGATACGGCTGCCGTGCGCTGCATATTCTCACGCTCCCCTGTATCGCGTTACTGCGGCTTCTTTGCGTTTGCAAGCATCAGCTTGACGCGGTTTTCCTGATTGACGCGCGTCGCGCCCGGATCGTAGTCGATTGCGGTGATGTTTGCCTCCGGATAGGCGTTCTTGATGACGCGCATCATGCCCTTTGCAACGATGTGATTCGGCAGACAGCCGAACGGCTGCGTGCAGATGATGTTCTCTGTGCCGGATTCCACCAGTGCCGCCATTTCGGCAGTGATCAGCCAGCCCTCGCCCATGCTGACGCCCTGATTGATATACTGATCCGCACGGGCGCGCAGATTCTCGAAGTCATGCGGCGGATCGAACACGCCGTGCTTCTTGATGACGTTGATCTGCTGCTTCTGCAGCGCGTAGATCGCTTTGTATCCGATGCCGTTGTACAGCACTTTTTTATCAAAGAAGTGATAGAGCTTGCCGTCCACGGCGGTGCTGATTGCGCAGTACATGACGAATTCCAGCAGCGAGGGAATCACCGGCTCGCAGTTCTCCGAGAGCAGATAGTCCTCAAGATGATTGTTTGCAAGCGGCGAATACTTGACGTAGATCTCGCCGACAATGCCGACGCGCACCTTGTTCCGCGCGGTCCGCGGGATGGCGGCGAAGTCATCAAGGATGCGCTTGTAGAAGGTTTTGGTGTGCAGAAAATCTCTTGTCTGGAAGACCTTTTCCAGCTTCTTCTGCCACTTTTTCAGCACCTTATCCGTTGCGCCCTTCTGCAGCTCATAGGGGCGGCACTGGTTTGCGACCAGCATCAGCAGATCGCCGTAAAGCACCGCATACAGAAACTTCAAAAAGATTGCGGGCGTCATCTGCCAGCCGGATTTCGGATCCTTTTCGAGTCCCGAGAAGTTCAGCGAGATGACCGGCACCTGCGGGAACTGCTCTGTCAGCGCTTTGCGCAGTAGGTGGATATAATTCGAGGCACGGCAGCCGCCGCCGGTCTGGGTGATCAGCAGGGCGGTGCGGTCGGGATTATAGCGCCCCGATTTCAGCGCCTCCATAAACTGCCCGATGACCAGCAGTGCCGGATAGCAGGTGTCATTATGGACATTTTTCAGTCCCTCATCGACCACCGCGCGGCTTGCCGTCTGCAAAAGCTCGCAGGTGTAGCCATAGGGCTTGAGAATGCTGATGAGCAGCTGAAAATGAATCGGGAGCATATCCGGTACAAGGATCGTATGCGTTTTTTTCATTTCGGGAGTAAACCGGGCTGACATTGAAAACCTCCATGAACTTGATCCGCTGTGCGGGGCAGGGGATCAGAAGCGAATCTGATAGGGGAAACCGATTGCCTCCAGATATTCCGGAAGGACGGTCTCCACGGGGAACGGGCGCTGCTCCAGCTTGCCGGATTTTGTCCGGACGAGCGCGCAGAGCGTGCCGATCTCGATATGCTCGGCTTTGCAGAATTCCGCAAAGCTCGTACAGAATGCGTCAAATAAATCGCTGCGCGGCGTGCGGAGCGAACAGGTCTCGTGCCACTGCGCTGTCCAGAAGCTCTGTTTGCGCTCGCGCTTGAGCAGCGGCTTTTCAAAATGCGGTTCCTCGATGCGGCAGAATCCGCTGACAACCATTATATTGCCGTCGCGTTCATATCTGCCGGACTGCGCATCGAGCCGCGCATAGCTTTTCATCATGTTGACATAGGTCTCTGCGATCTCGCGCCCCTGCTGAAAATGGATGCTCTGCAGATTGATCTGCTTGCTCGCGTGGGCGTCTGCATCCTGCCGGAGCGATGCGGCAAAGCCTTCGTGAACTTCCGGCTGCTGTGCATACTGCATGTTCATCCCTCATACACTCCTTTCAGAATTCGATCTGATACGGAAAGCCGAATGCCTGAATCTTCTCTTTTTTCGGCTTGCGCAGGGTGACTGGCAGTGTGTGATAGCAGAGCTTGCCCTCGCGGTCGAGAATCTGCACCTGAAACGGGTGGCAGATGATATGCTCCTGCTCGCAGAGCTGCCGGAATGCGGAGTGAAATGCCTCAAAGAGCTCGCTCTCGGTATTCATGGAGACAATCTCCTGCTTGTGATGCATGAAGCGCTTTTTCTTCTCGCGGACCGCGAACGGCTGATCGAAATCCTTTTCGTTCAGCGCGCAGAATCCGCTGATGAGCGCATGACCGTCCAGACGCTCATACTCTCCGCTGCGGGCAGACATGCGCGCCTGTTCCTCGATGATGTCGATGTACTTGGCGGCAAGATTGCGCGCCTGATGATAGCGGCGGCTGCGGAAATCGGTTTCCATATCGCCGTGGATACGGACCTCCGCTTTCAGCTGGTCGATAAACTGCATTTGAATCATCCTTTTTCTTGTTGTTCTGCGTTCTCTTTTCTTTGCGGCGACCTGAAACAAATCACCACCTTATATTATAGCACATCGGGCTGAAAAGTGCAAGAGGATATAATCAGAAAAATGAAGGGGCGCACTCCTATAATGATACCGGCATTCTTTGCGGTTGTCCGGCACATATAAAATGTTTCAACCAATTTGGTCGGAACGCCGAAATTTCGCCTGACGCCTTGACAAACTGTCTGATTTGTAGTAAAGTTAAGATGAGCCGGGGAAGTGTCTGCACAACGTTTCAGCAACTGCCTTTGTTTTCAAAAAGAATCATAATCTGAGCGCGTTTACACGATCTGTCACAGCCTGTGCTGTTCTGTAACCATCCGGAACAGCCTTCTGATGCATGCAGTGCAAAGGCGCTTTTGCTGTCTCTGATTTCAAACCGAAAGGAGTGGTACAAACGTGATCCGTCCGAGCCGCCGCCGTGATGATCATGAAAGGAGTGTCTGAAATGATCGTGCTGTTTATGTTTATCCTGCTTGTTGTGATCGGTCTGATTTGTCTGTTCTATAAGCGTCCGGATCTTGCGATTTCAGCATGCATTCTCGCGATGCTGATCGCAGCCGCCTACGGGACCGTGATGTTCTTTGCACACGTGATTGTCCCGAACGCTGTTTCTATTCTGAGCGTGATGATCATGCTCCTGTTTATTCCGGCTATGTTCGCAATCAGTTTCTATCTCAAGGATTGTTTCCGATACAAACACGGGCGTTTGTATTTTCTTTATATGCGCATCCTGACGTCTCACCGACTGGATGAGCTCCTGACTGACTGCAGAGAAATCTGCCGCCACAGCGCAACTGCGGCTGTGCTGGACGGTGCGATCGAACTGCGGAATGAAACAGAGAGTACCATCAACTGGATGCATAACAACCGTATACATGATCAGGAAGTCGAAGTCCTGCTCAGGAAGATTTCAGGTCTTGAGCAGCGTCTTGATATGCTGCGCCGCGAGAATGCGGTCAGTGCGGTGCAGCTTGCAAAAAATAAAAACTGACCTGTTCCGGATCAGATCAAGGCAGAGGAATGTCGGGTGCATTCCTCTGCTTTTTTACGCGCGGCGGCAGGTGCATGCAGAAAGCCGATTTGCATTGCTCGAAAGTTTATGCAAAAATACGATTGCATTTCAAAATCGGTTTGTGCTATAATAGGTGCAGTATACTTTCGGACATAAAAATGGTATACTATGACAGTCTACATCTTATCACAAGGAGGAAAAGAATGAAACGAATCTACGCATTTCTGACATCAGCGGCACTGCTGCTCTCCTACGGCGGCACGCTCCCGCAGGAGACGGTTGTCTCTGCGGTGCAGAGTCTCCGGACGGCGGCGGATGAGGCGGTTTCAACCGGCACTGCCGTGCTCGATGAGACCACGGGCACCCTGACGCTCTCGGGCGAGGTGAACGCTGCGGATGTCAAAGCCTTTGCAAAAAACACAGCAGTCAAAAAGGTTGTTGCTGCAAAGGGGACTGTTCTGCCGGAAGACTGTACCAAGCTGTTTGCGGAGTTTGGCACGGCGGAATCCTTTGAACTTGCAGGTGCGGATACCTCGAAGGTCACGAATATGTCCCAGATGTTCAGCAACTGCAAAAGCGCTGAGGTGATCGACGTCAGCGGGTTCAACACGGCAAATGTCACGAACATGAACAATATGTTTGTCTCGTGCAAAGCGGTGAAATCGCTGGATGTCTCCGGCTTCGATACCTCGAATGTCACGATCATGACGGACATGTTTGCAGTCTGCTCGGCACTGACCTCGCTCGATGTCTCCAATTTCGACACCTCGAATGTCACCTCGATGGCGGGCATGTTCTATGAGCTCGATCAGATCGAATCGCTGGATATTTCCAACTTTGATACATCCAACGTCCGCAGCATGGGCAGCATGTTCTCCAGAATGCGCAAGCTCGTCAGCATGGACCTCACGAACTTCGATACTTCCAGTGTCACCGATATCGGCTTTCTGTTCAACGAGTGCGACGCACTGAAATCCGTGGACCTGAGCAGCTTCACCACGGATCAAGTCACCGACATGGGCTACATGTTCTACAACTGCAAGGCGATTGAGGAGGTTGACCTTTCAACCTTTGAGACCGAGAACGTCAAGGATATGCACAATATGTTCAACGGATGCGATTCGCTCAAGTGCATCAATCTTGCAAAGTTCAAGACGCCGAAGGTCGAGAATTTTGAAAACATGTTCGCTTCCTGCCCCGAGCTGACAACGATCATTGCGGCTAATAGATTCAGCATGGAAAGCATCAGCGGCACGGCTGCGTGGAATATGTTTAAGGATGATCTCAAGCTTGTCGGCGGAAACGGCACGCTCTATTCCACCTACGGCGGGCTGCTGGATTCCTCCTATGCGCATGCAGACTGCTTTGAGGAGCCCGGCTACTTTACCGATCCGGCGGGCAGCCTGACGCCGCCCCCGATCACCGATGTCAGCTTTGATGAGGCGACCGGCGTCCTGACGCTCTCCGGCGAGATCAATGTCTCGCATGTCTGGCGCTACCGCAAGGATGAGCGCGTCAAAAAGATCGCTGCGGAAAAGGGAACCAAGTTCCCGCCGAACTGCCGCGAGATATTTGCGGAATCCTCTGCATCGGAGATTGACATTTCGCAGGCGGACAGCTCGCTCGTCACGAGCGTCATGCTGATGTTCGGAAACTGCAAAAATCTGACTTCGGTCAATCTGGACGGATTTGATACCTCCAATGTCTTTAATTTCAGCGCTATGTTCAGAAACTGCGAAAAGCTCGCTGCAGTGGATGTTTCGCAGTTTGATACCTCCGAGGCTCTCAGCTTATACGGCATGTTTGAAGGCTGTGCGGCACTGGAAACGCTGGATGTCTCGAATTTTGATACATCCAAAGCGGATGATCTGGACTCCATGTTTGAGGGCTGCGCGAAGCTCGAAAAGCTCGATCTGCGTAATTTCGATACGCGGTGGTGCAGCAACTTCTCCTGCATGTTTGACGGCTGCGAATCGCTGAGCGATCTCGATATCAGCTCCTTCCGCACACCGCGCGCAACCTCGATGCAGTTCATGTTCGGCGGCTGCAGCAAGCTCACTTCGATTGATGTCAGCAAGTTTGATACGCGCCATGTCAAACAGTTCCAGGGCATGTTCCTGAACTGCACCGGTCTGACAACGCTTGACCTGAGCAGCTTTGTCCAGAAGCCGATCGAGCCGGTCGATATCTCGAGAATGTTCGGCGGCTGCAGTCAGCTCCAGACGATCTATGTTTCGGATAACTGGATCCCTGCACAGCTCACAAACAAGGATGACGGTACGATCGGCAACCACGGCAGACAGTCGCTGTTTTCCGGCTGCACGGCGCTCAAGGGCGGAAACGGCACCGCATATACAGCGGATGAATCCAAGGCGATGATGCTGAGTAAATTCTGCATCGACAGCGCCGAGACCCCCGGCTATCTGACGCGCGGAAACGGCTCTGTTCAGCCGCCCGAAGCAACCTTCGGCACGGAATTTGATGCGGAAACCGGCACGCTGACCATCTTCGGCGATTTCACGCCCTATGACTGGCAGCTGCAGGTGGACGGCTTTACCAAGGATATCACCTACTACGCAAAGAACGATGCGGTCAAAACCGTTGTCGCGAAAGAGGGCACAATTCTTCCGCCGCGCAGTGACTATCTGTTCCGGGATTTCATGGCGGAATCCATTGATATTTCCAAGGCGGATGCCTCCAAAGCTGAGCAGATCAACGGCATGTTCTATCAGTGCCCGAATCTGAAAACCGTGAATATCTCCGGACTGGATTTTTCCGGTGCCGATTCGATGGCGCACATGTTCCTCGGGGACGCTGCGCTGGAATCTGTTGACATGACCGGCTGCAAAACGCAGAATATCACCACGCTGGAAGGCATGTTTACCGGCTGTGCATCCCTGACCTCTGCGGATTGCCTGCGCGGAATGGATACAAGCAGCATGAAGAATCTGGGCGGTCTGTTCCATAACTGCACAGGGCTGAAAGATGCCGAGGCACTGAAAACGCTTGATCTTTCCAAGGTGGAGACCGTCGCCCGCATGTTCGGATACAGCGGCATGGAGGAGATCGACTGGTCCGGTTTCAGCCTGCCGAGTGTGACGGAAAAAGGCGTAACCTATCTGTTTGATCACTGCGAACAGCTGAAAACAGTTGACTTCTCCGGTCTGAAAATCCCGCATGTAACGGAGCTGACCAGCCTGTTCTATGATTGCGGCGCGCTGGAAAAGGTCAACCTTGCAAACATGGAGACCGGCGAGCTGACGAATCTCATGACCCTGTTTGCGCATTGCGAATCGCTGACCGATGTGGACCTCACCGGCATGGATACAAAGTCCGTCACGAGCCTTTCCACGATGTTCAGCGATTGCAAATCGCTGGAAACGCTGGATCTTTCCATGTTCGATACTTCGTCTGTTGAAAGCATCTACGATTGCTTCTTTGGCTGCGCAAAGCTGAAAACCGTTTATGTTTCCGGAAAGTGGAATCTGAACAGCGGCGAGCTTGGTACCATACGGCAGCAAAATATGTTCCGCAACGCTGCCTCGATCGTCGGCGGAAACGGCACGGTCTATGATGCAAAGCATCTGAACGCGGAATACGCACGCATCGACACCGCAGAGGCGCCCGGCTACTTCACCGGCAAGGACGGCGCACTGCCGCCTGCCACCACGCCGGTTGTCACAACCACCGCGCCCCCGACCACCGCTCCGCGCATCGTGACCGGCGGCGGAAAGACCACAACCTCGACCACACCGACTACCGCACCGACTACCGCACCGACCACCGCACCGACTACTGCACCGACCACCGCACCGACCACCGCAGCGCCCACAACTGCGGCGGATACCGTCACCACCACAAGACCTGCCTCGCAGCAGGCTACGGTGATGTATGATCCTGCGGCCGCCACGCTGACACTGCTTGACGGCGTCAGCCGTGAGGCAATCCTGCGCATTCTGCGCGCTTCGGATGTGCTTGTCAAGCATGTGACCGCGGACAAGAACGCAAAGCTCCCGCAGGATTGCTCTGAATTCTTTGCTCAGCCCAAGGGCGAGGATCTGTTCTCCGAGCTGGAGACGGTCGATCTCTCTGCCGCGGATGCTTCGGCTGTTACGGACACCAATCACATGTTCTCGGGCTGCATCGGTCTGAAATCCGCTGACCTCAGCAGCTTTGACGGTGCAGCGCTCACCGATCTTTCCTACATGTTCAGTCAGTGCGAATCGCTGATCGAACTCGACCTCAGCATGTTGAACACCGCAAATGTTGTGGATACAAACAACATGTTCTGGGGCTGCAGCGAGCTGAAAACCGTCTATGCGTCCGATCAGTGGAACATGGGCAAGGTCAAAAAATCCGACGATATGTTCACCTTCTGCACCGCGCTGACCGGCGAAAACGGCACAACATTTGCAGACAGCCATGTCAGCGCCGCCTATGCGCAGGTTGACCGCGAGGCATCGCCCGGCTACTTCACCTACCGCTGGAATGAAAAGGATGCCCGCGTCATCTTTGACGATGCGACCGGTGTGCTCTATCTCCGCGGCGACCTCGAAAAGGCACGTATAGAGCTGCAGACATATCTCAGCGATGAAAGAGTGAAAAAGGTCATCTGCGAAAACGGCACGGTGCTGCCGGAGGACTGCTGCGGTCTGTTCATGCAGTGCCCTGCGGAGCTGATTGATCTTTCCAAAGCGGATTCCTCGCAGGTCAAGCTGATGAACAGCATGTTCGCATACTGCAGGAATCTCAAGACACTGAACCTCAAAGGCATCACAACGGAAAATGTCACGGATATGCACCTGATGTTCGGCGGCTGCGCGGCGCTCACAGCGCTTGACGTCTCCGGCTTCAACACCGCAAATGTCACGGATATGTCCGCGATGTTCGACGGCTGCGAATCGCTGCAGACGCTCGATGTCTCCGGATTCAATACGGCAAAGGTCACCAATATGGGGCATATGTTCAGCGAATGCAAGGCGGTGACGGCACTGGATGTCTCCGGCTTCGATACCGCAAATGTCACGGATATGCAGATGATGTTCCGCGAATGCAGCAGCCTGACTTCGCTTGATGTTTCGGGCTTCAACACTGCAAAGGCAGAGCGTCTGGACGGCATGTTCTATGAATGCAGAAAGCTGACTGCGGCTGATGTTTCCGGCTTCGATACTTCAAATGTGACAAATATGGCATGGATGTTCTCGTGCTGCGAAAGCCTTGCCGCGATTGATGTTTCCGGTTTCCGCACTGCAAATGTCACGGATCTGTCCGCGATGTTCGACGGCTGCGAATCGCTGCAGACGCTCGATGTCTCCGGATTCAACACGGCAAAGGTCACCTCGATGCAGAGCATGTTCTCGGAATGCAAAGCGGTGAAGAAACTGGATGTCTCCGGATTTGATACCCCGGCTGTGACCGCGGAAGGTCTGGAAAACATGTTCTACAACTGCAGCAATGTCACCGCGCTGGATGTTTCCGGATTCAATACGGCAAATGCAACTTCGTTCATTGATATGTTCTGCGGGTGCTCGCAGCTGACAGAGCTCGATCTCAGCTCGTTCGCAACATCAAATCCGATCAAGGCGGACGGCATGTTTGCAAACTGCACCGCGCTGAAAACGGTCTATGCTTCCGATGCGTGGGATTACACCAAGATCACGGATTCGCATATGATGTTTGCAAATGACGATGTTCTGACCGGCGGCAACGGCACCGTCTATGTCGGCAGCGATGTCAATGAGGCGGAATATGCGCGCATTGATACCGAGGATGCACCGGGCTACTTCACCGCAAAGGACGCACAGCCTGTGGCGAAAACCGGCGATGTCAACGGCGACGGCTTGCTCAACAGCGCCGATGTCATGCTGCTTGTCCGCTATGTCAACGGCTGGGAGAATGTCAAGCTCGATCTCACCGCTGCGGATGTCAACGGTGACGGCGAAGTCTCCGGCAAGGATGCGATGATCATCACACGCTATGTCAACGGCTGGGAAGGCTACGACGAATACTTCAACTGAACACAACAGCAAAAGCCGCTTCCATCGGGTGTTCCGGTGGAAGCGGCTTTGTATATCGGGTTACGGGGCGACCGGTATGACAGTCTCGCCGATGCGGACTGCGGTGACCTCTGCAAGGTCGATCGGTGCGCGGAAAATCAGCACGAGATCATCTGCTGTATCATAGGTGCCGGATTCGTTCCGTTCGGCGCTGCTGCTGTTATGCAGACTGCCCTGCACGGGCTGCTCGGAGCCGTCTGCATAGATCAGGAAGCAGGAATCTGAGACAATCTCGTCAACGGTGCGCGAATCCTGCGTGCGAATGACCGGAAGCACTTTGCTGTCCGACTGATTGAGCTGATAGTAGGAGAGCTGATCGGTGCGCGTAAGCTTGAGCTGCATCGGTGTGAGATACAGCGAGCTATATTCAACCTGATTGATATCGTCCGGCAGAATCACGCTGCAATCGCGCCGGATGCCTTTCTGCACGGTGATGTCCGCGAGCGAAACCTCTCCGAGCGCATGGCCGTCACCGATCTGCGGCAGTATGATCGAATCGGCGTTATCGCGTCCGATGATGACCAAACCGGGATAATATTCCAGCGACTTTGTGGTGAGATCGGTGCCGTAGTCGATCTCTGCGGTATAAACGCCGTGCCAGACGCCGTTTTCATCTTCGTTGAGCGGCTCATGATGTCCGGTGCCGCCTGTATCGCTCAGTCCGCCGCCCAGACCGCCGTGAATGCTGACCTTTTCGCTGTCAGCGAGCTGCGCCTGCACGGATTCATCGAGCGCGATCTCATAGAGCGTATAGACTGCGTTCTGATCCGCAATGACGCCCTGTACGGTGAGCGTATAGCCCTCGCCATCATATTGCTGCCCGATATCCAGTCCCATGCCGGAGAAATCATAGCTGATTTCGGTTCCGGTTTTGTCGCTGAAATATTTGCGGAACAGCGCCGCATAGTCCCAATTGCTGACGGCGCCTGCTGTCACGGTGCCGCAGAGAATCACGGCTGCTGCTGCGGCAAGCCCGAGGCGGAATCCGCGGTTTGTTCTGCGTGCCGGATGCTGCGCCTCATACTGTGCCTGTATTTGGCGAGCCTTCGTGCGGATCTCGGCTTCGTCGGCTGCAATCTTCCGCATCGCGTTCTGATAAGCTGTCTTCTTCATCCTGCAAAACCTCCTTTAACTGTTTGCGTGCCCGTGTCAGCCACGAGCTGACGGTATTGCTGCTTTTGTGCAGGATCGCGGCGATCTCACGGATTGAATATTCCTCGAAGTAAAAGAGGTAGATCACATTCCGGTATTCGGGACGCAGCGCGCCGACTGCCGCAAGGACAGCCTGCGTGTCATCGTCCGCGATGCCGCCGTCCGCCGCCGGAAGACGGTTTTCCGCCAGACCGGAGAGCGCAAGATTGCGCTGATGCCGCGCGGATTTGAGATAATCAAGGCAGCGGTTGACGGTTGACCGGATGAGAAACGCCTTTGCATGCTCGGGGTTCCGGAATTTTCTGCCGGATTCGAGCAGCTTCAGAAAGGTCTCCTGCACGATGTCCTCCGCCTCGGGGCGGCTGCCGGTGTGCTGAATCGCAATCCGGAGCATGGTGTTGTAGTTCGCGGTCATGATGTCCTCAAAGCTGAGAATCTCCAAGCGGAGTCACCTCCTGTCAGTTGAATTCATTGCGCAATGCAGCGCGTGTTCACCGCGCTTCACTTATAAAACGATTGAGAGGGCTGTTTTCGTGCAGGGATGATTGATAGAGGTATCTCCGATGGATTTGTAATGGGGACTCCGTCCCCAAGCCCCTGCTGGGGTCATTGACCCCAGACCCCATGTTTATACTGAAATAGAACGAAGCCGCTCCTGTTTTCGTAAATGGGGGGCGGCTTTCGTTTTGGGCGCACAGCATATCGAAAGTTTTGGTCGAGCTTTTTCAAAAGCTCGCGGAGTCCAGAGGCAGAGCCTCTGGTCGCTCTCCGCAGAGAGCGAAATCTCTTAGCGTAGTAAGAGCTCGGGGGCTTGGGCGCCTGCGATAGAGGCGCCCATTTATAAATAGCATCCGCGAAGCGGATACATCTTTTTGCAGTATCTTGAGTGAATTGATAATGTGGGCTCCTCGCCCCAGACTCCATGTTTATGTGTGGATAAAAGTAAGCCGCTCCTATCGAGCGTAAATGGGAGCGGCTTTCTTCTATACTATGCATAAAATGGGATTCCAAAGGGTCAGTGTCCCCTCGCTTCGCTAGGGCGGGTTTGGGCGGAGCCCATTCAAAATCATCGCGGAGAGATACCGCTGCCTCAGAGGCCGTCGGGGAAGCTAGTGAAGGAACCGCGCTCGGTCTCCGGCAGGCCGTATGCTGCCTTTGCATCTGCGATTGCACGGATGAGAAACGCCATATTGCGCCCGAGATTGCGCATCGTCTGCAGACCTTCCAGATCCTTGCGGACATCCTCTGCCGAGAAGCCGTGCACCTGATTCCAGTAGGTGCTGGCTGCGACCGGCATGCTGCTGATCGTGAAGTATTTATTGAGCACATCGAATGATGCGGTGTTTCCGCCTCTGCGGCAGCTGACAACTGCTGCGCCGACCTTCATCTGCTTGGAGAACGGTGTGCTGTAAAACAGTCTGTCAAGGAATGCGAGCAGTGTGCCGTTCGGTGAACCATAATAGACCGGACTGCCGATCACGAGACCCTCTGCGGCTTCAAACTTCGGTGCGGTCTCGTTGACAGGATCATTTCCGAACACGCACCTGCCGGTCTCGCTGCATTTGTTGCACGAAATACATCCGCGGATATCCTTGTTGCCGACATGAATCATCTCTGTTTCGATGCCCTCCGATTCCAGCGTGCGCTGCACCTCTTTCAGCGCCTCCGCGGTACATCCGTTCGGATGCGGACTGCCGTTGATGAGCAATACTTTTGCCATAATGATAACCCCTTTCTTCCTGCGGCATTCCCGCCGCTGATTACGTTTATTATAACATATCACCGTGATTTTTGCAATCATCCGGATTGAATTTGAAATTTGAAATTAGGAATTAGAAATGAGAAATTGCGGTGTCGCCTGCGGCGACGGATTTGAATTAGAGGAGCTACGCGCATGATAAAGAAAGAACCGGCACCGCAGAAGGGGTTGCGGTGCCGGTTCTGTTTTTGCTTGTGAAAGCCTTACTGAATGAGTCCGATGCCCCAGATGGTGAACTGTCCGCTGCCGGTGATCGACACATTCAGTTCGCCGGATGCATCCTGATAATAGCCGAGCTCCGCATCCGGACCGCCCCAGCAATACTGCTTGTTGCCGTTGACCTTTGTGGTCTTGCCGTTGACGGTGACATTGATGCTGCCCATGCCGGAGCTGTTTGCCTTGAACACGATAATCAGACCCTTGCCCTCTGCCTTGAACGTCATCGGGCTGCCGCCGTTCAGCGTGTAGGAATACGGCAGAATCTGTCCGCCGTTATAGCCGCCGCCGGCTGTCCACGAGCCTGCGTTGAAGCCGCTCATGTTCTTCGGGTTGATGTATGCGCAGTTCTCGTATTCGGTGCCGTATACGGATTTCGTCGGTACCGTGTAGGAATCCGAGCGGTTCTCGGTCTTCATCGCCTGACGGAAGAAGTAGCTCAGGCAATCCGAGACGAGCTTGCCGCCCTTGTCATGCGGATGATAGTCATCCGTGAAGTAATCGTTCAGCGTCAGCAGACCGCTGTTGAACGCCTTGGTCAGGGCGTTATCCATGCTGATGATCGGGATGTTGAAGTTCTCGCCGACCGGAACCATCTGCGCCTGACTGGAGAAGCCGCTTCTTGCGCGGTGAATCAGGATGATGACTGCCGGTTCGTTCGGGAGATCGAGGAAGCGCTTGATAACGCTCTCGAAGCACTTTTTGTACATGATATCCTCGTGGTCATTGACCGAGAATTCCACGAATACGATATCCGGATTCTTCGAGACCACATTCGGCTCGCTGCGCACCAGTCCGACTACGGACGAGGTGCCGGAAAGTCCTGCGTTGACCTCGGTGAAGCCGCCCTTTGCAAAGGTCTGCTTGACATATGCGGAGAACGGTGTGGTGTATTTGCCCATTTCGGTGATCGAGCCGCCGAGATATGCCATTGTCAGCTTTTCACCGTTTTCGGCAGCCTCCAGCTTCTTGACAAGACGGCTGGTGTTGCCCATGCTGTAGATGGAATTCTTATAGAACTGGAGATAGCGCGCATCGGCGGTCTCCTGATAGGTATCCCACTTGTTCTCCTTCTGCGGTTCGGGCGGAATCACAACTTCGATTTCGCCCTGCTCGAATTTGCTGATTCTGCCGAGCAGATACTTCTGCATCATTTCGGCATCCAGCTTGTTGACAACGCCGCTGTTGTTGACATCTGCGCGCTTGATGAAATCTGCATCCTTGTTTTCTGCACGGATGCCCTGTTTCATCAGGGAGAGGTCTGCGGCGCTGATGACGCCGTCCTTGTTGACGTCGCCGGTGATTGTTCCTGTGACGGTTGTTCCGGGCGACACACTGCCGCCGCTGAGATAGCCGTCCAATTGTTCAGCCCAGTATTTTGCCATTTTCTCATATCCGCCTGCGTTCGGATGGACACCGTCGGCTAAATCCGACGAAGCATTGATGACACTGTGAATATCGGCAAAGATGACATTTTTGCTGCTGTATTCGTCCGCGACCTTTTTGACAATCTTGTTATACGAAGCGATGTCGGCGGTTTTGTCGCCGCCTGCCCAGCCGAGATTGCCGCCGAGATCGGGAATGGTTGTCATGAAAATGACGCCGTTCTGCGGACGCTTTTCGCAAAGATAATCAAGCAAAGTGTGCAGATCGGTTTCGGTGCTGTTCAGGGCGCCGTTGTTGATATCGTTCGTGCCGATTTGCAGCAGAATGATATCCGGTGCATACTTGGTGATGTAATCGCCCTGCTGCATCGTCTCCAGAATGCCGTTGAGCTGACCGAACCATCCGCCCGGACGGTTCACGATTGTGTAGCCGCTGTAGCCTGCATGATTGTCATCGTAGGTGACCTGCTGCCCGTTGTAATTGAACGTCGCGCGCTCAGAGCCTTCCGGTCCTACAAAGTCGATATTCTCGTATCCCTTTTCCCTGAGGATCTGCCACAGATATTTTCTGTAGCCGCCCTCATCTGCCATGCCGTAGGTGATCGAATCGCCCAGCGGCATGATTTTAATCTTTTCGGCTGCTGCCGCCTCAAGACCGAAGCCCTGCGGCAAAGCCGTGGCTGCCAGCATCATGGCTGACATGACCGAAAAAAGTTTTTTTCGCATTTTTGATATCCTCCCAATAGAAAGCGGCTGTTTTTATATGCGCCGCTTTTGCGATTTCCCCCTGAAATCACATTTCCTCAAAGCGTTGTACCGGATTCGCATGCATCCCTCCCTCCTGATTCGATCTGTACCGATGCGGTACAATTCCGTTTTCCGGTGACATGCAAAAAGGCAGCCGCATTCCCCAAAATGCGGCTGCCCTGATCTTACAGCTCCGGTTCAGGCGATTCCTTCGCTTCACAGGGCTCTGCCGCATCGTCATCCGAAACGGTGATGTACCCCTGTAAGTCAATATGGTCTGCCTGAATTCTCTATATAATTTGATTATAGCACAGTTTCTTCCGGATGTCAAGTGTTTTTGTACTTCTGCCGGCAATCTGACCGGACATGATTTTCTCCGTTTCTGTTTTTACAGGATCTCCATTGCAATTTCAAAAAGAATGTGCTATAATACAGTTAGCATATGCAAATCGCTTGCAGACAAGGAGGAAATATGGATATTTTTGATGATACGCTGGATTGGAAGCGCATCCGCAAGCTGCTGACGATCGGGCTGCTTGCGGGCTGCACGGTATTCGTCAGCGACTGGATTCTCGGATACGGTGTCCGTGACAACAGTCTTTCCGGACTGGAAAAAAAGCTCTCGCAATTTCTGGTGCTTTCCGACGCAACGCTTTTCTGGTCAGCATTTCTCGGTCTGATCGGCATTTCGCTGGAGGGGCTCTGCTATTTCGGCATCTTCCGCCTGATCGCCTCGGGCAGCAAAAAACATGCGCATGCATTCCGCAGCGGTGTTCTCGGCTATCTGATGTTCGCGGCATGCGGCGTGCATGTGCCTTGTCTGGCGGCGGTGTTCTTTTACAAATACATGATGCAGGTTTCGCCGGAGACCGCGTTCCGCTCTGTGATCCGGTTCGGGGAGTTTTTCCTGCTGCCCGGGATCATCCTGTTCTTCATTTTTTATATTGTGATGAGCGCTGCACAGATCAGCGCATTTGCAAAGGGGCTGACGCCCTATCCGAAGTGGTGCTGGATTTTTTCGATGCCCGTCGGGATGGGCGCAGCGATGCTGCTGAAATTCGCCGGTAATCATGCGATCACAAACGCGCTGACTGCTGCATGGATCAGCATCGGCAATATCTGGATGTTCGGCGGCTTGCTGCTCTGCATGAAATCTGCACAGAAACGTGAAAGGAGTTCATCATGAAATATCAGGTCACGGATGCGCCGACCGGCATCGGCAATCCGCTTTATAAACTGACAAAGACGGTTGTCAAAGCTTCAAACCTCAAAAAGAGCATGGAGGGCACAAAGGAACAGGTCCTTGCAAATGCGGCTGCGGCGAATGCGAAAAACCGGCACTTCGTCATGCCGGCGGACAGCAAGGCACACTATACCGACCACATGATCCTCGGAGCATATCACTGCGTTGAAATCAACTGCGAAGCGCAGCGGCAGAAAAAGGCGGTGCTGTTTGTCTTCGGCGGCGGCATGATCCTCGGCTCGGATGCCGGTGATATCGGGCTTTCGCGCAAAATCGGCATGCGCACCGGCAGGGATGTCTGGTTCCCCTATTATCCGCTCTGCCACGAGCATGACATGCTCGAAAATGTCGAAATGCTCTTTGCATGCTATGAGAAAATGCTGGAATTTTATGCCGCAGAGGATATTATCTTTCTCGGGTTTTCCTCGGGCGCGGCACTGATGCTCGATCTCATCACCTATATCAATGAGCGGAATGACAACGGTTCAACTGTCCCGATGCCGGGGCTGCTGATTCCGGTTTCGCCCGGCAGCGTGCCCGTCACTGACCGCGAAAAGGAGCTGCTCCATAAATATGCGCAGCGCGATATCATGCTGCCGGAATCATATATGTATCTGGCGCGGGAGATTATGTGCTGCGGGCATGATGTGCCGGAGAAATATCTCGCGACGGCGCACGGCGACTTCCGCAATGCGCCCGAGGCTCATTTCTATTACGGCAGCGCAGAGGCGCTCTATGCCTTTGCACCGAGCTACGCGGAGAGCTTCCGGAAGGCGGGCGTTCCCTGCACGATTCATGTCGGCAGGGGGATGCATCACTGCTATGCGATTCAGTATTTCATCCCCGGATGCAAAAAGGCGTTTGATGAGATCATGACGCTGATCGAATCGCACTGAACGGCAGGTGCAATATGAAACGCATACAGGCAATCGGTTATGCGCTCGCGGCGGCGGTCTTTTACGCGCTGAGCATCCCCTGCGCAAAGCTGCTGCTCGAACAAATCGCGCCGACCTATGCCGCGGCACTGCTCTATCTCGGTGCGGGCATCGGCGTCGGGATGATGTATCTGCCGCATTACCGGCACGAACAGCCCGCTGAGCGGCTGACCCGCAAAGAGCTGCCCTACACAATCGGGATGATTCTGCTTGACATCATTGCGCCGATCCTGCTGATGATCGGCGTCCGGACGGGCAGCGCGGCAAATGCATCGCTGCTCGGCAATTTTGAAATTGTGGCTACAATAATCATTGCGCTGCTGCTGTTCAGGGAGAAGGTCAGCAAGCGGCTCTGGGCGGCAATCGTGCTGATCCTGATCGCGAGCATGATGCTCTCTTTCAGCGGCGCAGGCAGCCTGAAGTTCTCGGTCGGTTCGCTGTTCGTGCTCGGTGCCGCCGCCTGCTGGGGTCTCGAGAACAACTGCACGCGCAGCATCTCCGAAAAGAGCACCTATCAGATCGTGACGCTCAAGGGCTTCGGCTCGGGGCTCGGCTCAATGGCGATTGCATTCTTTGCAGGCGAACCGTTCCCGCAGCTCCGCTATATCCTGCCCGCACTGCTGCTCGGGTTTGTCGCTTACGGACTGAGCATTTTCACGTATATCCGTGCGCAGAGCAGTCTCGGCGCAGCAAAGACAAGCGCTTATTACGCCGCCGCGCCGTTCATCGGCGTGTTTCTCTCGTTCGTGCTGCTCCATGAGCCGCTGACAATCGGATTTTTCGCCGCGCTGCTCGTGATGCTCGCCGGAACCGTCTGCATTGTGATCGACACGCTCGCACATGCGCATACCCACGCGCACACCCATACCATCACGCACACACATGGCGGCTCCACGCATACGCACACGATCACGCACACGCATGAACACGCGCACTGCCTCTCCGACCGGCAGCATACGCACACGCACAGCATTGCCGAGCTGGAATCCCTGCTGACAGGGCACTGAGGCGGAAATATACAAAAAATACCCATATAGAAGTTTTGCCCCGAAGCATGTTAAAACGCTTCGGGGCAAAACTTCTGTGTGGGCATCTGTCATATCGCCTGCGGCGCTTTTGATTAGCAATTGCTAACCGCCGGTCAAATAAATTCGGAGACCGTCATCGAAAGCACGGATCTCCCCTTTCGCAGCAGCGATTCATAGGTCTCTGTACAGCGCTTATACTGCGCAAATCGCTTTCTGCATGCCTGCTCATCGCCGTAGACCTTCCAGCAGCCGACACATTTGTAGCCGCACGCCTTCTGCTCCATGAAGCCCGAGACATCCTCAGGCGGATAGCCGAGAAACAAGCCGATTTCATGCGGGAAATCGGTATCGCTTCTGAGCCGCTTCATCAGCTCGACGATGCAGTGCTCTGAGGTTTTTGCCGTGTAGCCGCAGCGCCGGAGAATCGCATCCGCAGAGGTGTCGCGCAGATCTGCGGAGAGATGCGAGGGGCGGTAGACATACATCAGCGCATGCTTGTTCTGATAGCGCAGCGGCAGGATGCGGACGCCCTTTTTGCCGAGCAGCCGGTTCCAGTGCCGGACGGCTTCACGCATATCCGCGGCGGTTTCATAGCAGCAGCGGAACAGATTCCCTGTTTTGATTCCCGCAAGCGTCGGTGAACAGTTCCGGATCATTGTTTCTTCTGACATGTCAATCACACCTCACATTTATTGAAAAGTCGGAAAGAGCCTGAAAGTCACCTTCCCATTGTTTGCTATTGCATCGGCTGGATGCGCTTCAGTAAAAACTGCGCCGTCAGACCGGTGAACAATCCCGCAAGCGAGCCGCTGACGAGCAGCAACGGCAGATATGCCGCAACGCTGAATGTCCGCATGGCGGCAACAGCAGCCGCAATCTGTCCGCAGTTGTGGAACATCGCGCCGATGATGCTGCACAGCCAGATCTGCTTTTCCGGCAGAATCTTCCGCAGCAGCAGCATCCCGAGCAGGCAGCAGACCGCACCGCATGCGGAATACAGCAGCGCCGAGGGATTGCCGCCGAACACCGCGCCGAGAATCACGCGCACCGCAACGATCATCGCTGTTTCATATGCGCGGTAACGGAACACGGCGTAAACCGTGACGATGTTCGCAAGCCCGAGCTTGATGCCGGGAATCGGAAACGGATTCGGGATGCGCATTTCGATCACAAACATGATCAGCGCGATTGCCGCAAGCAGCCCGAGCTCCGCAAGACGCTTCGTCCTCATGCCGCACCGCCTTCCGCGAACCGGACAATCAGCCTGTGCGGCAGACAGACCAGCGGCAGATGCTCCGATTTGAGCGTTCCCATTTTGACGCAGGTCTGATCGGGACAGTCTGCGCTTTCAACGCGCACCGTGCCGTCCTCAATGGCAACAGTATTATATCCGCCGTCTGCGGCGGGAATTCGTATGGTTTGATTTTCCGCCGTGCTGAGATCAAATGTATAAAGCACGCTGCCGTCCTGCACAATCTCAATGCGGTTTTCCGGCGCTTTCCGCAGGATGTAAACCGAAAGCACAAGCGCCGTCAGGAACACCGCCGCAGCCGCTGCCGCAATGATCTTAGCTTTCTTCGTCATGCCCGATCACCCTGCTCTGCACTTCGCGCTTCGGCTGAAAATCTGCGGCGATGCCTTCTGTCAGCAGCACCTCGCCGTCCTCTGTGACAAGGATCATCTCAAAGCCGCCGGCTCTGCGCCAGTGTGCGGCTGCCTGCTCTGTACCCTCAACGAACAGCGCCGTCGAAAGCGCATCACATTCCGCGCCGCAGTCCCCGATCACCGTGACCGAGACCAGCCCGTTCTCCGCGGGTCTGCCGGTTGCCGGATCGAGAATATGCCAGTAGCGCTGCCCGTCCTCACCGGTGAAATAGCGCTCGTAATTGCCGGATGTGATCACCGCTTTGTCCGTGACGGTGACGGTTCCGAGCAGCTGCTCCGGCGCAAACGGATCGGTCACACCGACTGTCCACGCGCTGCCGTCAGGCTTTTTCCCGAGCGCCTGCACATTGCCGCCGAGACTGATAATGCCCGCGGTGACGCCGTGCTGTTTGTATATTTCCATGACCGCATCACCGGTATATCCCTTTGCGACTGCGCCGAGGTCGATCTCGGTTTGCAGCGGCAGCGTAACAGAATTGCCGCTGACTGCGATCAGACTGTCATCGCAGAGCTGCAGCAGATCAGCAAGCTCGCTGTCTGCCGGTACGCGGTATTCGCCGGTGGTAAAGCCCCATGTCCGCAGCACGGGATAGAGCGAGATGCAGAGTGCACCGCCGCTCTCCTTCCCGATCTTTGCCGCGGTATCGAGGATATTGCGGGTGTCATCTGAGATATTGACGGCGGTTCCCTCCGCGTGATTGAGCGCGTAGAGATCGCTGCCGTGATCCGTGACAGAAAGCGTGTGCTCCAGTGTTTGGATGCGTTCCTCCGCCTCCTGCACGGCGGCTTCTGCATTGCTGCCGTAAGCCTTGAGATTCATATAGGTATCCATTGTGAACAGATCAGCCGCATAGAGCGCATCGCTCTGTGCCTGCGATGCTTCGCCGCAGCCGGTCAGCAGCACCGCGGAGAGCAGTACCGCCGCAAAAGGTCTGTATTTCATGCCGGTTCACTCCTTACCTGATTCAGCCCGATTATATCATATTTCAATACTATTGATGTCCCAACTATCTCTTGAAGATATCTGCTTGTCTTTTTGCCATGATACTGCGTTAGAAATCCTTGCCTTGCGTCAGCAAGGCTGCGGCTTTCTGCCTTGTCTCATGACAAAAATCCTGCGCATCTATTCTT